>NZ_JBIYCZ010000007.1:0-252692 GCF_044908245.1 Bacillus sp. RC242
TTCGTTGTACAAAACCAACATCTCTAGCAAGATCCCGTAAGGCATTTGGAGATAAAAAACTTTGAATCTCTTGAGCAAATAGTTGTAATTCGTCATACACAGAAACAGACATAAAAAACGCCATCCTTTCCTATGATTCTACAGAAAGAATAGCGTATTTTTTCATTTTAAGGGGGATTTTGTTTTGTTAGCTTGATAGCAATGTGGTGCTACCTCAACTTGATGATATCATGGTCTCAGCCAACTGCCCATGATATCATCAAGATTATTCAAAAATTATGCATTCAAAACAGCATTTCAACTTACACGAATGATTGTTAGAGCAGCTCCTGTTGAGCCACCACCAAGTAAGACCGCAGTTCCTACTAAACCAAATAACTGAAGGGTAATTGTATTACCTGCTGTTAAAGATACAATTACATCATTGTTATAACTTGCAGTGGATACAATAGGAGATAATATAGAACCAGGAATTGAAGTAGCACCATTTAGTAATAGTCGTGAGCTAATTAATAGTGCGACTGTTGTATTAATTTGGTATGTGATGTAATAACGCCCTGTCGCTGGAACTGTAAACGTATCATTGGCACCATTGGCTGTAAAGCCATCCAAACTTTGATCATTAGGAAGTGGAATATTAGTACCACCTAACAAAACAACAATTGTACTTCCAACTGTATTTGCAGCAAACATTGAGTTAGTGGTTACATCCGTTCCAGTTGGTCCAGTAGCTCCGGTTACTCCCGTTGGTCCTGTAACTCCGGTAGCTCCCGTTGGTCCTGTAGCTCCGGTTACTCCCGTTGGTCCTGTAACTCCGGTAGCTCCCGTTGGTCCTGTAACTCCGGTAGCTCCCGTTGGTCCTGTAGCTCCGGTTACTCCCGTTGGTCCTGTAACTCCGGTAGCTCCAGTAGCTCCAGTAACTCCCGTAGCTCCAGTAACTCCCGTAGCTCCCGTAGCTCCAGTAACTCCCGTAGCTCCAGTAGCTCCGGTAGGTCCTGTAACTCCCGTTGGTCCGGTTACTCCTGTAGGCCCAGTAACTCCCGTAGGTCCAGTAGGTCCGGTAGCTCCCGTTGGTCCGGTTACTCCGGTAGCTCCCGTTGGTCCTGTAACTCCGGTAGCTCCCGTTGGTCCTGTAGGTCCTGTAACTCCAGTAG
Source organism: Bacillus sp. RC242 (assembly GCF_044908245.1). NCBI lineage: Bacteria > Bacillati > Bacillota > Bacilli > Caryophanales > Bacillaceae > Bacillus > Bacillus sp. RC242. The sequence continues at coordinate 1,155 of NZ_JBIYCZ010000007.1, forward strand.
GCCCTGTAACTCCCGTTGGTCCAGTAACTCCAGTAGCTCCAGTAACTCCCGTTGGTCCTGTAACTCCGGTTACTCCAGTAGCTCCAGTAACTCCCGTAGGTCCTGTAACTCCAGTAGGCCCTGTAACTCCCGTTGGTCCGGTTACTCCCGTTGGTCCTGTAACTCCAGTAGGCCCTGTAACTCCCGTTGGTCCTGTAACTCCAGTAGGTCCTGTAACTCCAGTAGGCCCTGTAACTCCCGTTGGTCCGGTTACTCCCGTTGGTCCGGTTACTCCCGTTGGTCCTGTAACTCCGGTAGGTCCAGTAGCTCCGGTTACTCCCGTTGGTCCTGTAACTCCGGTAGGTCCAGTAGCTCCGGTTACTCCCGTTGGTCCTGTAACTCCGATAGGTCCAGTAGCTCCGGTTACTCCCGTTGGTCCTGTAACTCCGGTAGGTCCTGTAACTCCCGTTGGTCCGGTTACTCCTGTAGGCCCAGTAACTCCCGTAGGTCCAGTAGCTCCAGTAACTCCGGTAGCTCCAGTAACTCCGGTAGCTCCAGTAGGTCCGGTAGGTCCGGTAGCTCCAGTAGGTCCGGTAGCTCCCGTGACTCCAGTTGCCCCGGTAGGGCCCAATCTGCTCCTACCGTCGCAACTAAAACAATTATACTGAAACATTATTATTTTCTCTCCTCTACATTCTATAAATATAAAACATTGCATATAAGTAGCCCGAAAATAAAACAGTCTCCTTGAAAATAATTAATTTATATTCCCTACATACCAAATTCGTTTTTTAGATTCATAATATAGTGATGTTCATTTTGATGTTGTATCATATTTTAAGCCAATAGCACTAAGAGACAGTATAAGTTGTTCATAAATTTCCAGACAACTTTGTCTGAACGTACACGTTTTATAAGGAGAAAAACATTATTGAATAGGAAAAATGGATAGCTTGCTCCTCTAGGCATAATTTCCAACTATACATCCCATTCTAGCAGAGGGATGTATGGTTGAACTCATATCAAGTAATGTATCCATATCAACAAATTGCAAAGGCATTCAATATCAACTGTCACACCAGTAGCAATCAAATCACACTATGAACTACACACTCTATCTTGTACAAATTTTTATCTACACATTAACTCAATGTATTTACATTACACTTACATGACATAGTTTTTCTCCTTTTATTTATCACACAGTACATCTCTTATATATTTATGACTCAATCATTACCTTGCTTGTACAATATTATATAAATCAATTTAATAATTCTGATTATTATTAAAAACAAATTACTATTCTCTTATGTCTTTTCTAAGAATATCTAACAGAATGTGTACTTAATTTATTTGTTTATCCTAGTTTTCTCAGGTAAGTGTATTATGTTTACTGCTGACGCTATTACAGAGAATTGTAATGTTATTTTTATTAATGCGAGTTTCGGATTAGGAAAAGCTCTTGTATCTAGACTAGTTTCTGTTGAATTATATAAAGTAAAGAAAGGAAATGAAATGTCATTGCTAAAAACATCTCGGAGAAGAAACTGGATTTTTTTGTTACCGGAAGGAGGTAACGTAGAACAACCTTTACCTACTGATCAAGAGACCAAGCAAGTACTAACTGATAGTCAAATCATTACTTTAGCCGAAATGGGGGGAATTGAGGGGAAATTTTCCACAAGATATTGAGTTCTGTATAGAAAATGGAGGGATTTTCATTATAAAAAGTCGGCCAATCACGTCCTTGTATCCCTTTCTGGATATACCACAAGAACCATTGCATGTAATGTTATTGGACATATGCAAGTTATGATAGATACAATAAAGCCAGGTCTTTCTATATTACGGGCACTTTTCGAGGTGGAGGCACAGTGATAAGAGAAGGAGGAATATATATTGATTCTACGGAAGTACTTCTAATTACCTTAGGAAAAAAACTTTTCTCTAAGCTGATTAGAAATATTGATGAAATAACTAGTAAGACTATTCGAAAATTTATTCAAAGAACCGATTTCTCAAGTGTCCCACCTAAACCTGGAATAATGAAACCTACCTGGAAAGAGACCTTTAAATATATTCGTAAAACGAATCCAACAATAGCAAGAAAACAAGTGGAATCTTTTATGGATAATACGAGAAAACAAGTTCATCAAGATATGAACCTGCTACAAGGAGAAGAAAGTTTAGAAAAGAAACAATATCATTTGGATACCATAGGTATTGAAATCATTCGAAACATAATTCCAAAACTGTTAGCTTTTATGATCTCCTCTGTATTTTTAAAAAAGCTCTTGTCCTCTGGTTAGGTGACGACAAAGAAATTCATCAATTAATTTCTTTTATATAAATAAAATTATTATCAGATTCAAGCCTATTAAACAATCCTTCGTTGAATTTTTTGTCTATTATTAACACAACAATTGTTTTACAGCATTTAATAGTAATAAAAGAGACTATACAGGGAGGAATGAGCAATGACCTCTAAAAAAAATATTGGCTGTTTTGCCCCTCTATCTATCATCTGCCCTCCATACACTCCGCCCACTCCACCAAGCTGTGAATTAGTAACAAATGAGTTTGCTGGTAATTTTTTCATAACAAAAGAAATCCCCTTCCCAACAAATACAAATGATCTTCGAACATTACCAATATGGGAAGGTGATGGAGTGTTAAATATCTCAGGTACTATCTCTATATACAATAGCACCAGTAGTACAGAAGAAATCACTGTTCAAATTGTCAGCCAAGTTACAAATACTTTTACTGTTTTTCCTGGAAATACGATGTCATATACAGGTAAATCATTACAATCTGTTACGATCATTAATATTTTAAACAACCATTCTCCATATATAGAAGGGAAATATTGTTGCCAATTTTCATTTTGTTATGAAATTGGATAACGTACTGTAAGGCACAATTGTCCTTGGCTCGTTCCCGTTCCAGTTGTTACAATTTGAATTGTTGTAAAATATCTCACTGTAAACGACCCGCTACTTTGCGGTTGTACAGTAATTGTATTTACTATTGCTGTTCCTACTAAAAAGTTCACTGTAATTGGATTTACACCTATATCATATTTTACATAACCTGATGCATACAAATCTTGTGTAATATTATTCGTATATACCGTTTCAGTTACCGCACCAGTTGCGGACCAATCTATACAAACTTGATCTTGAACAAGTTTGTTATTGGAACAACATGATAAACTGGAATTTCCCATTTTGATCTTCTCCTATTCTTCTATGAAATTGGATAACGTGTTGTAATACAAAATTCCCCTTGATATGTTCCAGCTGTTGCAGCAGGTAAAGTCACTTCAATCGTTTCAAAACGACGATACGTAAAAGCAATACTTGTTCCTGGATTTAATGTTTGTGTATCAAGTGTATTTCCTGCAGAATCAAGGACTGTCATCGTTATTGCAGCAGGTCCTACATCATATTGAACAAATCCTGTTCCAATTACATTTTGATTAATATTGTTGTTATAAAGTACATTCGTAATTGCAGTAGCAACTACAGTTCCTGACCATGGACTACACACTTTATCTTGAACATAATTTTTATCTGGACAACAAGTTAACGCTGTCCCTGAGCATTCACAAGACATAATTGTTTTCCCCTCTCTCTATTTTATTCCTTATATGTGTATGTCCTTAAGAATCTTTTGCCTGTATGATTCATCTATTTTCACAAAAATCATTCACTGTGGGTTCTACTGCAAAGGTTACATCCATTTGAAAGAGGTATATAGATTCCTAATGGAATCTGATCTTATGCTGCTATTCTAAAGAGTTGGTGAATGAATTTCATTTGATTTTGAACAGACCGGTCCCCTAAAGTAAGTTGTCCTTTTTAATGATATGCATCGCTTCCATTCCGAAAAGAATAGATTGGATTGTACGAAAAGATTTCAATCCTAACATCGAGCCAACTCTCTTTTTAATAAAACGGGGATCTTATTTCACAATGATATTCAGATATTTTATCTGTCTGGTTTGGATACCTACGGGCATCTTTTTCTCTTTCTTAAATTCAGCAATTGCTATCGAATAATCTAGGTTCTTGTTTACTGTGATAACACGAGGCTTTGAAACATGAAAAGACCGCAAATAATTCTTAACGTGGGTTTTATGTTAGTACGTTGGCTGTACCCAATATCACCTATGAAAAACGAATTTTTTGACAATTAATTCTATCATTGTTATTATTAATATAATTTTTAACTTTATTAAATAAAAGGTGGGATTCTATGATAAAAAAAGAAAACAGTGTATTCTATATCTCCATCTTGCTTACAACCTTATTTATTATATGGGGTGTAATTCCAGCAAGTTGGATACAAGGCTATGATTTACAAAGTGTTACCTCTTCTTTAAACGCATTTATTCTCAATAAGTTTGGATGGTTTTACTCTCTACTTATGACCACAATGATTGTTTTAGCTGGTTATTTAGCATTTTCAAAGTATGGCTCCATTCGTCTTGGTAAAGATGATGAAAAACCGCAATATAGTTACCTCTCTTGGCTTTCCATGTTATTTGGAGCAGGAATGGGCATCGGACTTCTCTTTTATGGAATTACTGAACCCATTTCACACTTTGGAGCACCGCTTACTGGTGAACCTGGAACTGAGGAAAGCGCTAAACTTGCTATGCAATATTCATTTTTCCACTGGGGTCTCTTCCCTTGGTCACTTTATGCAATGGTCGCTCTAACAATTGCATATTTTACATTCCGAAAACAAAAAGGTAGTACAATTGGCGCTACAGTTACTCCATTATTTAATCGATCGAAACATTCTCCTATTGGAAAAACAGTAGATATTTTGGCTGTTTTAGCAACTGTATTTGGAATCGTACCATCCGTAGGAATCGGTGCACAACAAATCGCTGGAGGATTAAGCTATTTATTCCCTTCTATTAATAATACAATTGGTACACAACTCGTACTTATTGCCATTTTCACTGTACTCTATTTAACAAGTGCACAAACTGGCTTAGATCGTGGGATTAAATATTTGAGTAACTTAAACTTCTCCCTCGCTGGAATATTACTCGTTTCCTTTTTAATTTTAGGGCCAACTGTCTTTATCATGAAGTATTTTACTTCCACACTAGGCTCTTATATTGGAGCATTACCAAGCATGGGATTAAATTTAGGTGCTTTTAGCAAAGAATCCTCTTCTTGGATTGAAAATTGGACTATTTTTTACTGGGGTTGGTGGATTTCTTGGTCTCCATTCGTCGGTACATTCATTGCCCGTGTTTCTCGCGGACGTACAATTCGTGAATTTATTATCGGCGTCGTATTAATCCCAACATTCATTTGTACATTTTGGTTCGCTGTCTTTGGCGGTACAGCTATTCATATGGAAATGTTCCAATCACTTGGAATTGCTGATGAAATTGCGAAAAATGGTACCGAAATTGGGTTATTCGCTGTCATTTCGCATTTACCATTCTCAACATTTTTGACCATTATTGGACTAATTTTAGTCGCAACATTCTTCGTTACCTCTGCTGACTCCGCAACATTTGTTGTTGCTATGCAAACAAGCAATGGTAACTTATCACCGAAAAACAGTTTGAAGCTTATTTGGGGATTAACAATTGCAGCTATTGCAGCCATTCTCTTGCAAGCTGGTGGGTTAAATGCACTGCAAATTGCAGCGATCATAGCAGCTTTACCATTCTCTATTGTAGTCGTTCTTATGGTCACGTCGCTCTTTAAAGAATTACGAAAAGAGAATATCATTACTCAAACGAAACAATCACCGCAAAAAATAAAAAAAGTTATATAAGGGGTAGCACCACATCACTATCAACCTAACAAAATAAAATACCCCCTAAAATAAAAAAATACGCTATTCTTTCTGTAGACTTATAGGAAAGGATGGCGTTTTTTTAACACTTGGGGGTAAAGAAAATTCTTAAGTTGATGGATATGTGGCGGTACCCCATCGCTATCAAGCTAAGCTCATACAACGTCAATTATAGTAAAGGTTGTTTCTTTTTATAAAGGCTAGGTGTAGGGAATTGAAAGATTTGCATACGAAATAAACCCTAATGGGTTTCATTTTTTTGATTTAAGCCGCTTGATTATTAGACATGGTACAATTGTAAACGACACCTAATATATCAAAGACTGTTTTCTTCTCATACCTATGAGATTTTCGCCCGTTTTGCTGTAGGAGGTTGAACAAGCGAATTAGAATCTTTGATAGCTCTTGGGTGTCTTTCTGTATAGCTTGGAAAAGAAGAAGAAAGTAATCTTTAATCATATATACGGCCTTATATTCACTCAGTTCTCGTTTCTTTTTTATAAGAAGTAATTGCCGCATTTGAAACATGGTAGAAGAACAGAGTAGAATGGCAATCAGTTGTCCATACAAATGGCATTCTAATCTTTCTCGTTTTATCTTTTTACAATGATGAATATGAAAGAATGATTTCCATGTTTTAAATATAATCTCGATTTGCCAACTTAAAGAGTACCAATCATGTACTTGTCCCATCGGGACAATATCTGTAGGGGTGTTTGTCATATATACATTGATACCACTGAGACGTTTACTACGAGGAGAATACTTCATTCCTTTCTTTTTTTCTCTTACAGCTTGATCTTGTAATCGTTTTTGTTGTTGTTCTTTTGTTAGCCGATGAACAATCACACGAGTTGATACTTTATCAATCATTCCTACATAAGCTTCAGATATTTCATATGTTTGTCCTGGTTGAAGAGAGTTCATTACAACCTCCATATCTATCTGTATATACTCTGTACCTTTCTTTATTCTTCCATCTTGAAAATAATCAGGGTTGGGATTTTTTTGATAAATACATGTATTTGATTTAATACGAGAGATATAGTAAGCCTCTTTATCTTGTATGTGTTGAAGATCCTTCAAATGAAAATACCCTAAATCTCGGATACATAAATCATTCGCTTTCACAGTTGGAACACACAGAGAACCGTAGGTTCGATCATGTTGTTTCCCTGGACCCGTATGAATATGAAGGAACTGTCCACTTAATAAATCATACTCAAGCTGAATCTTTACTCCCGCTGTATGGCTGCATCCCCCTGCACCTGGATAAACGGATGAAAAAGGATCTGGAAGTTGAAATGCAGTTGAATCTAAAATACGAATACGCTTGAAAACAGAAGTATATGGAGAAGAAATCGGCATATATGAGGTCAATTTTTTGCTTAATAGTTCGGCTAGTAGGTGTTGTAAAAGTTGGACGGCCGCCTTATTAAATCGTTGATTCAGTCCCTCAGGACTGATAAGTACTGCTGTTGATGCTTCTAAACAGCTAGATAATTGAGTTAAAGAAGTCATAGCTACATTTTGGCTCACCCATACACATAAAGCTATTAAATCTTTTGCTTGGTACTTACTGGTTCGTTGTACGAAACCAACATCTCTAGCAAGATTCCGTAAGGTATTTGGAGATAAAAAACTTTGAATCTCTTGAGCAAATAGTTGTAATTCATCAGACACAGAAACAGACATAAAAAACGCCATCCTTTCCTATGATTCTACAGAAAGAATAGCGTATTTTTTCTTTTTATGGATACATTTTTTTAGCTCGATAGCGATGTGGTGTTACCTCAAATATAATTATTTTATTTGAAGGTCTCTTTTAAATTTGTTTCAAATCTTTTCATAGGTTGGTATACAAGAACGTGTAGTGATAAACCTATCACTGCAGTAATGTTTAAAATAATACTTATAATCATTAAAGACCATTCTATAACTGGAGAAAAGTATCCATTCATACTTAATGTAGAAGAACTTACACCAAGTATTAAAATCACTATTAGTAAAGGTAAGTTTTTAACCAATTTGAATCCCCCCTTTAAATATAATATCTTTATATTATTATATCACACACTAGGGTATGTAATTAATATAAGATAGTTATCTATGGGAATTTAACATGTTTTTTCATTTTGGGGGTGACCTATTTTTTTAGCTTGATAGCGATGTGGCGGTACCCCATCACCATCAAGTTAATTAATTTATTGCTCCATAAAATTTTCTTTATGGAGTTACTTTGAAATCCTAGGTCGATGGGCATTTGTTTTTCTTAGCTTGATAGCGGTGTGGTAGGATCCCTTGTTAATCAGCCTGATTACAAGCAGTATCTAATGTCTGAGCAACACCTTTCCCTCCTCTTCCCCTTCTAGTTTTACTCCCTGGAACAGAATAATTAACACTATCCCCCACTTCAGCTACTGCATATCCTTTTTTTGTAGCTTCTTTAATATGGATTTTATAGCTTTTCATCATTTACACTCTCCATTTAATTAATTTCTAATTAAGCTGCCTTTTTATTAGGAAGTAAAACCCTGGGATCATCTTTGCATGTAATCGTAGGGGATATCCCCATAGGATTACACATCTCTCCACCCCTTCTCCAATCACTAGAATTAATATTTCCTATTATTTAAATACGATTTTGTCCAATTTTTCTTCTGATAGGAAATACTTTTCTTGTACATTTTTTTCGAGAATGTCTAATAATAGCATCCTTTAACGAATTCCCCGAAAGAATTCTCCTTCCTCAAGCGTTATGAAGGGCGTAGCCCAACGGTAGGTGGGAGATGAATTTCGGTTTGGCATAGCCAAAAACTTTTGATAAACTAGCTATATGAAGTTCTTTGATAACTTGATATATGAGGTTGCAGGAAGAAAATAGAGTGCGAAAAACAAGCCATTCGGTTCCTGCGTAAAATATCAACCGTACCAAAAGAGCGTCCAAGCGTTGGACATCTAGGGATGGAACACCCCGAAGTAACGCTCAGGGAGACGAAAGGTTGCTTTCATCGTGGAACTGAGAAACTCCCACTTCAAGCCTTGCTAAGTGGCGAGTGTTCACAGGAATAACTTATTGCCACACAACAGTTCCCTAGTCTATCCTTCAATTCAGATGTTCTTTTCCTTTTTAGTATAAAAATACCCCTTTAGATAACCACCTAAAGGGATAGAGCATCGAATCTTTTTTATAAACATCGTGACTTTATTTTAAATCCATAATTAACTCTGCCTTCTTGTTATAATCTACTTTTGCGAATTCTCGATCACTATATCCTTTTAAAGACCAAGCAAATTGATTTCCGTCTAATAGTTCATTAATAGGTTCTGTTGAATTGGAATCCCCTTGAACAGTTTTAATTAATAAATCTATGCATCTATAAGTCAATGGAGCCTTATCTTTTAGCTCTTGCTTAGATGATTCGCTAAAATAATAATATGTAAAACATTCCGCAAAATATTCTTCCTTATTTTCGTAATATTTATCCGGGAAAAATTTCTGTCTCTCTTGACTGAAAGGAACATCAAACAAATCAGTATGACTTATATTAAAAAAAACCACTCGATCAATTGCATGCGCTATTTCATGAAGTTCTAAATTAATGGAACCATGCCCCTTTCCTCTTTCACTAAAACCTATTCTAGCCATTACAGGTTTTCCACCAATATCAGATCCCACACCTGGTACATCATCCCAGGTCAATTGTTTTCCTTCGGCATTGGTTTGCCCTTCCCATCCTCGTGGAATTAATCCTTTTAGGTCCCTGTATTCGTCAGACTCAGTGATAGGATAATTAACAAGTTTTACATATGTTCCGTCTGCCACTAATTTATCAAGTATGCCGCTTTTTATTTTTTTTATTCTATCAACCATATGTTGTGCCTCTTGATATTCTTCCACATTATTTCCTCTTATATCAATATGAATAAGCCTTTCATTTTTAGTCTGTTGTTCTTTTATAAACTCAAGGTTGTTTAAAGTTTCGGCTGCAAGGGGATGGTTTGTAAGGGAAATAGACAGAATAAATATCAATAATATCAAAATTGTATTTTTTTTCATATAAATCCTCCCGTTATATGATTTTTAATAACCCTTTGATTAAATAGGGATATTTCAAAAACAAAATTGATAGTGATTGAAGAAATAAGCATTCCTTTTAAAAGCCTCATTTCATGATTCCAATAATTCTGGGTTAATTTTATTTTCCATACTGGCTTGCCTTTTTATATTGTATGTATTGAAGGTCTTTTAAATGAAAACAACCTAAATCTCGGATACATAAATCATTTGCTGTTACATTTGGGACACACAGAGAGCCGTAAGTGCGATCATGTTGTTTACCTGGACCTGTATGAATATGTAGGAACTGTCCACCTGGATAAACCGATGAAAATACATCTGGGAGTTGAAATGCAGTTGAATCTAAAATACGAGTATGCTTGAAAACAGAAGTGTATGGAGAAGAAATCGGCATAGATGCGGCCAATTTTTTGCTAAGTAGTTCTGCTAGTAGGGGGTGTAAAAGTAGGACGGCCGCCTTATTAAACCGTTGATTCAGTCCCTCAGGACTTGATGAGTGCTTCGATTGATGCGACTTACTTTAAAAACGGACTCAAGTTCATTTAGTGAATAATTACCATCCTCCCATTCTTTCAATATGTTAAATTTATCCTCCGCAGAGTAAACTTTTTTAGACATTAACAAAACTCTCCTTCAAGCAAACAGATTTTTATTTTTTATCTGTCTACCTAAAGGAGAGCATATCAGTTTAGAAAGAATAACGTTTTCTTGGTACTTAGGGGTATTGTTGATGGGCATGTATGGTGCTCCTATCAGTATATCCAAGTTTGATAAACCATTTTTATATGTTTCAAAGTTTTTACATCAGAACCCATATTAGTTTAGCTTTTTTTTGCACCTATAACTTGGACATCATCAAATAATACATTAGATGTTCCATTTGACGTTAGAATCCCAACATGAGTGTTTGCTAAATCCCTACTTGTATTGAACTACCCCCACTTTCACTTCGTTTAGAAGTGAAAGTGGGGGATTCCTAAGTAAAGAGTTCTATCGAACTCTAATTTATTAGGCTATCTCCGCAGTCCTTGCGGTTAGAAGTCTTATCGCTTCATTCTTTAGATTGATACTTGCGTTAATATCCCTATCATGATGTGTACTACAAGAAGGGCATTCCCATTTACGTAGGTTTAGATTTTTAACGTCTTTGTTTTGATATCCACAACAAGAACATAATTGGCTTGAAGCAAATGTTTTCGATACGACAATGACTTGTTTGCCGTACCATTTTGCTTTATATTCCAACATGGTTCGAAACTGTGACCATGATACCTCACTAATTGCTTTTGCTAACTTATGATTTTTTAACATATTCGATACTTGCAAATCTTCTATACCGATAACATCGTGGTTTTTGATGATTTCAGTTGAGATTTTGTCCAAATAATCTTTTCTAGAATTCATTATATATTCATGAATTCTAGCTACCTTAATTCTTTGTTTATTCCAGCGAGAAGATCCTTTCATTCTTCTAGAAAGAACACGCTGTACTTTTGCCAACTTCTCTTCTAACGATCGAAAAAACTTCGGGTTTTTATAGGTTGTTCCATCTGACAAAATCGCGAAGTCTTTTAGCCCTACATCCATTCCAATGTAAGAAAGTGTTTTCAGGAATTCTTGCACTTCTGTTTCCACTAACAATGACACAAAGTATCTACCAGAAGGGTTCCTTCTAACCGTAGCATTTAAAATACGTCCCTTTACTTCACGACTTTTGGCAAATCGAACAAGACCTAGTTTTGGCAATTTCATTTTGTTGCCTACAACAGCAATGTTTTCATTTGTTTGTTTTGTGGTATAAGATTGTACGTTGTTCTTCTTAGATTTGAAACACGGGGAGCTGTTTTGTTTTTTGAAAAAGCGTGTATAAGCATCCGCAAGGTTGCGAACAGACGACTGAATCGCAATACTATCCACTTCTTTTAGCCAAACAAACTCTTTCTTCATGGCAGGGAGTTTGGCAGAGCATGTACCATATGTCAAACCTTTTCCTGTTTCCTTGTATGCATTATCCCATAGAGATAGGAAATGATTGAATACAAAACGAGAACAACCAATCGTTTTATTGATTAGAGTTGCTTGTGCTTTATTTGGATATATACGAAATTTATATGCTTTATTGATAATCATAAGTTTCACCTCCATTTCGATATATATCTATTATATACCGAACGTACATTCGAAATATAGTAAAATGATCATGACAATTTGTCAAGTAACACTTTACTACCTGTCGAACAATTAAGATGGCTCTTGCCATCCCTTGTCCGAAGCCAATTCATCTCCCACCTACTCACTAGGCTGTGGCCCTTCACGTTCCTTGAGGAAGGAGTCTTCTTGGCTAAAATGATAAAGTTTGATTGAAATTCATCATAAATCCTGCTACAACAACATTTCTTTTAAAATGTATTCTTTAAAACGGTTAAACTTTTTCAAAACGGTACGACTTTATTTCAAATCCACACTTAGAAATTGTTTTTTAATTTTCAACACCTTATATACCGTCTTAGTGCTTGTATTTTAAAAATAGACTATAAAAAATGCACCTCTAATTGTCAATTATGTGACTAACAATTAGGGTGCATTTTTTGATCAAATTAGTTAGTTTTTTCAAAACCTATAACTTTGATTAGAGAAAAGATGAATTGTGTTGATATAAACTTTTTTACACTCAAAATGATGAGTCAATTTCAAAACAAACTGGTACGAAGCCTATATAGGCTTCGTATTAAAGCCATCTTATTATAAGATTAAATAGGCTTTGGTACAAAATTCGGATTTAAGTTGATTGCTCTATATAAAAATACAGCCATTTCTGCTCTTGAAACATTCGCTCCTGAATTGAAATTTTTATTTCCTGTACCACTTGCAATCCCATTGCTATATAAAGCTTTTACATATTCATTCGCCCAATGATCTTTCATATCATTGAATTCATAATTAGCTTTGATTTTCAAGTTAAATGCTTTAGTTAACACTACTGCAATTTCAGCCCTTGTCGCAGTGTTTTTTGGATTAAATGTCTTTTCCCCATTTACTGAAAAAATACCGCTCTTCGTTAAGGACAAAATTTCTTTTTTAAATGGGCTATCATTTATATCTGTAAAAGGATTATCACTTGTATCCGGCAGTGATAAAGATTTATATAAGACGGCTGCTAATTGTTCACGTGTAAGATTATCATTTGCTCCAAAGTAACCATTCCCATATCCATTTATAATTTTATTTCCTGCCATATATGATATTTGGTCATACCCCCAATGACTTTCTGGAACATCTAAAAATACATTAGGAACTTTAATGCCATTTTCGTTAAAATAATATACTTGTCTCTTAATAGTTTGTAAGCCTGTTTGCATAACACCATCTTCATTAAAGTAGTATTTGTATCCATTAATAGATTGTAGGCCTTTAACCAGAGGGCCCTCTTTATCACGATAATACCAGTTTCCATCTTTTTGAAACCATTTAACCCAAGGATATTTCTCACTAACTTCTTTTATATTAAAATATTATATTTTTAAAAACAAATAACATCCAGGCTAACTAAAAAAGATAGATATAAGTTAATATACTGCTTTTTCGTTTTTATATAATTCTAGTTTTTCTATTAGTCCAAACATTTCATATTGTTACCACATACAATATAAAATGTTTGGATTGTATTATATTAATCAACACTTAAAGTTAGGAGGGCTTAATATGGCAGAATGCACAGGTTTAGCTTGTTTTTTATTCTCTTCGTGGCCAACAGGAACTGTTGTTACAATTACCACTAAATCAGGACAAATTATTGGACCTGCTACTTTTTCATTGTTCTTTCCGACTATTTGTGCGGTTGTATTAGTTGAAGAAGATGTGATAACCCCCTCTTCTACCAATACCATATTCATAAGTTGTGAAGATATAGAAAGTGTTACTTTAACCACCCCTTAAGATGCTTCAGGTGGTTAAAGTTCAATCCATAGTTAAGACATTCTAATGAATGTCTTAACTATGGATAATCTAATCAAAATGCTCCAAAATGTATTATTCCATTGTATCTATCATTTCAATAAGTTGCTTTAAACTGAATTTTTCCCCTTCTAAAGGTTACTTGTCTACACATCCCTCTACATACTTTCATATGATATAGTATATTGTTTAAAGGAGGGATAAATTTGTTCTTATGTAATTTATTTCGTTGTTCAGGTGGAGTATGTAGTATTTTTAAAAATTTACAACCAGGCGAAGTCGTTACTGTGACTGGTAAATCTGGAAATATTATTGGACCTGCTATTTTTACAAATTTTAACCCTAATACTTGTATCGTCACATTAGAAGAGGAAAATTCAGTTACTCCTCCTACTACAAGTATTACTAAGATCAGTTGTAAAGAAATAGAAAGTGTTACATTTATCTCATAATATATTTTAAACCTAAAGCAGGGATTGAAATATGAAACTCTTATACATTACTTCTGGTTACTCAAAAATCTATCAATATCTAGATCAAAGCATACAGAGAACACTTATCGATCAAAATTTCGAATGGTTAGCAGTACAGCCGAGTGAATTAATAGAGCAATTGGATTTCATTACAACAACGTTTCATCCTGATATTGTTTTCACCTTATTAGGTAATCATCTACCACAAAAAGCAATTCAATATTTTAAAAAAAGGAACATTAAATTAGCTGTCTGGTTAACAGAGGACCCTTTTTATATAGATACCTCTCTTCTTCTATTAAATAACTTTGATTTTATATTTACTATTGATAGTGAAGCACTTAAATATTATTCAGGTTTAGGATATACCAATGTATACCACTTACCATTAGCAACTAATATAGATGTATTTAAGCCTGGTCTAAGAAATTCGAAATATAAAAGTGAAATATTGTTCATTGGATATCCTTATCCAACCCGAGTAAAATTGATGCAGTTTCTTTTGGAAAAAACCCCTTATCACTATACTGTTATTGGTCAACACTGGAGAAATAAGTTAATTAAAAAATGGAAAAATCACCGAAGAATTAAAATTATAGAAGAATGGATTCCACCTCAAGAAGTTGCACTCTATTATAATAACGCTAGTCTTATATTAAACCCTCATCGTAGTCATCTATTTTCACAGAATAAAAATAAAAATAAAATAAAAAATAATACCATTAATAATCGTACGTTTGATATTGCAGCTTGCCAAGGCTTTCAAATTATTGAAGAAAAATCTGACCTTTCATCTTTCTTCAATAAAGATGAAATTATATCCTATAATAGCTTTGAGGACTGTTTAAATAAAGTATCTTTTCATTTGAATGATACGATTTCGAAGAGATTAATGGTCGAAAAAATTCATACAAAAGTTATTACACAGCATACTTTTCATGAGAGAATCCATTTTATTACGACTATTTTACAATCACAACTTCATTAGGTTATTAAATTAAAAATATCTTTTCTTCTATAATCATTCTGAATAAATTAAAATGCCTTTTCATTAAATTGAAAAGGCATTTTAATTTATTCAACGAATTCCTAGTGGTATCTAATTGTACCCTATCAAATAAGATCCCACGAAACAGGCGTTCCTTTTTCAATGTCCTTATTCGCTTTCTTTCCGATAATTTTGGATAGGTGTTTTGGTAATAAGCCATTACCTGGTCTAATAGCTTTAATATTTTCTATCGTGAAAGCCTCTCCCGCCTTTATGTTTTCTACAACATATAATGACCTTCTAAATTTTAAAGAATCTTTTTCTAAATCAGTAGGGCCATAATATACTTTCCCCAAAGATTCCCATGCTTTTTCAGTTTCGCTTACTAATAATTTAAATTCAGCAGGTTCCATTGAAAAATCAGCGTCAACTCCTCCATCCGATCTCGAAAGCGTTAAATGTTTCTCAATTACTGTGGCTCCCAAGGCGACACTCGCTACAGATACTCCTACCCCAAGTGTATGATCAGACAAACCTACTTCACATTTAAATAACTCCTTCATATGAGGTATCGTAGCTATATTTGTAGATTTCGGAGATGCAGGATACGTACTTGTACATTTTAATAGAATTAATTCTTTACATCCCTCTTCTCTCGCAGCTCTTACTGTTTCATCTAATTCAGCAATAGAAGCCATACCTGTCGAAATGATTATTGGTTTTCCTGTCGTTGCTACTTTACGTATGAGGGGAATATCAGTATTTTCAAAAGATGCGATTTTATAACAAGAAACATTCAATGATTCTAGAAAATCTACAGCAGTTTCATCAAATGGAGTACTAAATGGTATCATTCCTAATTCTATACAGCGATCAAAAATGGGTTTATGCCACTCCCATGGTGTATATGCTTCTTTATATAAATGATAAAGTGTTTTACCTTTCCATAAGCTTTTCGTATCCTGAATTAAAAAATCACCATTTTCTATATTTAAAGTCATTGTATCTGGTGTATATGTTTGAATTTTAAATCCTTGTGCTCCAGCCTCTGCTGCTGCCTCTACAATTTGCAAGGCTCTATCTAATGATTGATTATGATTCCCTGACATTTCTGCAATAATAAATGGTGGCGAGCTATTGCCAATCTCTCTACCCCCGATATATAAATTACTCATATTTTTCACCTTCAATTTCTTTTTTTATAGCTTCTTTCCTTTCCATCCATTGTTCATAAAAAAGGGTCATTGTAATAACGTCGATAAATTCATTATCCCTGAAAATATGGTTCACATGTCTTCCATCTTCCTGGAAGCCGAGTTTCTGATGAAAGTTTAAACTAATACGATTTGATTCTAATATTTCTGCACATACTTTTTGTATGCCATTTGTTTCAAAAATATAGTCTAATGCTACTATACCTAATACAGTTCCAGCACGCCTTACACTCTGTTTGTCTCCTATATAAAATCCCCAATTACAAGTTCGATCTATTTTATTTATTTTTGTAAAATTAACAAATCCAATTGGCTTTTCTTTATATATTAGTAATCTTGCAATCATTGTTTCATCATATTTTAGTTTTTCAAACCATTTATAGTGTTCGTCTATTGTTATTTTATGATCTTCGTACATAACAGAACGAATTTCTTCTGTATTCCTCCACTTTAAAATAAGATTTAAATCTTTCTTTTCTATACATTTCAAATGGAATTTTTCAATGTTTAACATACTATCCTCCTAAAATAATTTTTGTTATTTCATCCGAATTACTGGCACACTTTATGGCAAGAGCTTTATTAGACATTTCTCTCACTTTATCTGAATCTGTTAAAAGTTTGTTTAGACATTTCGTAATGGTTTCATCTGAAACACTTTCAGATGTACCGATATTCCATGTAGCTCCGGCCTCCGCAACAGCTTTGGTTACTTCTATTTGATTTTGTGCAGTTGTAATTGTTATAGAAGGTAATCCAAGAAAACAGCGCTCCCATGTTGTTGTGCCCCCAGCTCCTATCCCTAAATCCGCTCGTATCATAAACTCTTCAATATTCTCTATTTGACAATAAAATGAAGCGTTTGAAATGCTCTTGCAATAATTTTGAATATCTTTCTTATGAGGATTTTGGCTTCCTACCACTACATCTATTTTTAAAGTATCACTATTAATATTTTGTATAGCTCTTAACGTTTTTAATGTCTCATTCGTTACATCGTGCCCACCAAAAAATATAAAAATATGTTCAACCGCACCCGTTCTTTTTCGTAAAAATTTCTTAGCAGAATGGAACTCTGGCCGTAATATGGCATATTTAGGTCCTAATTTTATTAAAGAGTGCTCTGGTATTAATTCTTTATAGCGTTCATTAAGACTTTCGTATAGATTTTGATCTAATAACAATTCACAATCATGTACTCGATCTGCAAGATCGTCAATTACCATAATCTTTTTTACAGTTTTTTTAAAAACAGTCTCCCACTTTTTATCTAACCCATAATGATCAACTATTAACCAATCAAATTGGGGGAGTTGAGACAAAATGTCATTGGTTTGTTGTGCATCAACAAACCAATGACATTTAAGCCAATTCAAATAACTCCCATATACTGTACTTGAGAATTCAGTATTTTCATCATTTGTATCTAATAAAAATACGTGGAATCCTTTACTTAAAATATATCGCTGAAGATCACCTTGTAGCTTACGACAAATGAAATAAATTTGAGCACCTTTATTCTGTAACTCCTGAGCCAATGTTAAACAACGCATAATATGACCCGTCCCTATTTCAATAGATGCATCAGCACGAAAGACAATTTTTTTCTCAAGCAAGTTACTCCCTCCTCGTTAAAAGTACTACAATTTATTAATTTATAATTTTGTTTCTCTATTTAGCTCATCCACTAATGATTGTTGATTCGCCCATTTCAATTTCACATGACTATTGATTTGAATGAGCTCAGGATTTTGAAGGATGTAATCTTTTATTTGCTGAAAAAATACAGGTTCGTCTTTTACATTAAGATTTTTATAAAGTTCATTAAACATGTCTAAATCTGGTTGTTCATCTAATGTTAACCTCCAAGAAGGATAACACAATGGAGGAGGAAGTTTTACTATATTGACCCGGAATAAATGAGGGTTATTTATAAAATAAAATGGAAGATATTCTGTATAGTTTAAAGTTTTTGGGGCTTGTAGCAAACGTTCAATTGCTTCTAATGTGAAAATATCGCCTGCTGTTCCGACAGGTAACGTACTTAGCTGTGCTTGTGTATAATCTGCTCCACTTTTCAAATGTTGCTCTAGTAAATAATTATTGATTTCTGGTGATACAACTGGGCAATCTCCTGTAATCCGCATAACAATGTTTGCATTTTCTTGTTTTGCAGCTTGGAGTATGCGATCTGCGGTATTTTCTGAATCACCTCTGAAAATTTTAACCTTCCCACCTAGATCAAATTTTTCTAAAGGATCATCTTGTGCTACATCTGAAGTAGCAAGTATGACTTGGTGTCCCCCAGGAATAGCTAATGCATTTATAAGACAGCGTTCAATAGAAGGGATTCCATGTATTGGCAATATTGCTTTTAAAGGCAACCTAGTAGATTTTAATCTACAAAGTACAATAATTACTACTTTAGGAGGTTCAATAACCTCTTTCGTTAATGGAGTTCCTGCTTGCAAATTATATAAAGCTACTTGAGGTAATAATTCCTCAAACTGAAGCTGGTTCAGTGCATTTTCAACGCTACCTAGTTCCATATCAACTTTATTAGCTGTAATGATTTCTCCTTTTTTTATATCAACTTTTGTTACTGCTCTTAACAACTTTTTGTTTCGCAATTCTAATAACACCCCTTTCATTTAATGTTTAGCAACTCTATAAAACGAAAGAACTTTTCTTACTGCTTTTATTACATCCCCTACATCACCTTTTGTCATTTTAGGAAATAGAGGAAGTGTAATAATTTCCTCATATAAATTTTCGGCTTGTGGACAAAGGCCTTTTCTATAACCCAAATTTTGATAAAACGGTTGTAAATGTACTGGTATATAGTGCACATTCACACCAATATTTTCTTTTTGTAATGCCTCATAAATTTCTTTTCGATTACCCTTTAATAATTTAGTATTTAACCGAATGATATAAAGGTGCCAACTTGAGTGGGTTTGGGGCAATTGCTTTGGTATGATGATTTCAGGTAAACTATTAAATTCTTTATTATAAATGTCTACATATTTCTTTCTAATCTTAATAAAAGAATCTAATTTACTTAACTGTGATAAGCCAAGAGCAGCCTGTATATCAGTCATCCTGTAGTTGTAACCCAAAAATTGCATTTCATAATACCAAGGCCCATGATTATCAAGAAGTTTTTGAGGATTCCTTTCAATTCCATGTGTACGAAATTGAACAAGCTTTTCATAAAGCAAAGTATTATTTGTAGTAATTACTCCACCCTCTCCTGTTGTAATATGTTTCACAGGATGAAAGCTAAACATTGTCATATCACCAATTGAACCAATCTTTTGGTTTTTATAAGTGGCTCCTAATGCATGTGCTGCATCTTCAATGATAATCAAGTTATTCTCATTTGCTATTTTTTTTATTTTATCTAATTCTACAGGCTGCCCAGTAAAGTGTACGGGAATAATAGCCTTTGTTTTGTTTGTAATCTTTTCCTCTATAGACTTAGTACTGATATTGTATGTTTCATAGTCTATATCAGCGAAAACTGGCTTTCCACCCTGGTATAAAATACAATTTGCACTTGCTACAAATGTCATTGAGGTTGTAATTACTTCGTCTCCCTCTGTGATTCCAGCTGCATAGCAGGCAGCATGCAAAGCAGCTGTACCACTTGAAAAAGAAACAGCGTAATTTGCCCCAACGTATTTTGCTATAGCCTCCTCAAACTGTTGAATCGTTGGTCCTGTCGTTAAAAAGTCTCCTTTTAATATATCTATAACTGCCTGAATATCATGGTCATCAATTTGTTGTTGACCATAAGGCAAATATGTTCCTCTAACAGGATTTCCCCCATGTATACCGAGAATTTCCCTGGCCATTATTCTTTCTCCTTAGGGTTAATTTTTAAAGATTTAATCCACTCTTCTGTTTTAATAACTCCATCTTCTAAAGAAACTTTCGGTTCCCAATTTAATATTGTTTTTGCTTTTTCATAGTTACATAATAATTTTTGAATTTCACTTTGTGGATGGATATGAGTTACATGTTGAATACTTACTTTATTTCCCGAAATCAATTCTGCTAATTTATTAATTGATATATCTTGTCCTGTTCCTGCGTTGATAATATGACCATTTGCTTTAGAAGAATAGCCTGCTTTCACAACGAAATCTGCACAATCTTCAACGTATAAAAGGTCTCTCGTTTGTTTCCCATCTCCATAAATATTTACTGGTATTTTATCTAATTTATTATTTATAAAAATGGCAACAACCCCACCTTCACCTCCAGTTTTCTGGAATGGCCCGTACGTATTAAATGGACGAATTACCACAACTGGAAGCTTATAAGCATTATAGTAAGATAGAACCATATTTTCAGCAGCTATTTTTGATCCAGCATATGGAGAAGCTGGTTTAATGGGGTCTAATTCTGATATTCCTTGTGCATTAGTAGCTTTATCATATACCATACAAGTACTCATAAAGACCATTTTGACATTATGCTTATGACATTGTTCTAACAAATTAAAAGTACCTATTGTATCATTTTCAAAAGTCGTTCTAGCATCATCTATACTATCTTGAACATTAATACTTGCTGCTAAATGATAACAAAGGTCAAATGAATGATTTTTAAATAATTGGTCAAGCAATTTTTTATCTTTAATATCTCCTTGTATACATTGCTTCAAGTTTAAATCATAAACGAACTCGATAATATTTGCTGTAGTTGAATTCGCTAAATTGTCTAATATCCATACTTCATGCTTATCTTGCAATAATCGCTTTACAACCCACCTACCAATAAATCCTGCACCACCAGTTACTAATATTTTCATAATTTCTCCCCTCCTGCTAGTAGTTGCTGGTTTATAATCAAATTTCTAAGTTCTTCTTTTGAAATCGCATCTTGATGATCTGAGCGATAAAATCCTGGCTTCGCTCTATTGGCATTTTCATATTGAGCACCCTTTTTTAGTGGACTTGGTATGATAAACATATCCGGTAATTCAAAAGCCTGTAAAGATTCATCATGTGTCATAAGTTCTTCATACATTTTTTCACCAGGTTTTAATCCAATTTCTTCAATCTTAATACTATCCTTGGACAAACTATACAACTTTGTAACTTCTTCTATCATCACTTCACTTAAATCTTTTAATGAAATAACTGGCATTTTCAATATGAAAGTTTCACCGCCCTTTGCTATTTTCATTGCTTCAATGGTTAACATCGTTGCTTGTTTCAGTGTCATCATAAATCTGCTCATACTAAGATCAGTTACAGTTATTTTGTGATTTTCTTTAATTTGATTTTCAAATAAGGGAATAACAGAACCTCTCGATCCCATAACATTTCCGAAACGTACACTTGCAAATATTGTTTCACTAGATCCTTTTGAATATTCCGCTGATGTTATCAATCTTTCAGCTGTTAGTTTTGTTGCACCATAATTATTTGTTGGTGAAATTGCTTTATCAGAGCTTGTGAAAATCACCTTTTTTACTTTCTGGGCAATTGCTGCTTTTATTACATTTTGTGTTCCAAAAATGTTGGTCAATACCGCTTCAAACGGATTATATTCACAAAATGAAACATGCTTCATCGCCGCAACATGGAACACATAATCAATATTTTCCATTGCGCTATATAGGCGATCATAATTTCGAATATCCCCAATTAAATAGCGAATATTTTGATTTTCACCCCTAAACTCTTCTTGTAATAAAAATTGATTATATTCACTTCTACTAAAAATTCTTATAACTTTTGGCTTTCCCTCTAAAACATTAGAAAGAATGCTTTTTCCAATTGTTCCTGTTCCACCAATAATTAAAACGTTTTTATTTTTAAAAAACATAGATATGAATACCTCCTCTTTTTAAAATAATGTTTATCCTTGTGCGCTTTGAATTAAGCCTTGCAACTTTTTGGTGCTTACTTCTTGTGGATAATTTTCACTAATAAATTGTTGTCTTAATTCTTTTGCTAGACTTGACTGCAAAGAATCGTTTAGGACCTTTTCAATCGTGCTCACCATATCTTCAATAGAGTGATTTACAAGCCAATCTAATTTATCATAATACTTATAATCTCTATCCTCTAATAACGATTTATAAACAACTACAGGTATATCTAATAACATTGCCTCTAACCCAACTGTTGAATTAGAAATAACCACAAGATTCGCATGTAAAATAACATCATACATGTTCACTTCATTTGTTATATATTTAACATTAGGATATACGTTACTTAACCGAACATATTCTCCCACTAGGTTACGCCCTTTTTCCCAAGGATGAGGCTTTATAATAACTGTGATATTTTTGTCTTTAACTAATTCTTCTGTCAATTCGATATAAAATGAAGTTTTAAATGGCTGGGTTGCAATAAAAACTACTTTTGTAGAGGGGTCTATTTTTAATTGTTTAAAAAGATTCTTTTTATCCATATATACCCTATCGAAGATATCATCATATCTGGGATGCCCTATAACCTCAATTTGAGATTCACTGACCCCTTTTTGAAGGTACCAATCTCGTTCATATCTTCCATATACAACCTGTTTTGTAGCGAAAACTGGAAAGTATGCTTCTTCACCCATTATCGCACCATGCTGAAGACAATAACTCGGTATCCCTTCACTTTTAGATAGAAAAGTAAGAGCTCTGCTTGCTATATCCTCCGTTGTGCCAACAATCACACCAGAAATAACTTGTTCTTTAAATATGAAATATGCCATATTAAGTTTCTCAATCATAATAGGGAGGTCGCTGAGTAATTTTTTTTGAAAAAACATGTTTGAAAATAGTGGATGTGTATTAAACTTTGAATAGATTTTTTTAGCCTTTTCGATGAAAACATGTGCAGTATTAGGGGCTTTATTTATATAATCTGGTGCACAAATTGTAGGAAGACCATAAAGTTCTGTCTTTTTTGATCTAGTTAATATCTTTGTATGATTTGGATTAAAGTGAGTAAAATTACTTACTGAAAAACGGAGATAATCTGAATTCAGGAGAATCACTCCATTTTGATTTATTCTTTTTATCTTTGATTGAAATGAAGACATTCTTTTTTCAAACTCTAACTGCAACTGTGTTTCCTCTATAGGTTCAATTGACAGTTGTTTATAAAAATCTTTTTCTTTCATTTTATTTTTTACATCTTCGTCCAAATATTGATAGAAATTACTCAGTAATGGTAAAGGAACATTATAATGCTTTAATTCAGAAAAAACATTTATATATTCTAGATTTAATAACCAGTAATTTTTCAAATAGATGTCACTCAATATTTCACCCTCTTTTTTTTCTTAAGTCTTCTCTTAATTCTTTACATGTTCTTTGTGATGGTAATAATTGTACAAATTCATTTTTTTCTTCCGCAAATAACTGCGCATGTATTGAATGTGAAGTAATATAATTGATATCTAAAATTTCATCTAAAGGATAAAAATCCCAATAATGATTTAATCTCCAAAAAAAGCGTGCATCTCCTATACGATAAAACTGAGGATCTTCATCCCAGTAAGTACTCCACCTTTTTTCAAGAATCGGCAAAACAGATGCTCTATGCATTATAGAACAATGATCAATTGCGCATGGCGCATTATTAGTGACTTTTTTTGCAGGCCTTTCAACAGTTTTGATAGGTAAATCTGATTCATCTAGATGGATCGTTTTTGATGCAGAATATACAATTTGAACATCTTTATTCTCATCAAGATAACTAGACATCATTTTAAGTCGCTCTTTTTCGTATTGATTATCATCTGTAATATAAGTAATATACTCCCCTTTTGCATGTTTAAGTGCCTCGTTAATTAAAGCAGCATATCTGACTTTTTTTGTTCGTTCAGAAATATGGGCTACATTACTTTTATAAAAGTGTACATTTTTCTTGTTTATGAATGGTTGAATCACTTTCTGAGTCAGTTCGTTAGAATCATCATCCATAATAAAAAGTTCAAAATCTTGGAAAGTTTGGTTTAATACACTTAATATCGATTTTTCTACAAATGTGGGCTTATTATAACTCGTCATAATAACTGTAATTTTAGGCAAATATTACTCTCCTCCTTATCATTAAATAAAAAATAGTTACGTTATTATATAAAGAGAAAGGACGAACCGTTCCGATAATTTTAAAAAAGATTTATATATGTAATAAAATGATAAAGTAGCTATTTTATTTGCCCATGCATCTTTTTTATAATCCGCTATAGTCTATACCATATCTATGAACAAGTAATAAACTATTTAAGTACAAAAAAGAAAATATCAATAGTTAGAAACAACTAACTCCAAAGATTCAATTAATATTCACCTGAAAATATTAAGCTATCCAAAATTCTCACAAGAGGTGACAACTTTGAAACCCCTAATTTCAATTATCCTCACTAGCTATAATAAACCTTCTTTAATTAATCAAGTTATTGAAAGTGTTCAGATGCAAACTTTTAAAGAATGGGAACTTTTTATTATGGATGATAACTCTTATCCAGATACTATAAATATCATAAAAAAGTATTTAGATGACCCTCGAATTTATTATAAGAATAGTTTTATACAAGGTAATGAAAGATATAAAACCACAAGATATGCAACGCTCATTAATGAGGCGCTTCCATTAACATGCGGAGATTATATTTGCTATTTAACCGATGATACTATGTACGTTCCAAATAGATTAGCTGAAATGTTATCTTTCTTACAAAAAAATCCTGAAATAGATGTGGTGTATTCTTCTCAGCACGTAAAATGTGTTGATTATAATCTACAACCTACTCATGAATATGTAAGAAAAGCCTCGGAAATTTTATATACAGCTGCAAATGTTGTGGATCACTGTTCAGTTATGCATACAAGAAGAATTTTATTAATGGTTTATCAAAAATACAGTAATTATTGGGAGACCGATCCTCTATATTGGTTTAACGGAGATGCAATGTTTTGGAAACGTCTAAATACATTCCAACCTTTCTATCCTATTAACAAAGTGCTCGATATTACTTTCAAAACACCTTTTTCCTTCCAAAATCTATATGCCAACCTCCCATCTAAAGATTTAAATGGTATATTGCTTAGAAATTCACAAGGTGACGTATTTTTAGTTGATAATTATAAACGTAGGCCCATATCAAAAGAAATGCTTTCTTACTTCAAATATAATCAAAATCAAATTGTCCCAATACCTGAACCATTTATTTACAAATACACAGAAGGACCACCTATATCTCTTACAGAACCCATTCCAAATTTACGTGTTGTAAAAAATGAAAAAGGAGAATTATTTTATATAGAAAATAATCAAAAACGTCCATTTATTAACACTACAGCATTTCGCAAGTTTAAATTTTCAGCTCAAGAAATTATTAAAGTTTCGCAACGTAGTTTAGATGAATTTTCAGATGGACCACCTATTTACCCGAAATTATCTAATTACACGATTCTACCTGAAGGGAAAGTATTTATCTA
The DNA here is from genome assembly GCF_044908245.1 of Bacillus sp. RC242. Taxonomy (NCBI): domain Bacteria; kingdom Bacillati; phylum Bacillota; class Bacilli; order Caryophanales; family Bacillaceae; genus Bacillus; species Bacillus sp. RC242. The sequence goes on from NZ_JBIYCZ010000007.1 coordinate 27,142, forward strand.
TCATCACAATTATTTCATTATGACAGATCGCATGCTTCACCCAATAGATAAAGACATGTTACAAAAACTGTATCTATTAAAGAACTGTATACCGATTTCAAAAACTAGCTTATCCTACTTTAAAATTGGTCCTTCTATTTCATCATATCCATCTCACTTAGCTGAAGAGTACCAAGAAGACTGACAAACGAGATTGTGCCAAGAAGGACTATCCCCATGCCCATCAACTTAAGAAAAGTAAGCACCCCAAAACAAAAAAATGAGCTGTTTTCTCAAAATATCTACCTGTAGAGAAAGAAAGTTTTCATTTAGGGGGTACTTCAAAACCTTAGCTTGCTAGTAGGGGTCACCATCTATCAATATTAGTAATGCAGATAACATCATCCTATCGAATAATAAGAAATATATATAATGCCATACTTCATCATTATTGCATGCTTGTTTCTTTCATCTTTCACAACAAATTCTATATGATAATAGGTGCACTTCTTCTCTTCATGAAGTTTTGATGTACCATTATGACTCTCTCAATTCTGTCAAAACAGTCACTTCTTTTTTTATTTTTTCTTTCTCAAATAGTTCTGATTTTCCCATTGATTCTTTTAGGTTCTGGTGCAAAAATAAAGTAAAAGAGAATAAAGCATATATATTCCTAACGGAATCGTATCTTATGCTACAAGTCCAAACAATTGATGGACGAATTCTTTCTGATTTTGGATAGACTGGTTCCGTAAATTAATCTGTTCTTTTTTAATCATATGCATGGCTTATACTCCAGAAAGAATGGATATAGCTGTGTCAAAAGATTTGAGCCCTAGCATAGAACGGATACGCTTCTTTATAAAGCGATGATCTTGTTCTACTATATTATTCAAGTACTTTTGTTGTCTAAGTTGCATACCATCAGGTATGCTTTTTTCTTTTTTCAACAGTTCAATTTCTATTGGATAAGCCGGATTCTTATCGACTGTTATCACACGTGGCTTTGATACATGAAAAGACCGCAAAGCTTTCTTGAAAAAGCGCTTTGCAGCCTTTCGGTCTCTTGTTTTGCTTAGACAAAAATCGATTGTGTTTCCTTTCGAATCAACAGCACGGTACAGGTACATCCATTGCCCTTTAACTTTTATATATGTTTCATCAACTCTCCAAGAGTCATTGGTTTGCTTAAGGTGACGACGAATTCGTTTGTCCAATTCCGGGCCATACTGATGAACCCAACGCATAATCGTGGTATGAGAAATAGATAAGCCCCGTTCCTTCATCATTTCCACCAAATCACGAAAACTGAGGTTATACCGTAGGTACCATCTTACCGTTAACAAAATTATATCAGGCTGATAATGCTTCCATTTGAACAAATTTTCCTTTTTCATACTGATCACACACCTTTTCTAGAGTAGTAATATCAGTATGTCCAAGTTTTATAGATTTTTTGCACCAGAACCAGCCAACCCGTTCCTAATCCAAGTGAAAATACTGAAATCCCTATAGGAAGTAGTGCTTTGAAAAACTCCCACTTGTAGTACCAAATAATCTCTAAAACATCCTTAAAACTTGTTGGACCCCACATTCCCCTCACCCCTTATCATCCCCTTAACAACAAACAAGACGGCAGCGCCTACGATAATTGCTATTGGTTTAATCACTACTTCACCAACAATCCTAATTCACGTAGGATTCCTGAGAACTAATAACCATACGCAAAACCTACAATACAAATTCCTGGAGTGTATCTATGTTCTAAATCTTCATTGTACGTTTTCTTATAATAAGCTAGTTTAGAATCAATGTTATGTTTGTCGTTAATAATTACTTCATCGCTAGGAAATCCATCCATTTCAATCTGAACAGCTACATACTCTGCTTCTTCATTTACAGCTTCATTAAAACACTTTTCTAATTCCTCTAATGTTACACCCACCATTAACCTTCTATTTAAATGTACATTTTGCTCAATAAAAAAGAGCACCCACGTCAGTAGATGCTAAAATATGTGAATGAACTTCTCGATGAGCATTGAATAGGATATAAGCGATTAACTTGTCCTACACTATACTATATGATTTCTTTATCAAAATAGTTCATCAAAAAGGCACCTTATCCAGGTGCCCTTTCGTGAACATAGAGGTAACACTAAAACGCAGCAATAAACTTGATATCGTGGTGTGTCAATATCATTCTATGCTCGATATTCCCTAATATGCTTAATGGTTAATGTGTAATTTCTATATAACAAAGAAAAAAGCACCCGTTTTGGATGCTTTTTTTGTATTTAATCCTTCTTCTCTTTTACCACTAAAGAGAATACATTGTCCAAATTAACCATACGATCTCCAAATCTGAAGAATCTAGCTTCTCTTGCTTGTATAGAATTTTCTATAGCAGCAACTGTTACTGTCTTTTTATACTCAATTTCAAATTCGTGTTGTTTACCATCGACTGCTTCTATGCTTATTATAAATTTTTTCATTTACTTATTCCCCACCTCTCCCAATCTATCTATTCGACAGAAAAGAAGAATATCCTACAAAACAAAAAGCCATCACCGAAGTGACAGCTCCTGAAGGGGAAGAGAGAGAACAAATGGCAATAAGTATCTCTTCAAGCCTCTGCTATTCTAGATACTCTCAGTCTTCTCGTTTATACTCCTTAGAGTCGGCTACTTAATGTCATTTTCGCCAATGTCGAATTATAAAAGATTTATATCCAGACGCATATGTTTCTTCCTACGCCTTGTTTGAACCAACACATAAAACTGAGGGGAATGTTCAGCTGTATTGGCTCAAACAAAGAGCGGAAGCTCTCTGCTCGGTTAATCGTTTAAGAAGAACAGCCTGACTTATATCGGTGATTGTCGGTAGCAATTACTAATATAATTTAGACTTTCCTTCTTTTATGACATGCAGTTCATTCAATCAAACCATCATATCCAATTGGTGCCGATCTAGTTTTAACATAGAAATCAAGAAATCCACATGACAGGCGTGGTTTTACTACCTATGAGCCTACAAACGAAAGGTGGAACGCTTATACACTCAATAAGAAGTAAAATATAAATAATTTCGGGAAGCTCTTATCCCCTCTAGCCTCCGCGTCACCGAGTAACGTTATTATAATGGGAACGCTATCCCCAAAACGTATTCTCTTTTCAAAGAACTGTTTATAGGAATAGCTTATAATTTCCGGCATTTTATTTAGTCCCCAAAAAAGTTCGCCTTTTGTTCGCGTTTTTTAGATAATCCCTAATGCTGTAGCAATCAGTTTCACTGCACTTTGCTTCTTCTCATAGAAGTAAGTCTTCTTGAGTAGTAGGTCATGATAAACATCTGAATCTTTTACTCTTTCATTCGTTAAGAACTTCATTGTAATAATGTCTCTTTCTTCCTTATCTAAGATATGCTCCAAAGTCTTCTCCATCTGTTTTACCTTTAATTCGCTTATTCTTCTTGAATTTCGTATCTCTGGAAACAAACTGATTCCTTCTTGCTCCACGTCATTGCTGAATCGCATCTTGAGTGCTCTGTATTCCTTTAATACGCTTACTACTTCCTTCTGTACTTTCTTATCATCGATATCCGGTAACAAAATCAATTGTCTCTCCAAGTCGGAATCCCCCTATTTCAAATTTTGGTTTTTACATTCACATCAGATACGTGAAATTTTACTATCTAACTACTGAATAAGAGAACATCGCGCATTAACATAGCCCCACCACACTATTGCAAGTTGTTCCGCTATCCATTAAGCCTTTAGCAATTTACGTTTCTTGTTGTTCATCTTTTCTTTTGCTGCTTCAATGTTATTCGCTATCCTTGTATGGTCATAATCAATTTGAATCATGCCCTCTAACATCGCTGGAATTATTCCTTGTTCATCGATGTATTGCAAGTAATCAACTGGCGCTCGTTCTGTCTGATCCACTAAGTATCCATAAATATCAAAGTCTGCTCTCGGTATAGACTTCTTACCTTTTGGTTGCTGTGACATTCTTATATAACATCGAATCGCTGATAGTGGTACCACGAATACTGACTTGTCCTTGCTAAATTCAATAAGGAAGAAACAAACCGCTCCCATCTTCTCTGCTTTCTCCAGGTAATCCAACTGATGCTGCACAATGTTCTTTAAATCAAATCGTGTAGCATTCTCTGTGGACTTCGCTTCAAACGCAATAGCTCGTCCCTTATAAACGCCATCATAGTCCACTGTACTTTTAGCTTCATAGAATCCATTTAATACACGGCCGCCTTTACTTTTTAACACCTTCACAGGAGTTGGACGCTTGTTTATAAGCGCCACTCCCCCTCTTTGATACATTTCATTCACTAGATTAATAAGCATTTCAAATGCCATTCTACGGTTTCCTAGTCCCATTGTTATTCCTCGCTTTCTATTCAAAGGATTATTTTATTAAGTTTCTACAAAATGGTAATTATTATATAATTAAACTATTAAAATCTTAGGTGGTGATGCAAATGACTGAAACAATCCGAATTGCTCTTTTCACTCTTGTAGGAATAAGTGCCATATTTTCTGTAATTAAAGAATTTCAAAAACCAGAAAAAAGAAAGTTTTGGATTACATTCGAAACTTTAATTCTAATCGGGGCAGCCTGGATGTTAATAGGGCTTCTCATGTAACCTACATAATTAGTAAATCCTCTGAATAAAACTCAATATTCCGTCAATACTGTAGATGACATTAGATTTTTCTCCTTGTTCCCCCTTGGAGATGAGCAGTTAGTTTTTGCTAACTGCTCTTTTATTTATGACAAAGATAAGATTCTTTAGAATGATTCTTCTTTATTTCTCAATATAAGGAACCTTGGATTTTCGTTAACAATCCTGTAATATATGAACAAAGAGTAAGGTAAGAGTTACTCTTTGCCATTTTAGGAAAGGTTCTGTTGGAGACAACAGGACCTTTTTTCGTAAAAGGATTATTTTGTTATGTTTTCTAACAAACTTCATTTCAAAATTTTCAGATCCAGATGAACCTCTAGACGCATACACCATATAATAATTTAAATACTTCTTAATAAAGCAGGTGAAAACTATGCCATCTGTTGTTGGAAATCTGGTTGTACAAAATAGTAACGGTTCTTTCAACTTAGGCGATTTTTACAACGTTTCTCCAAAGGAAAATACAAAGGCTTATAATGGTTCAGGATCATCCAATGTTGCTTTTGTTGCCAATACCTTTAGCGGTGTTAGTGCAACAAACACATACGATTCTGATGTTGCAGACCAAAACCAAGTTGGGACAGTCTAGAATTGTTCATTTTCCTCTTCCTCCCCTGAATAAAACTCAATATTCCGTCAATAATATAGATAGGCGATAGCCAGAACTCATTTAATGAAGTCCCTAACCTTTCTCCTTTCCCCCTTGGAGAACCAGCCGAGCAGTTAGCTTTTGCTAGCTGCTTTTTTACAAATACTAATTAATTTATCCAAGCACATTTTGAAAAATCCCGTATGATTTGGTGTACCCTTTCTTTTAAGTGAATGAACTCGTCACGAGAGCACTTTATTAAGTGCTCTTTTCGTGTTTCAAATACATACAAAGTGAAATTTTTGTTTAAAACCATCCTTATTTTTAGCTATAGTCTTACTAACACTTTTGTGTTAAAATCCTCTAGAATATTGATCTTTATATTATTTTTTGGAGGATTTATGAATAATCAAAACAACAATGGAACAAACAACATCAGTAGACTATTGGCAATTTTTCTAATAGTATCACCACTATTAATACCTATTGTTCTCCCGACAGCTATAATTGTAGGAATGAAACAATGGATGCCTGTTGACGTTGAATATCCAAGTATAATATCACTATTGACATTATGTATTGGATTTTTCATAGTAGGAATCATCTTCTCTTTAGTATTACGAGTATTCAAATTATCTGAGGAAAAGCTAAAAGAATTAGGTTTCTTAGGGTTTACAATTTCAATTGTTAGTACCTTCCTGACGATGTATGTCGGATATTTTTGGCTAGCTAATCTTAATTTTACAGCTGTGAAATTAACCCCCCATGCTGTATTGATTTTTGCTATTTTATCTACGGTTCTTCTAGAGGCTATCTTTAAATTAATCGATAAATTTGATACCTCCGATGAAAGAGAATCAATAAATTAAAATTCAGGATTCTGGTGCAAAAATAAAATATAGGAGAATAAAGCACATATATTCCTAACGGAATCGTATCTTATGCTGCAAGTCCAAACAATTGATGAATGAATTTTTTCTGGTTTTGGACAGACTGGTCCCGTAAATCAAGCTGCTCTTTTTTAATCATATGCATGGCTTCTACTCCAGAAAGAATGGATGTAGCTGTGTCAAAACATTTGAACCCTAGCATAGAACGGATTCGCTTCTTTATAAAGCGATGATCTTGTTCTACTATGTTATTCAAGTACTTTTGTTGTCTAAGTTGCATACCATCAGGTATGCCTTTTTCTTTTTTCAACTGTTCAATTGCTATAGGATAAGCCGGGTTCTTATCGACTGTTATAACACGTGGCTTTGAAACATGAAAAGACCACAAAGCTTTCTTGAAAAAGCGCTTTGCAGCCTTCTGGTTTCTTGTTTTGTTTAGGAAAAATCAATTGTGTTTCCTTTCGAATCAACAGCACGATACAGATACATCCATTGACCTTTGACTTTCTCATACGTCTAATCAATCCGCCAAGAATCATTGGCTGGCTTAAGATGCTGCCGTATTCGCTCATCTAATTCAGGACCATACTGGTGAACCCAGCGCATGATGGTTGTATGAGCAATAGATATTCCACGTTCTTTTATCACGGTTAATAGCATTAATTTGATCAAACTTTATTCGAAAACTACATTAGGGGATTACTTGCAAAGTTTGCACCAAAATCTGTAATGGCTAATTATATCATTTCCATTCACAATCAAAATATAGGAATGATTTCTTTAACAATACACAGCATACTTTGATTTAAGAAAATACAGATACTCTATTCCGGTATCAGTAATCTTTGTACCGGCTCGCCCTCTTCCTTTTACGACAAATCCTTCACTTTCTAAAATATCCAGGCGGCGACGGATTTGCTGTGGGGATAAAGCAAAGTCTGATTCTTTGCTTTTACTTGAAAGCAGATCTCTGCTTGCCGCCTTTCCTTTTTCGTTACATTGCTTGATTACTTCCAAGATAAAAACATGCTCCTTCATTTCCAGTATACTTCCACATACGGAATATTCGGATTTCACGCTGCCCCCCTCTTGTCCCAGCATGGACGGAAGATCTCCTTTCGTCACGACATTTCCCTCACAAATTGTCAGCATATAATCAATTGTACTTTTTAATTCTCGTATATTTCCAGGCCATTCATATTGCATGAAATACTCCAGCACATCTTGTTCTATCTTTACCCATTTTCCGCTCTTTGTGATGAAATGCTTAATCAAAATTGGTATATCCGCTCTTCTCTCAATGAGTGGTGGAATGCAGAGATTAAGTACATTCAACCGGTAAAATAAATCGACTTTGAATGAACCGGCCCTTATCTTTCCTTGAAGATCTTTATTTGTTGCGGTAATCACTCGAACATTAACAGGTATAATTCTTACACCACCGATTCTGCGGATTTCACCCTCCTGCAGAACGCGCAGCAGATGTAATTGAACAGTAAGACTTATGTCCCCGATTTCATCCAAAAAGATAGTTCCGTTATCCGCTAATTCAAACAGACCTTTCTTGCCCCCCTTTTGTGCTCCTGTAAATGTCCCTTCTTCGTAACCAAACAATTCACTTTCAAGCAGGCTCTCTGTTAATGCGCTACAATTTACAGCCAGAAACGGTCCGTTTTTTCGCAATGAATGCTCATGAATAGCATGGGCAAACAGTTCTTTTCCTGTCCCTGTTTCACCCTGAATTAAAATCGGATGTTCCGATAAGGCAAGTTTCTTGGCGATTCGCTTACGCTCTTTCATTACAATATGTTCGCCGATAATATCCTCAAATCCGTATTTTGTATGAAATCCTTTATTACGCATTTCTCTTTGCGCTGTTTTTTCAATTTCAAAGGCTTGATGTACACTCTTAAAAGTTGCGACAATTGTATTTTCTTGCATCATTTGCAAACGAAAAATTACGACATCCACGCCATCTATGTCGAAGAATTTGCTTTCATCCTTTCCATTCATGATGAAATCGGTAATATCCCGACGACTCATCACATGTTCTACATACTCATTAACCACATCTTGCGCCACAATATGAAACAATGCCGTAAGACGTTCATTGAATACCGTAATCCGCCCTTCCTGGTTAACGACTAATATTCCATCATCGACAGTTCCTAACACATTTTGGATGTGCTCACTCATCTGCTTAGCATCCCGCTCTGCATGTAATAACTTACGTTGTAATTCAATGATATTGCTAATATACCTTTCTGAAATCTTCGAGGATATATCCTTGCTCAAACCACAACATTCTACAACTTCCAGAATTGTTGTCATATCAAAAAGACGTACACCTATATCAATTACTTCTTTTATGTAAGAAGGGCACAGATGTGTTTCTCCTGGCGAAACAGCAATTCGAACATCATCATAAAACAATACCCCCTTCCGAAAAGGGATAAATTGAATATGATTTATACCAAGTTGATATAAGGATTCAATAAGATTTATTGTTGCATCATCATTATCATTCACCACTAGAACTGATGAATCTTCAGGTATTCTTAAAAGTTTATCAATGTATTCATGATGAACTGTTCTCTTTCCCACAATTATTTTCTCAGCATTCACGCTATACATACCATTTGTTTGATCATAAACAGAAGCTGATGAATACAAAATAATTGTATCTTCAAGAGACTGCGGTATTCCCTCATCCGCAGCATGGCTTTTAATATAAACATAGTCTCCAAGCAATTGTTCTAGTTGCTCCTGTAAGGCTTGCGTTGTTTTTGAGCTTCCAGCTATAAGTGTAAGTGAGGATTTTAACATTAAGACACCTGCCTATATTTAAATTGGTTCTATTATATCGCCAAAAAAGGACAATAAAAACCAAAATCTCTACTCTTGCCATAAAAATCTCCTTAAAAATCACACTATCAATATTGGCACACATATTGCATATATAAATTAATGAAGTGTCCGAGGTTATGAAAAGGAGGGAAACAGCAGAATACGAGAAAAGAACATGGTCTATTAGCGGTATTTTTGTAAGCGTTCTATTTCAATCCATTTATTTTAAATACAAAGGAGGAACACATATGAGCCAACTACAAGAACAGGCTGTTTCACTTGGAAAAAAAGAGAAAAAAATTAATGTTTTTGTATTGCTATTCGGCATTCTCGTAACAGCGACTCTATTAACTTATTTTTTACCGACCGGAGAATATGCACGGATTGAAGTGAATAACCGGACTACTGTAGACCCAAATTCTTTTAAATCAATAGAATCTGCTCCGGTCGGATTTTTCGATATGATAAAAGCTGTTCATACAGGAATGGTAGAAGCCGGCAATATTATATTTTTCTTATTGATTATCGGAGGATTTTTTGGTGTCTTAAGAGCAACTGGTACGGTTGATGTGCTTATCGCTACAATGGCTAGGAAGTTGGCGACGCGTGAAAAACTATTAATTCCTGTCGTGACGCTATTTTTCGCTGTAGGTGGCTCTTTAATGGGGATGGCGGAAGAAACACTAGCTTATCTTCCTCTTATCATTCCGCTGGCGTTGGCTCTGGGATTTGATGCAATTACAGGAACTGCTATTGTCATAGTAGGAGCATTGTCAGGGTTTACAACTGCCATCATGAATCCTTTCACAGTAGGGCTTGCACAAGGAATCGCAGAATTACCGATGTTCTCAGGCATAGTGTTTCGTCTTATTTTATTTGTTATCATCTACCTTGTTTCAGTTCTTTATATCTATCGTTACGCAATGAAGGTAAAGAAAAATCCTTCTATAGGAATCTACGGAAAGTATACAAAAGAAGACGCGGAAAAACTACTGCAATCAAGTGGAAAGTTAACAACAAGACATAAGTTCATCTTAGGAGCTTTTGTAATTAATTATATCGTTTTGGCGTTTGGTGTAATCAAATTCCAATGGTACATTACAGAAATTTCATCTTTATTCCTTTTATTGACAATAACGATTGGGATCATCGGAAAACTATCTGCAGATCAGATTGTTAACTCCTTTATCAACGGCTCTGCATCCTTGCTCGGTGGTGCTTTGATTATCGGTGTATCGCGTGCCATTCTTGTTGTATTGAATGAGGGGCATATCGTTGACCCTATGCTGCATCAATTATCTGTATCAATCAAGCATATTCCGGACTATTTAAGCGTTGTTGGCATGTACAATTTCCAAGCTCTTATTCATTTTGTTCTAGCATCTGGCACTGGTCATGCGATGCTGACAATGCCGATTATGGTGCCACTTGCAGACTTATTGGGTATTACACGCCAAACTGCAGTGTTATCGTTTTCTTTTGCTGACGGAATCGGAAATATGATTTTTCCGACCGCTACGACCTTAATGGCAGGCTTGGCGATTGCAGGAATTTCTTGGACAAAGTGGGCAAAGTGGATTCTGCCACTTGTATTCATTCACTATCTCATCGGATTAGTAGCTGTTATCATAGCTCACTTCATAGGATATGGTCCATTCTGATATAAAACGAAAAGTATTGACAGGAGGAGAAAAGAATTGATTACCTTAATAAAAAATGGAGAAGTATACGCACCCAACTACCTAGGACGGAAAGACATATTAATTGCAGATGATAAAATCGCATTCATAGATGATACAATCGCAATTCCTAACAACTTTGCTCCTATTCTAGTCATTGATGCGGCAAATCTTTTGGTTGTTCCAGGATTTATCGATTCACACGTTCATATTATTGGTGGAGGCGGAGAAGGCGGATTCAAAACCCGCACACCTGAGCTGATGCTTACTGATATTACAACTGCGGGTATTACAACATTAGTCGGTTTACTCGGTACTGACGGGACAACACGTAAAATGGAAAGTCTGCTTGCCAAGGCGCGGGCACTTGAAGAAGAGGGAGTTTCTTGTTTCATTCACACAGGCTCCTATCAAGTGCCAGTAAAAACGCTGACGGGAAAAATCGAAGATGATATTATTTTAATTGACAAAATTATCGGTGTTGGAGAGATTGCTATCTCCGACCATAGATCATCAGAACCTACATTTGAGGAAATAGTTAAAGTCGCCACTGCCGCACGCAATGGCGGTATTCTGTCAGGAAAAGCTGGCATAATAGAAGTTCATGTAGGGGACGGAGAAGGAAAACTTTCATTGTTACATGAAATTGCAGATAAAACCAACATTCCGATTCGGCACTTCCATCCAACACATATAAACCGAAACGAAGAATTATTCAGGGCGGGTATTGATTACGCAAAGCGAGGCGGTTACGTAGACTTTACCACGAGTACTACTCCTCAATTTTTGGAGGACGGGGAAGTGAAATGCAGTGAGGCATTACGTATAATGCTTGAAGATGGGGTCCCAGTCGGACACATCACCTTCTCCTCAGATGGACAGGCCAGCCTCCCCTTCTTTGACAACAATGGGGAGTATGCAGGCCTTCAAGTCGGAAAAGTATCTTCGCTATTTCACGAAGTACGAGAATCTGTTTTAGTGGAAGGTATTCCGTTAGAAACGGCACTAGAAGTCATTACCACGAATCCCGCACAATTGCTGAAACTTTCAAGTAAGGGCTGTATCCAAACCGGGAAGGATGCTGACATCGTATTGTTGGAAAAAGAAACGTTGGACATTCACAGCGTCATTGCAAAAGGCAAGTTTATGGTAGAAAATAAAGTTCCGATAGTGAAGGGAACATTTGAATAAGAAAGATAAGAAGCTTCTATTACAAAAATCATTTAAAGACACTAGAAAAATATGACACTTATACAAATGAATAGTATATAAACTTAAGACCACCGGTTTAAAAAATCAGTGGTCTTTTATTTAGAGAAGAATTTAGCTAATTAATTTCATGTTTTGAATACAAAGCGATTGCAACCAATGGTTTTAGCAATTAATATTTCTTGTTTCTTATTTAGGCAGATATGAAATTTATATGCCTTACTTACTAACATAGGGTGCACCTCACCTTTTTATAGGATATCTACAATATAAAAAAAAACGTAGGCTTAAGCCTACTGATATTCATCTCCCACCTAAAATTAGTGTTTCACACCTTTATATTTTTGAGGAAGGAGTCTTCTGTCAGAAACCGAAAAAAATGAGATACTCCCATTTTTTTCGGTCTTGGATTATTTCGTTTTCATTAGCTTGATAGTGCTGTTTCCGTATCCCTTAAAAATAGAAAAAGAAGATTGAGACATCTCATCTTCTTTTCAGGCAGAGTTAGAGAAAGCATTTTATTAGATAAAATGCTTTCTCTAAGAACTAGCTCTGCAAAAATCGCTGTATTTCAATTTCTGGTAATCCTGTAAGCTTTGCAATGTCTTCTACAGACACACCATTTTTATGCATACCTCGAATGAGTTGCATCTTTCCTTGCTCAACCCCTTGTTCAATTCCCTTTTTAATTCCTTGTTGTTCTGCATGAGCAAATTTTGCTGCCTCATCCATTAAGGCCTTTTCTCTTGCTTCATATGCTTGACGGAAAGAAGAATCTTGACTCATACGTTCCCATTTATTCATTGCTTTTTGTAAAATCGGATCTCGGTTCATGGCAATATCCTCCAATGTTTGTGTGAGATGTTCATCTTCATTCGCAGGTAATAATAATAACCAACGAACAAACGAATCTTCCCTCGGATTGACTTTCTCTTCGCGCCATTGCTGCATCAACTTTGGAATCTCTACTATATGAACTTCTATATCATCACTTAATAGCTTAGTCGCTCACAACAAGAGAGGATAGCATTTACATTTTGCTTATTTATTTTACCACTTGAACAGATACTGGTTTCCAGCCCTGATTCTCTACCCAATCAATATCAACCTTATATTTTTTATTACTTTGCTTATCTCGTACATTACCGTAGGCTTTATTTTCACCATTATTTCCAATAAAATCAAAAATCAATTGACCCTCTGGAACATCAGCAGCATAAGAAATTGCTTTTTTCATCTCATTCCAATCTACTGTTCCTTCTTTAAATTTCATTGTAGGTTTTGCTCCTTGCTCTGTACCAATTGGCTTCCAAGAAGGATTAGTTTGAGAACCCTTTTCTTGAGATGCCGTTTTTTCTCCCTCTTTATTTTCATTTTCGCTCGTTTTTACCGATTTTTCTGCTTTTTGTTTCTCTTCTAACAGTGCTGCTTCTCTCTCTTCACGTTTCTTCTCTTCTAACAGTGCTGCTTCTCTCTTCTCACGTTCCTTCTCTTCTAACTGCGCTGCTTCTTTCACTTCACGTTTCTTCTCTTCTAACTGCGCTGCTTCTTTCTCTTTATGTTTCTCCTCTTCTATCTTTGTTGCTTTCTTTTCTTGAGCAATTGCTTTCTTTGATGTATCAGAAGGGGAAAACAACTGGTATGTCACTATACCAACTGTCACTAATACCAAAGTAAATGCAATATTAAAAATCACCTTTTTACGACGATTTTGTTGTTTTTCTTGAAACCTGCTTCCTTGTCCCATTTTTTAAACCTCCGAGTTTATTTTCTCTTCTAATCTTTATGCATTATCCTTATAATTCTTAATATTTTCATTAAACAATGGAAATGAATTACAATTCCCATACAAGATTTCATATCATAATAAAATTTGTGTTGTTTCAAGCATCTGACATATGTTATTCAAAAATATTTTAATACATTAAAAATTGATAAGCATCTGTTTGTAAGAAACCTTCAATTTTATTCAAAGGTGATTCCAATTACGTCCACATTAGATCTCCTGTAGAAATCTTTTTAACAATTAAGCCCCTTCTTCCCTTATTTATAATTTTCAAATTAAACTGCCCTCTATGGTACAATAAAGATGTGTTGTTTTCTACTGGGGTATGTCGTAAAATCAAAAGGGATTTTATCTCTTTTACCTTTTTTTCAGAGTAACTTTCACCACTAGGAGACTCTATTATTCCTAATGTAATCTTTAATTCGCTTTCATCAAAAATCCAATCTTTATTAAGTTCCCTTATCTTTTGTATAAAGCTTCTTTTGGTTTTTCCTATATAGATCAATGTTTCATTCTTAGCATATACTCTAGAGATTGCAAATATTCCCTTCTTAAAAGCTTCTTCTCTATTATAAAAATCATTTAAACTATACAATCCATACCATTTAATATGTACTGTTTCTATTAACCTCACCTCATTTTCATGATAATATTATAATTTCTGAATGTTCAAATTATTATGGATACATAGCCTTGATTACTTGAATTATAAATAGTGCTTTTCAATAATACATTTTATTATTACTAATTTCAATAATGAATATGTACATATTCATTATTGAATGGCTGCAAAAAAACATGGGAATTTAATTCAAGCCCTATATCAAAATGAAAATAAAAAACACCTGTGATATACACAAAGTGCTTTTCTCTTGTCAATTTATCTATTTTCTTTTTATAACCCAAACTCCTTCGAATCGTACTTTTCTAGAGTTTGCTGCAATTCATTTTTTTCATATGGAATATGTTTATCTTTCTGTACATCTTCAACATTTTCTCCACCTGCTAATAATCTCCTGTACTTAAAAGAGTGCCCTGTTAATAATGGTGTAATTATGTTGTATGGCCCTCCTTTTGTTTGATTACTTGTATCATAAAACAAGTATCTGAAGCTGATATGTGGTCTACTTTACTGATAAAAATAACAAATAAAAAAGGAAACCTGCATGTTCGTTATAGTGATTTTCATGTTATATATATTCATATAAATTTATTAATATGCAATATTACATATTAGGTTCCTGTATCTTCATGATATTGATGTATTTATGATACTTATATCTTCATATTTAGAAAGGAATACTATTGTACATTGAAAAGGCGGAGTCTCTTTGAAGACTTCGCCTTTGTTTATATAGGGCATGAATAGTCTCGATACCTTTTATCGTACGTGAAGCATGACGAAGATTTTGAAATCCTGCAGATGTGGCAAAACGTCTCTTGACATGCCTATGAACCTGGTCAATAAGATGGCTAAAATTTTTGATTCTACAATGGATTGTAGTTTGATAAACCGAGAGACCCTTTAGAATAGAAATCACTTTTGACACAAAACAATGATTTTATATGGTGTAGTTTGAGCTGGTATACTCATTGTTGTAAAGCTATAAATAACTATTAAATTTCGATTTACAAGATTACCTGTAAAGAATTGACCATTTGTTAATAAAATTTGAGTAGAAGGAGAAATATTTAATTTTAATTTTCCATCACTACTCTCCAACTGTTCATTAAAATAGTCTACTTTTACATTTTGATGCGGTGTATATTTTGCCATAACAATCGCTTGAAATTGTGGTGGGAAAATAAGAGGAGCAGGAGCGTTGGCATCGTAAAACCCAGTTACTTTATCTCCTACTACTACCGTTGCATAGTCGATAAGATACGTATTTGGTTTCACTACAAAATTTATTAGATTTCCATAACCATTATCTACGGACATTAATTTATTACATCCTATATCTTCGTTTGACCCTGTTACAAAATCGTTAATCATAGTTATTGTACCATCAAATGATTGAAATTTTTTCATTCAAATACCTCTTTTGTTTATATAATTAAACCTCTATCGTTACTCTATAATTTTTAAAAACATGTAAATGAAATAATCCTTCTCGTATCAATTCCAAAAATAACCCAAAACCTACCGTTCCATCTAAAACCAGCAACAGACCTTGGTCCTACAAAAATTGGGAAATACCAAAATTGTTCACCATTACTAAGCCATATATAAGTATTTCGAAATAAACATAATGAAATTGCTCCTGGGTCAACAGCAAATGGTGAAGCTGTTGATTGTTGAGGAATAAATGATGGGGGGGGAGATGTTGGAGCTTGTGAGCTTTGCTGTCCCGGAAAACTTGGTTCACCCGGAAAGCCTGGTGCACCCGGAAAACCTGGTGCACCCGGAAAACCTGGTACACCCGGAAAACCTGGCATTCCAGGTATACCTGGAATCTGAGGACCAGGGAATTGACGATCGAAGTATTGATCATAATTTATATAAGGATAATATATTGACTCATTATACATTTAAAAACCACCTCTTTATTTTTGAAATCCTCTAAATTATTAATATGTAATGTGGTTCGTATAGGAAGCTTATTCGCTTCCTATACGAACCACATTTTAAACAAAACAAATATCAAACAGGAAATTATACCCATACCCGGTTCTGGTGCAAGAAATCTATAAAACTTGGACATACTGATACTAGTACTCTAAAAAGGACGTGATCAGTTTGGAAAAGAAAAATCTATTCAAGTGGAAACAGTATCAACCGGATATTATTTTATTAACCGTGAGATGGTACCTACGGTACAACCTAAGTTTCCGTGATTTGGAGGAAATGATGGAGGAACGAGGCTTATCCATAGCTCATACAACCATTATGCGTTGGGTACATCAATATAGTCCGGAACTGGATAAGCGAATTCGACGTCACCTCAAACAAACGAATAACTCATGGAGAGTGGATGAAACGTACATCAAAGTAATAGGACAATGGATGTATTTGTATCGTGCAGTCGATTCAGATGGGAATACCATTGATTTTTCCTTAGTACAACGAGAAATACCAAAGCAGCCAAGCGTTTCTTAAAAAAACCTTGGCTTTTTCACATGTTATCATCCCCCGTGTAATAACAGTAGATAAAAATCCAGCCTATCCAGTATCGATTCAACCGTTGAAAAACGAAAAAAAGATGCCAATAGGCACCCGAGCGAGACAAATAAAATATCTGAACAATATCGTGGAGTAGGATCATCGTTTTATTAAGAAACGGGTACGTTGTATGTTAGGGTTTAAATCATATCAAACAGCCGCCTCTATACTGAGTGGGATCAAAGCTACGCATATGATTAAAAAGGGGCAGATTGATTTAGAAAACCAGTCTGTCCAAAATCAGAATAATTTCATTCATCAAGCATTTGATCTTATAGTATAAGGAAAGATTCCACTAGGAATCCATTGTTATTCTTGTTCTTCATTATATATTTGCAACAGAACCTTTATTTTAGTGTGCTTATTGGTGAGGAATAGAGAATGGTTTTTATTTAATTTTTTTCGAAAGTAAAAAAAGACCTATTTATTAGATCTCTTTTTTACAGATTTTCCGAACGGGAAAGCCCACTACGGTGCGATAGCACCCACTTTAGGGGTGGGATGAGAGTGAGGTCAAATGCGATGTACAGATAAAATACCGAAGGTACGTTCTGCACATCAAGAATTTGAAATGGTATAATTTTCATAATAGACAAGTAAAAGTCTCTAAAACAATCTTGTTCTCTGAAAACAGAATACATATGAGGTTGGAGTAAAAAATTCTTCTACTCCGTAAAATGTATTGAGTCGTCAAGCACAAGACGCTAAAACACATTTGAGAACTCACAATCTGACTCGTTTGGTAATAGAATGAGTGCCGTATCTGCTATATGCACTGGATACGGCGTGGTGATGGCACACCGCAATCTTGCACGTCAGCGATACTAGAAATAGACTTCGCCTTTGGTAGCAAGAATCCCACTGACGTTAGTCAGCTTGTGGCTTTAGCCGTGGGAGTGTCAATTCGTGAATGATAACCTGTATATAACTGTAATCCTATATCCCTATGCTATAAGTGAAAGTAGTTGATTTTATTTACATTTTGTTTCTTACTCTCCCCAGGTACTGGTTTCATCCCCTGCTCGACCAATTCTGGATACTTCAATACTCTTCTTTTTTTATAGGTACAGACGCTGCCTCATAACTATCCTGTTCTCTCTTATTTTGTTTTGTTTCGCTTCCTTTCTGCTGGTCTATCTCAGCTACATTTCTTGTAATGGAAATTCCAGTGTCATCTTTGCTACTACACCCTGTTACCAATCCTAAAATCATGCACAATGTAGAGATGAACCATAAACATTTCCTCATCGTATGCCTCCCTCTCTTCTTGATTTTCTTCCCTTACATCATAACAAGATTGGAATAATTGTTTGAAAAACTATTGATTTCTATGATTTAACCAAGGTTTATGTATAAATCCATTGCTTAACTCCTCTACTCTTTCAAACGGACTTTTTATGATATGTATGCAGGATTCCCCCATACATGTACCGAAACCCCAATAGGGAAACATTCCACTAATTACCATCCCCATTTCATACCATTACATTTTGGAGGTTAAACAGGATGAAAAAAAAGAAGTTACAAAAATCAGCACTTTCTTTAACCCTACTCTTTTCTTTAGGAGTTTCTTCTTTTCCGCTTACAACAACGATTCACGCGGATACACAAGGGTCACAAACTGTAGAAAAGAAACAAGTCTCTTTAACGGAGCGTACGTCTTTATTTTTTGAATATCTCCAGCAAGGTAAATATGCAGAGGCACTTCAATTGACGTCTGCTGCTTTTCAATCCAAGTTTACGGCAAACATATTACAAAGCTGGTGGACACAAAGTGGCGGGAGCGGGATTACAAGCATCGGAACACCTTTTATAAAAGAACGAAACTTGGTCCATCAAACGGTTGAAGTTCCAGGAGCTATCGAAGGAACTACTATTCCATTACTCCTTAAATTCACGCCTGGCGGCAAAGTTGATGAAGTTGGTGTAAGGACGACGCCAGAGAAGTCTTATACCATCCCGCATCCTAGCTATGACCAACCTGATTCCTACCAAGAACGCGAAATCGTAATTGGAAATGCTACATACCCGTTACCAGCCACATTAACGGTTCCAAAACATAAAATTGGCGAAAAAGTGCCTGTTATTGTTCTTGTTCACGGTTCTGGGCCGCATGATCGTGACAGTACATTTATGGGAGCTAAAATCTTTAGAGACCTTGCAGCTGGTCTTTCATCAAGCGGTATCGCAGTGTTACGTTACGAGAAACGTTCTTCAGAACACGGTTTTAAAATGAGTGCAGAACCTGCTACGTTAGACCGTGATACTACAGATGATGCCATATATGCAGCAAAATCAGCAGCACAACAGGAAGGCATTGACCCTGCTAACATTTTCATTCTCGGACATAGTCAAGGAGCTGGCACGATGCCACGTATATTAAACAAAGCACCTTCATCACTTGTGAGAGGGAGTATTTTAATGGCACCACCTGCGCGTCCTTTTACTGACATACTCCTTGATCAGTATCAGTACCTCGGGGCACCAAAGGAATATATTAATGAACTAAAAAAACAATTTGCCTATATTGAGGATCCAACTTTTGATCCAGATCATCCACCAGCTGGTTATAATTATCTTTCTCCACATTTCATGTATGATGTGACTCGTTGGCGCCCAGTTGAGGAAGCAGCATCACGAAAAGAACCATTACTGATTCTGCAAGGCGCACGCGATTATCAAGTAACAGTAAAAGATGAATATACAAAATGGCAAGAAGGGCTTTCAAGCCGCAGTAATGTTCAGTTCAAAGAATATCCGAAATTGAATCACTTCTTCACGGAGGGGGACGGGGAATTAAGTCATCCTAGTGAATATGAAATCCCTTCCAATGTTCCTGCGTATGTTATCCAGGATATTGTTACATGGGTCAATGCGACAAAGAAATAAGAAAATAACAAAAGCCATCATGCAATTATCATTGCTTGATGGCTTTTGTGATACTAATGATTCGGTTCTGGTACAAAAACCATTTGATAGAGACATAGAACCTACATGGACTGTTCAATGACAGATTATGATCCAATTCCAAACAATTTATGTATGAATCTAACTTCATTTTGGGCAGACTTCACCTGTGGGTGAAGTTGTCCTTTTTTCAGCATATGCATGGCTTCAACACCACTCAATATAGAAGTGGCTGTTTCATACGACTTGAATCCTAACATAAAACGCACACGTTTCTTAATGAAACGGTGATCCTGTTCTACTATATTATTGAGATATTTAACTTGCCTTATTTGTATGCCTTCAGACATACGTTTCTCTTCTTTTAACTCTTGAATCACTATGGGATAGGCTGGGTTCTTGTCTACTGTTATAACACGAGGTTTACAAATATGAGAAGCAGCCAAGGCTTTCTTAAAAAAACGCTTGGCTGCTTGTTTATCTCTTGATTTACTTAGATAAAAATCAATTGTATTCCCCTCTGAATCGACTGCCCGATATAAATACATCCATTGACCTATTACTTTCACAAATGTTTCATCGACTCTCCAGGAATCATTTGTCGTCTTAAGATGACGTCGTACTCTTTCGTCTAATTCAGGTCCATATTGATGCACCCAACGCATAATGGTGGTGTGAGCAATAGACAAACCTCGTTCCTCCATCATTTCTACCAAATCACGAAAACTTAGATTGTACCGTTAATAAGATAATATCAAGCTGATAGTGCTTCCATTTGAACAATTTTTCCTTTTCCATACCGATTACACACCTTTTTTAGAGTAATAGTATCAGTATGTCCTAGATTTAGAGATTACTTGCAATTGCCCTGAAGTTTTTGCACCAGAACCAAAATTATAGCTATAACTATCATAAGAATCGCAAACCAAACCGGATTCACTTTTCTACAGATCCCCCCTTTAAACTATAAAGATAAAAAACCTTTACTTAACAGGTGAATAAAAGTAACTTGTCCTTCACTTTAAATATATACAAATAAATCTACGAAACTAAGTACCGGTAAAATAATATCAACCTATTCTCAATTCTTAAAAAGAACCAGGCGTAAATTTCAAAATTAGCTCACATTTAATTATTCTGCTAAGGGTCCAATTATCTTTATAAAAAATTTTTCAAGTTTATTCATGTATGTTGCAGTCTGAAAAACTCGAAAACAATAATTTTTTCTGAAGAAGGCAATAAAATATTGTTGAGAAATATTTTTCTAGATGCCCAAATATTAACAATTCTGATACAATAATGAGAAATTACACAATATATAATAGGAGGGTTTTATATGGGAGCAGCAACAGTAACATTAAGTGAAATTAAAGAGCTTTTAAGTAACTGGCATGACTCTATTCGCGAACTTGATCATGAAAAATCAACTCATTTATTTGGAGAAATAAAAAATAAGATTGATAAAATTGAAGAAAACCATAACGTGCGTTTATATTACTCTTTATTAGAGTTTAGACATAATATGTTAAACAAGGATTATGAAGGCTCTAAAAAATCTCTTGAAAAAATTGAAGATTTTAATAAACCAAGTGAAGAACTTTTAAATTACTACTACAACTTCTTTAAGGCAATTCATAACACAGAAATTGGAGAATATAAAAAAGCCGGTGAGCATTTCGATAAAGCCAAACAATTAATCGCAAATATCCCTGATGAGATTGAGAAAGCTGAATTCTATTATAAAGCAGCAGCCTTTTACTATCAGGTAAGACAACCTTTAGAAGCAGTTAAGTATGCAAATCGCGCTTTAAAATTCTTCGAACCTGAAACAGGATATGAACTTAATATAGCAGCTTGTAATAATATCCTTGGATTAACATGTACATCACTTAAACAATATGAATATGCGGAAGAATATTTTATTAAAGCTTTAGATATCGTTACAAAAAAACACAACACCATGTTAGGCCTTAAAATTAGACATAATTTAGGTTTTCTATATGCTGAACAGAATCTTTCAGAAGCAGCTATCCGAAACCTAACAACAGCTATTGATACTCCAGAAAGGAGTTATAAAGCAATTTTCCTTATTGCAAGAGAAAATTACAAACTTGGAAATACAGAAGAGTCATTAAAATTTATTAAAACTGGGTTAGATGCATGTGATTGTATCAATAACACGGAATATAAACACCACTTCTTAATATTAAGCGCACTAAACTCGAAAGAATCCACAGAAAAGTCCGAAAATATAATCACAGAAGGAATTGAGTACTTTGAACAAGAAGGTTTATTAGGGTTCGTTCATGACTATTCTAAACAATTGGCTTTAAAATTCTACTCATCTAACCATCAAGATAAAGCAAACCAATATTTCTTTAAGTCACACGAAGCCGAAGAAAAACTACGTAAAAAGGAGGCACTAAAATAATGAAGAAAGTAATTCAAACTTTAGGTATCACTCTAGGATTAGTAGCCGTTTTTGGTTTTAGCTTTACTTCCAATAACACAATACAAAATGCTGAACACGGAGAAACATTTGCACCAAAAGTACAAGATAGCTCTATCCATTACGTAATGAGAGAACATGGAGAAACGTTTTAATACTTAAAAAGAGCCATAGCATCATATATGGCTCTTTTTTATTACATTAAATTGTACTCTCGTGTCTTTAAGTTAATATATTCAGCTGAACCCATTAGGCTTTTACGAGCGGTTAATCTCCTACCTAACTTCATTGCTTCGGCCCAATTTTTTTGAAAAAAACAAATGATAAAACCAAATAAAAAGAACTCTTCATAGTGTTTTATTTGGATTGTAATTAATAATTTATAATATACGCTTCACCATCTCAAATATAATTCCTGAAAATAAATTATACGAACTATGAGCTAATATAGCCGAAAAGAGACCATATCTTAAGAACAGCAAAGCATATACAATCCCAGGGATAAAATAGAATGAGAAATTCAATACACCAGGCTCATGTATGATTGCAAACACAAAACTTGTAGACAATATCCATACCCAAACATATTTAGTGTTTTTTTCTACAAATAAATTAAAATACAATTTATTTGACACATTAGAATACTCTTTCGCATCATTAGCCAACCATAATAGCGCTGCATAAGGTACATATCTGTATACAAATTCCTCATTAAACGGGACAATGATACTAACCAAAATACGTTCTCCCATCTCGCTTAAAACTTCAGACGTATTAAACTGTGCTGATCCACCCCCTATCATTTCGCCCCCCATCCACGTTGGGATAAAACGCGCAAAATTAAACGCAACTTGCATTCCTAGCGCTAACAATATTGGTAGTCCAATAGTTAAACGTTTTTTATTACTCAAAAAGAAATAACCTGCAAAGTCACTTCTTAATTTGGGTATAGTAATCAAAAGAGCGAAAAGCAACGTTAGTAGTAATAGAGATTCGACACCCACACTTAACTTTGAAAGACCCAATCCAAGAAACTTATCACCATAAATCAAAAATGCAAGCATAAATACCCAAACTATAACCAGGGTTGAACCTCTAAGTATCTTATTCATAAAAGACAAAGAATTTCCTCCTCTAGCAAAAAATTAAACTTACTTAAATAATGTTCTACCGCAGAACTCCCACCCAATGGAAAATGATAAATTATCAACCATTTATATTTTAACATCTTTTCATTATGGTTTAGATTGCTCCAATTGTTGTTTCATGTTCTTTTCTTTTTCAGTTATAAGATTTATTAACTCCTTTTCTCTATCATTATAATAACTAGTTAGTGTTTCAAATCGAAGCTTAATAATTTTTTCAAGACTGAGCTTTTTATGATTATCAATGATTTATTTCTCACTTAAAAGTAAGAAATATTATTCTTTAAATTATAGTGTTCTTTATTAATTACATCATTAATTTCCATATGAGCCTTTTTAATATTCATAAATAACTCTGCCCACTGCGTATTCAGACTGAAGTATTGATCAATCTTCCAATTTTCCCATTCTTTATATAGTTTTTCATACTCTTTATTAAGAGTTTGATATAATTCATCGGCATTACTTACTGTCGCATAATTCCCTTTTCCTGCTTCTGCAGTATTCTTTAATTGCTGTTGCTCACTATTTTTCACATCAAATCCAATAATATTTACAACTGCATGAGTATTGGATTGATTGAGGTTTTTGGCAGCATTAACTGGATATCCCCCACAAGTCTCTTCTCCATCACTCACAATATATACTACATTTAGGTTTTCATCACCGGTATCCTCTTTAAAATCATCATTTACAGAATCTATAGCTGATGCTAACGGCGTCCACCCCTTCGGACCAAACTTAGATAAAGCAGCATTAAATTGTTCCTTATTATAAGGCTGTAATGGGTACATTACCTCCGAGGATCCACAGGATAAGCTTTTATCATTTTCATTATCCGGAATCTTATCAAGATAGTTGTAAATAGCTTTCTTAGCAGATTCCATTTTAATTTGACCATTAACTTTACTAGCCATACTACCGCTTGCATCAAGTAAGATCTCCACATTCAGGGATTTATCTTTTGGTTTTATAGAATGTACATTGTCATTATTTTGTTCTTTAATAGCTAATTCAGGGATAATTCCCTCCAGTTTACTTACAGCTTCTTTATAACTTTGCGCCTGTAGATTTAGTAATTGTACATATATTTGTTCTGCACTTAAATCTTTTGGTAATTTCATCAATTCCTGATTAAGTTCATTAATTTCTTCTGATGAGTGTGCTCTTTCCTTTGCGTATTTACCTGTTCCTTCCTGAATCATTAACGGGGCATTTGTAGCAAATAACGATTCATATGTCTTGGTATCCTCTTTTTTTATTTCTTTTTTGCTAATTTCCTTTTCAACTACTTCACTTTTTGATTCATTAGATTTAGAAGGCATAGTATCTAATTTTGAACACGCAGTAATAAATACACAGAATCCCAGTGTTATTCCAATTACATTAAATAGTGCTTTTCCCACTATAAAACCTCATTTCTTCCTTATAATTCAAACCTATGAGGACGATAGAAAATACAAAAAGGAAGAATTCGATAAGTATCGTGTTGTTTTTTCATTTATTAGCGACTATATAACTGAATTAATAACTACAAATTACGGCACAAACCTTGAATACTGTATCGATAAACATATTGTTATTCATAGAAATCTTTCAAGCGTTAACAAATCACCTCGCTCAGTAAGTAAAGACAACATTAAAATATATAAATTAGAATTCTACAATTAGTAAAATAATCATTATTTACCCAATGGTTTGAATTGGTTTTCAGCTACATCAATAAAGTTAGTTTTAGCACGTTCAAACAATTCTTGGTTTCCATTCGAAATGTTTTCAGATAATGTTTGTGAGCAGTAATAAAGCTTTTCCATGATGTTGTAATAACGGTTATAATCATTTTGCTTACCTTCAGCTACACCCCCATTAGGCATATCAACAACTAATCTTTTAAGGCTAGCTAAATTGGCGTGCATACCTTGTCTCCAAGCTGAGTCTTTTAAATCTGCACGTGTAAATTCGTCTTCAATATATCCAACAATTACAGCTACTTTTGATTTATGAATATTCAATGAATCATCTAAAACAATAGCACTTGTTTTTACGTCTTCTTGTTGTTGTTTAGCTTTTTCCGTTTCAGCTTTCTTTGCTTCTGCTTCTTGTTGTTTAGCTTTTTCCGCTTCAGCTTTCTTTGCTTCTGCTTCTTGTTGTTGTTTAACTTTTTCCGCTTCAGCTTTTTTTACTTCTGCTTCTTGTTGTTGTTTAGCTTTTTCCGCTTCAGCTTTTTTTACTTCTGCTTCTTGTTGTTGTTTAGCTTCTTCCTGTTGTTTATCCACTTCTTCTGATTCTTTAACTTCTTTCTTAACTTCTTGGGACTGTTTAGTCTCTTCCTTCTTAACTGGTTCTTCACTACTACAACCAACTAATCCAACAGATAACACTGCAACAAATCCGAATCCTTTAACTGCTTTAACTGCTATTTCTTTAACTGTATGTAATTCCTTTTTCATTAATGGCTCCTCCTAGATTGGGTTACTTAACCTTTTTTTTAAGTAAGGCGGTTCCTTACTCAATAGAATCTGATACAATTTTTTTCACTTTATCTTTTGGAAGTGTTTTAGAAAGTAATTTGATATTGTTTTGCGCTCCATAAATCCTCTTTGCATCTTCGAACTCGACTTCGAAGTTCTTTTTTTATCTCCTGAAAAGTGTGGCACCATACGCCCATTCAAAAACAAAAAGCTACCATCGAATTAAGGTAGCTCATCCATTTCTACATTCTGATCTTAGCCCAACGCAACGCCTACAGCTGGTAAGAAGTTTATTTAAATGGTCTTATTCATATCCCAAGCTAATTTTTTTTTGCCGCAAAATATAATGCTATAAAAATAGCCAAGTTACCGGAGCGATTATGTTGGAACCCGCTAACGCCGGGCTAAAATCAGAATTATTTTTCCATATTTTTATTATACCATAAAATAATCAGATTTTTCTAAATAATATACTACATACTTCTCTTATTTTTATAGTTTCCTATATATCTGTGAATGTATACCTTTATAAATACCAATTTACTTTCCATATTTTTAAATAAGCATTTCTTCAATTAACGGGTGCTATTATTGAACAACATAAGTAAAAAAGGATCAATCTTTTTTATAAAAACCAATCTTAAATCTACTAGAAAAGCATCCGTTTTGATTAATCTTTTTTCAAAATGGATGCTTTTTATTTATTGTAAAGTGCTGGCTTGTGGGGTATTTTTGATCAAACTTTATTTCAAAGCTACACTCGCCACATAATAAAAAGGTAGGAACATTTTGTACATATCAAATATGTTCCTACCTTTAATTTTTTTGAGTTTAACATCTATGACCTAAATATAAAATGATTAACTCCTTTAAATAATGGTGAGCCTTGCCAAAAGTGCGCCAACTGTAGTGATATCAACAATAATAAATTCGCGGACATTCTAGAATTTGATGCTACAAGTAATACTGGAGTGGAAGAAATACGGCAGATACTAAATCAGGTACATTTAGCACCGGTTACAGGAAAATATAAAGTGTACATTATCGATGAAGTGCATATGCTTTCAAATTCTGCATTTAATGCTCTATTAAAGACATTAGAAGAGCCGCCAGCACATGTTATTTTCATACTGGCTACAACAGATCCACAAAAAGTACCTAAAACTATCATTTCTAGATGCCAACAATTTGAATTTCGAAATATACCTCTTCAAGCAATGATTGAAAGGTTAAAATTCATCTCCCATGATCAAGGGATTCGGATTACAGACGAAGCATTACATTTAATATCTCAATTAGCTGAAGGTGGTTTAAGAAATGCTCTTAGCATAATGGACCATGTAATCGCATACGCAACATATAATGTAATCCCCCTAAATATTTAAATGTTATCCGATTTTTTTGCTACCTGCTCTAAATTCACTTTTAAATGTAACCTAATTTTTCGTTATCTATTACCCTTTATTTTATATATACTTTTCTTTAGCTTTGGCTTCTTGTGTAACCGTACTTTAGTCCCATTAATATCTAAGTCAATCTTTTCTTCCTCTAAAGCCTCCATTTTCTCTTTATGTTCTTTTTCAATTCTATCTCTTTCTTCTTTTCTCTTAGTCGCTTTGGGACCAATTACAAACAGAATTAAGAATATACTCACCATTACAACAAAAGTAGTCACTAGTACCTCTCCCCCTTTGCCAAAACTTCATACAACAAAATTCTTTTTAATGTATTAGACTTAACTCAGAAATCTAGAGGAGAACGAGCACTAGCATAATTACACAGAAACATTATAGAAATTACCTGCACTATTCCTCCTTCCCCTATATAAACAAAGATTATAAATGACGCAGCAAGGCCGGTACTATCAATGTCATTACAAATATAAAAATTGAACTATATCTCAAACTTGAACTCCATTTTCCATATTTGGGATGTTCAAATTTCTTATAAAGCATACCTAATGCTAGCGATATTAAAAACATTAATACAGCTGTCCCTAAAATTATAGAAGTTATTAAGCCCACCATATTACTCATAAAGGTTTGAAAATCAAAAGAACGTGTTGTCAACATTAACACTGGTAGAATCCTTATTAATAGAATGAGAATAAACGAACCTACTCCAAAATATATAGATCTTTTTTTCCACTTTATATGTTTAAACCATAAAGAGGCTCCAAAAACTAATAATGAAATTAAAATTACTACAGAAAGAATAAGGAAAATCACATCAAAAAATGCAGGCACACTCGCATGGACTACACCATCTACTTTATTTCCCCCATCTTTTATTACATCACTGCCGCCATTAAACAAAGAACCAAACCAGTCTACAATCCAATCGGTCATCCAGGAAATATCAAATGGTAAATCTTCATTTTTTATTTGTTTAGGCGCAACTGAATTGAGCATTTTCAAATTCTCCTCCCCCTTCATTAAAAATTACCCCCTTTACTTTAAGTATATAAATTTCCTTAACCAAAACTAAGAAAGTATTAAATCATACTTGATTAAATAGAAGAACCACACTTATGAATAGAAATTTCATTTGTTACATTTGTACACTCGCGTTTTGATAACGATCCGTTGCATTTAGCTTTGTCCCTATTTTGGAATAAGTAAAAAAATACCCATCCAATTGTTATACACATAATAATTGGATGGGTACTTCATTACACATTCTTTATTCTGTTTTTATTGACATAGACGAGTTTTATACATTTCATGGTGATACAAACTATAGTACCAAATTAAATAATTTTAAAATATTACTACGTAATTCACTCAATTTAAGAAAATAAAATTTCACAAACCTTTGATGATAACTTTTTGGTTTATCGGATAGAACATATGTATGGAAAAACGCAGCATAATATCGGTTTTTCTAACCTTGTAAATGACTTAATATATATCTTTGCGTATTTATGTCTTGGCATTTTAATGCCGTTA
The DNA here is from genome assembly GCF_044908245.1 of Bacillus sp. RC242. Taxonomy (NCBI): domain Bacteria; kingdom Bacillati; phylum Bacillota; class Bacilli; order Caryophanales; family Bacillaceae; genus Bacillus; species Bacillus sp. RC242. The sequence continues at coordinate 55,910 of NZ_JBIYCZ010000007.1, forward strand.
CTAATTCTCGATTAACATCTGATACAGGTAATGGTTCTCCATATGTATCAAATAATCTTATACCCAACTTACTTAAAATCCGTATATTATTAAGATTCCTACTCTCTTGTGTATAACTAATAATAGTGCGTAAATTAACCCCAAAACTTATCATAAACCAACGCTCCCTCTTCAATGTAAACAGATATGGATATACTTCTATTTATTTTCGAGGAATCCCTTGATGCTTAATAAGCCCTACGTATTTCTCAATACCATAACAGTATAAGCTCTCTTTTTCTACTATAGTGCTACGCCACCTCTTATAAGAAGTATTCAATAGACAACAGTTATTGAACTACCCCCACTTTCACTTCGTTTAGAAGAGGGGGATTCCTAAGTAAAGAGTTCTATCGAACTCTAATTTATTAGGCTATCTCCACAGTCCTTGCGGTTAGAAGTCTTATCGCTTCATTCTTTAGATTGATACTTGCGTTAATATCCCTATCATGGTGTGTACGACAAGAAGGGCAGTCCCATTTACGTAGGTTTAGATTTTTAACGTCTTTGTTTTGATATCCACAACAAGAACATAATTGGCTTGAAGCAAATGTTTTCGATACGACAATGATTTGTTTGCCGTACCATTTCGCTTTATATTCCAACATGGTTCGAAACTGTGACCATGATACCTCACTAATCGCTTTTGCTAACTTATGATTCTTTAACATATTAGATACTTGCAAATCTTCTATACCGATAACATCGTGGTTTTTGATGATTTCAGTTGAGATTTTGTCCAAGTAATCTTTTCTAGCATTTGCCATGTATTCATGAATTTTAGCTACCTTTACTCGTTGTTTATTCCAGCGAGAAGATCCTTTCATTCTTCTAGAAAGAACACGCTGTGCTTTTACCAACTTCTCTTCTAACGATTGAAAAAACTTCGGATTTTTATAGGTTGTTCCATCTGACAAAATGGCGAAATCTTTTAGTCCCACATCCATTCCAATGTAAGAATTTGTTTTCGGAAGTTCTTGCACTTCTGTTTCAACTAACAATGACACAAAGTATCTGCCAGAAGAGTTCCGTCTAACCGTAGCATTTAAAATACGTCCCTTTACTTCACGACTTTTGGCAAATCGAACAAGACCTAGTTTTGGCAACTTCATTTTGTTTCCTACAACGGCAATATTTTCATTTGTTTGTTTTGTGGTATAAGATTGCACGTTGTTTTTCTTAGATTTGAAACGCGGGGCACTGTTTTGTTTTTTGAAAAAGCGTGTATAACCATCCGCAAGGTTGCGAACAGACGACTGAATCGCAATACTATCCACTTCTTTTAGCCAAACAAACTCTTTCTTCATGGCAGGAAGTTTGGCAGAGCATGTACCATATGTCAAACCCTTTCCTGTTTCTTTATATGCATTATCCCATAGAGATAGGAAGTGATTGAATACAAAACGAGAACAGCCAAGCGTTTTATTGATTAGAATCGCTTGTGCTTTATTTGGATAGATACGAAATTTATATGCTTTATTGATCATCATTCGTTTCACCTCCATTTCGATATGTGTCTATTATACAACAAACATACATTCGATTGGTAGTGAAGTAACAGTTTATGTATGTCGAACAATTAAGATGGCTTCCTGACATCCCTTGTCCGAAGCCAATTCATCTCCCACCTACTCACTTCGCGTTCCTTGAGGAAGGAGTCTTCTTGGCTAAAATGATAAATCAAAATCAAAAAAAGCATTAACAAAACTTGTACTTGCTTAACTATACTTTTTCAAATTTAAAAGCATGGACATTATTATAATCCAGAATATTCTGTATATTAGTGAAAAAAATCGTAGTTAAATTTATTTTATCTAATTCCTGTTATTATCAGAATAAGCCTTTACAGAGAAATGGGGGATATTATGACTGTTCAAGAAAAAAGTAATAAGCAATTGATGAAATTATTACATGAATGGTATGAAGAAATTCGTTTATATCATGTAAAAGAAGCAAAACAGACATATCTACAAGTAAAAGAACTTTTAAAGGAAATAGAAACAGATCAATATGTATCATTCTATTATTCCCTACTGAATTTTAGATATAAAGTCTTGGCAGATGGAATGAGTATTACAAAAGATTCTTTTAATCAAATAGAAAAACTCCCTAATATCAAAGAGGAATTTTCATTTTTAGCTTACTATTATTATTTCTTTAAGGCAATCCACTCTACAATTTTAGCTAATTATACTGAAGCGAAAACACACTATGAAAAGGCAGAAGAACTTTTAATTGATATACCTGATGAAGTAGAAAAAGCCGAGTTTGAGTATAGATTTTCAACTTACTGTTATCAATCTTATCAACCATTTGAAGCGATTCAACATGTAGTAAAAGCCAAAGAAATATACCGGAATCATGTAGGCTATGAAATTAATATTGCTTTATGCGACAATGTATATGGACTGGCTTGTATAGATCTAAGAGAATTTGAAAGAGCGGAAGAATGTCTCAATACGGTTATTGATGTTTTTAAGAAGTATGATGAAGGACAATTATTATTGCGAGTACGATCCAATTTAGGCTGGTTATATAATATTCAAGATTTATATCCATTGGCGATTAGACAGAGTTCTGAGATTATAAATACCATACCGAACCATTTTAAAGCATTATTTGTCTTAGCAAGAGCATATTATAAATTAGAAGGCGTTGAAACAGCAAAAGCATATATCGAGCAAGGAATAAAGTATACAAATGAATCAGGAAATGAGGAATATAAGCATCGTTTCGCAGTTTTAAATGAACTAATCACAGAACTACCTAGCATTAAATTAGAAAAAGTAGTTACTGATGCAATTTCTTATTTTGAAAAAGAGGACATGTGGGATTGTATAAAAGAATATGCAGAGATTTTAGCACTCCAATTTTACGAGGCAAATAATCATGTTAAAGCGAGCAAATATTTCTATATTAGCAATAATGCTGATAAGAAACATTTGAGAAAAGGAGCGTTAAAGTAATGAAAAAAATAAAAAAAGTGTTATTAAGTATGGTAGTAGTAAGTGCATTAGCATGTAGCATGATCAATTTAAATGTATCACAACATTCTTCGTTTAATGGTGGAGATACGCCAGCACCAACAAAACCGATTGTCTCTAGTGGCGTATCTATTGATTAACGTAATACATTTTTCTTACTTTAAAAATCAGAAAATTCAACCTCTTAATCTTTAAAAAATGTTGAATAAAATGGATAAGATATTGAACCCCTAGTCCGAAACATATTTGTTTCGGACTATTCACGTTCTTCTTTCAACTTTTCTATATAATTGTGAGCAGAATGAAAAATATCAAAAAGTTGATTGAGAAAAAGCACTGCTAAAATCTTCAGCAATGCTTTTCTATTAAACGTACCATGATAATGAGCATCTACCTTCTTTTATTCATGAGTACTGTAGGTCCATATATTTACTTTAACTTCAAGATACGCTCTATTTCCTTCAGACTTAACTTACTTGCTTTTGCAATAGTTTCAAGCGGTACACCAATTTCATGCATCCCTCGAATCATTTGCATCTTACCTTGCTCAATTCCTTTTTCCATGCCCTCTTGTTCTGCATGTGCTAGCTTAGCTTGTTCATCTAGAAGCAATTTCTCCTCCTGGGCAACCATAATAACGAAGTACCATAGCTGCTGCCAGTAAACCTGTTCCGAGTAAGTTATGGCCTCAACTATGTCCATTTCCACCGGATTATATTCTGATACGCCACCTGAATTGTAACTAAAGTAAAATTTTAGAATGGATAATGGAGTATTGTAAAAAAAGATCAATTGAATCACCCATAAACAAATATTATGAGTGATTCAAAGATTAGGTTAATTCAGTGTAAAAGCGGCAGCGATCGCCCCGCACAATGGATATACAAAATTCAACAGGCACACCATTGGTATCGTAGGCAGTTCGTTCAAGCAGAAGTGCGGGTCGACCTTCCTCCGTTTGCAGATATTCACTTTCTTCGGAACGGATGAGAACGGGTTCAAATGCCTCGTTTGCTCTTGTTACTACGGTATTAAAATGTTGTGAAAATAGATCATATAAAGAAATTTCACCTACCCTTTTTAACTGCTCTATATCTGTAACAACACGTTTAGGAATAAAAGATGATTCCAAAATAAACGGTTCATCTTCAGCACAGCGAAGGCGTTTCATTTCAATGACATTCACATCATCACTCAGCTGTAGCGCTTCTTTGATTTTGGCATTTGGTTTGACTTCTTCTATTTTTAGAATGATATCCTTAGGATTCAAGCCTTTTTCTTTCAATACTTTACTAAAACTATAAAATCCCATCAATGACTGCTGCAATTTTGGTTTTGCTACGAAGGTACCTTTTCCTTGAATTCGGTATAGAATTCCTTCCTGTACAAGCTCCTCAATTGCTTTTTTTGCCGTGTTGCGACTCACACCAAATTGATCCATTAACTGATTTTCTGAAGGAATTTTATCACCAAGTGCCCAATGACCTTTTTCAATTGAATCCTTTAATCTTTCCATTAATTGATGATAAAGCGGGATTAAACTTTCATGTTGCAATGGTTTCATTTTACTAAACCTGCCTCCAAACTATACTATCGTTCTTTTAATAACCTAAATTATACCATCATCACTTATTGCGTCAAACTAACAACCAGGTTCTATAACGAAATAGCTTCTACCAAACTATAATACTGATAGCTTATCAAAATCGTTATTAATACCTTCTACGTTTGCAGAATATGGACCCCCTTCTTAATCGGACCGTTTTCCGAGTTCCAATCAAAACGACTTTTAAAAATAAATCAAAAAATAAGGAAGCGCGAAAACCTTCCCCACACTTTCTTACCTCGCTTCCTTATCCTGATATTTTTACAAACCACGGGCATGCTGTCTCTTTCAAGACAATATTTAGTCTTTCGATATTTTTTTTGCCGTTTTCTTGTAACCAAGCACGTCCGGCTTGTTCACCATTTTCGGCAAATTGAGCGACACCATTTTTCCATGTTGCCCGGCCGCAGAGGACACCGTTGAAAGTTGAGCCGGATTTTTTCGCAAACGTCAAGGTTTCTTGAAACAATTCTGCACTTACGCCGGCGCTTAAGAAAATAAACGGCAGATCTGTTGCCTCACTTTGCTCTTTGAAATACGCAGCCGCTTTTTCCTTGCTATAGGCTGTCTCGCCTTCTGCGTAACCCTCTACAAACTTCATATCTACTGGAACTTCTACCTTTAAAACGTCCACCTTGTATTGCGGTTTAGAGAATTCCCTCATGGCCTCGATAACTTTATGAGGCTTCAATTTGGCATACTCCATGCTTTTCACATCATCATTTTTGGCATCATAAGTCACTATTTCAAGGAAGAACGGAATGTCCTCTACCGCACACTCAGATCCAACTCGTTCCATATAAACGTGCTTATAGTCATTAATTTTTTCATCTTCATCTACATCATAGTACAGTAAAAATTTAACTGCATCTGCTCCAGCTTCCTTCAGGCGTCTAACGGACCACTCTGGCAATAAATCAGGCAATCGGCCCTCAGTTGTTGCATCATAACCTGTTTTTTCATACGCCACCAATAACCCAGCGTCCGAATGACGGACCTTCGCAGCCGGCAAACCATATTCCGGATCCAATAGAATCGAAGTTGCATATGGTGTTAACTCTTCAGAAACCAATTCTTTGAAGCGAATGATGCCCTCATCCCCGACATTATTCTCACTTCCAGCTACAATCATTTTCTTTAATGAACCGCGTTGATCAATTGCCAAAGCCCCGATAATTCCATTTTCATCCGACAAACGCTTGAGAGCCGCTAATTTATTATTCGTTAATTTTAACATCAACAATCACCTCTATTAATCTATTTTAATAACCTCTACCATTTCAAAAAATTGACCGAACTTCTCCGGATCAATATAACCCGTTACCTCTTCCATCGTATTGAGCATGCCCGTCGTCATCGCAGTTTTCAGGATGTCCGAAACGGCTTGCTTTCGTTTTAGGGCAACCGCTAACCCTGCGACAGTCGCATCACCCGAGCCAACAGCGTTTATGACCTCTATAGCAGGAATAGTAACCCGGTAATAATCTCCACCATGCTTGAGAAAAGCACCTGCCGCTCCCATCGAAACGACAATCCATTCTATCCCATGAAATAACTTATTATTTAATAGTTGCTTCAAGCTGCTTGTGCTCTCCTCCACTTCCATGCCAAAAAGCTGGAACAGTTCTGAGATATTCGGTTTGATCGCAAAAGGTTTTACATTATGGTTCAAAACTTGTCGGAGCGGCTCCCCTGATGTATCTACAATCACTGGAATTCCCTTCTCCCGGCCAATTTCGACCATCTGACGGTAAAATTCAGACTCAAGCCCTTTTGGCAAACTACCTGAAATAGTAACAAGAGAAACTTCAGACAGCAGTTCTCGATATTTTTCTAAAAAGGCCGTTCCTTCTTCCGTGGATAAACTTGGCCCAGATTCGAGGATTTCTGTCTGCTTGCTATCATGGAGGATCGCGATACAGTTTCTTGATTCTTGATTGATTTTATAAAAATGATTCCTGATATCACTTTTCGTCAATTCCTGAATAATGTAATCACCAATAGTCCCGCCAATTACACCTGTGGTCAAAACGTCTTCTCCCATCTGCTTGACAACTCGGGCTACATTTAAGCCCTTTCCGCCAGCAGTTTTACGAATATTTTCCACACGATTAACATCATCTAGCTTAAAATCTTGAATTGGATAGGAAATATCAACAGATGGATTCATAGTGACAGCTAAAATCATCGCACTCCCTCTTTCCCTATCAAGTTTTTAACTTGAAACCGGAAAACCCTATCAAGATACGTGGCAATTAAATCTAGATCCGGTATTAAGGCGATAAAATCGGCATCATAACCGTTCGCAATCATATCGCATCCCCCATCGATGCCAATACTTTTCACGGACGCTGTACTTGTCATATGGAGGGACTCCTTAGGGATCGCAATACTCCAATCAATGGTATTTTTGACAGCCTCTTTGAATTTCAAAATACTGACCACCCCAATCTTTTTCCCACCAATATCAATACCTATTGCCATTTTCATGTTCCTGCACCTCTATTTATTCTATTGTACCTGCTCATCGATTTTAAAAAATTGATATAATCAGGAAGACGGGTGTTTCTTCAAAAAACGATTATAACATTGGGTTGTTGGTACAAGTTAAATTAAAAGAAAAACTCATATAAACTAGATTATGAGACTAATTGTTAGATTGTTTTAAGTAATTCTATTATGTCACCATAACTTGTAGGATTAACCCATTAGCAGTAAAACATTTAATGTAGCCGAATCCATCCACATTAAATGTTTTAATTTTCAGACAAAAAATCCAACAACCTATCCATCCTTACAATATTTAGTTGTAGTTCCGTTCTATCATATTCCTTATCAGGGCCTGGGAGTCACAATTATTAGACTTATAGATTTCCCTATCCTTTATCGCTTTCATTACATGCTAGACTCTTTGAATCTTGGACGCTCCGATTTTTGAAAACCCTTAATCGCTTCTTTACCAGTATTGATCGCTAAATCTCTTAATCCATCGATTTGAAGTCCATCCTTTATTAAAACAGTTTCGAGGACCATCGCAAGATTTGTTCCGCCAACCACAGCAAAACCTTCCTTTCCATTCGTAAGCGAAACGGCCGTTTTAAACGGAGAACCGCCAACTAAATCACATAAGACTAAGATAGATTTACATTCTTGTAATCTTGAAAAAGCCTCAAGCAGCTTTTTTTCAAGATCGCATGTTGAATCGCATTCAAGAAAATCCACGTATTCCACATTGGGTTGATCTCCAGCGATTAGTTTTACCGAAGATTGAAGACCCGTTGCAAACGATCCATGACCGCTAATAATCAAACCATTCATATTAAAATCCTCCTAACATGCTATATATTATAAAATGGTTCCAAAAGGAAATGGAATTTTACCAATAATACCGATGATCACGGTAATGATAATTAGCTTAACTGGAGAAAATCCCTTTTTTAATAGATAGTACATTAATAAAGTGTATGCTAAAGGCAATAGGTTTGGTATGAGTTTATCGAGTAAATCCTTTTGCAGGGCGATTTTTGCCTTACCAGCATGGATCACTAAACTTGATTCTAACTTTACGAATGAGGCAATCAATGCGCCAACAACTGTTACCCCGACAATAGATGCTGCATGTGCTACTTTTTTAGTATTTTCCTTTAAAGAACTGATAGCATTTGTTCCAGCACTATAACCGTAATGCATTAATCCAAATCTAAGAGCAAAATGAACTGCGTTAAAGATTAATAGGAAGATCACTGCCCCCATAGGGTTTCCATCTTGCCCAAGTGAAGCACCTATACCAACACAAATGGGAAGCAAAGTCAGCCAGAAAAGAGCATCACCAATTCCCCCAAGCGGTCCCATCATGGCTACCCGAATGGCTCTAATCGTGTTTCGATTTTGTTTCTTTTCCTCCATAGCAAGGACAATCCCCATAATAATGTTTACAAGGAATGGATGCGTGTTAAAGAATTCCATATGACTTTTCATCGATTCACTTAAATCGTGCTTATTATTGTGAATCTTTTTCAAACCTGGCAAAATCGAATATAACCATCCTGCGGCCTGCATTCTTTCATAGTTAAATGACGCTTGAAGTAACAGAGATCGCCATACCATCTTGTTTAAATCTTTTTTAGTTAAGACCTGTTCTGTGGCACCGTCTTGATAATATTCCGGACTGCTCGTATGGTTCATTAACGTTTCTACTTTTTTAGATTCCACGTTTTGCACCCCCCCTTACTGATCCATCACCAGAATTTGTTTTGAAGTAATCGTATAACGCGATGGCAATCCCAATTAGAGCAACAGCAATGACTGGCATCTTCATATATGTGACTAAAATAAATCCGACGATTAAAAATGCAACGTATTGTTTTTTTAACATAATTTTCAATAGCATTGCAAAACCAATTGCGGCCATCATTCCCCCGGCAACACCAAGGCCACTAATAAGCCATTTTGGTAATACCTCTACGACCCCTTTAGCAGCTTCTGCGCCAAAATAAATTGGTAAAAAAGCAATAACAAAATAGAATATAAATAATGTAAGAATCCCGAAATAATTAATCCGTTCAATTCCCTTTGTATTAGCCTCTTGTGCATATTGGTCAGCTTTATGCATAACCGGAGAAAAAGCAGTAAACATGAGAGTGATACATGCCTGAACCGCAACCGCAAACGGAACAGCAATACCGATTGCCACTGTTGGCTCTTGTCCTGTCAGAATCGCAAACGACGTTCCAATTATTCCCCCAATAACAACGTTTGGCGGCTGTGCCCCAGCAAGCGGAACCATCCCAGCCCACACTAATTCCATGGCAGCACCTGTCATAACCCCTGTTGTTACATCCCCAAAAATCAAGCCAATAATGACACCGGTTACGATTGGCCGGTGAATGTGGAACAACCCGTTAAAAAGGTCAATCCCTGCAATTCCAGCCCATATGGCAACTAATAAGGCTTGAAGCAACATGTGATTATCCATTCATTCTCACTTCTTTCTATAAATGTTTATAAATATCATCTGGTCTTTCATCCGGAACACGACGTACCTCAAGTTTCGCTCCCAAGTCACGCAGCTTCCTAAAGGCTGCTTTATCATCTTCATCCACGGAAATGGTGGAGAATACTTGTGTTTTCCCTTGAGAAAAATGCATATTTCCAATATTTATTTTTTCAATTGGTACGCCGCCCTCTACAAGTCGCAACACATCTTGTGGTGTTTTTACAACTAAAAAGATATATTGTTCATCTGCTGCATTGTGAATCACATCAATGGTCGTCTGGATTGAGAAAAAGCGAATTCCAATTGACTCCGGAACAACCATTTCCATTAAATCCTGTTGTACCTCATCTTCAGACACCTCATCATTTGCGACGACAATTAAATTAGCTCCTAAATGATTAACCCATGTTACTCCTACTTGACCATGAACCAATCGATTGTCAATTCTTGTCAGCAAAATATTCGGCATGATATTACCCCCTATAAATATGATAAATATATTTAAACTCCTTTAACAACCCGGTTTACCATACCAGATGGTGATGGGTTATCTAGAGCTATTCCCAAATAAATCGAATAGAATAATGCAAAAAGCAGACCATAAAGCAAATAATTTAAGGAAAGGTAGACACGTCATTACTAGTTAAAGCGTACCTGGAGATGGATTCATCGTGTCAGTTAAAATCTGCGCACTCCCTCTTTCTGTAAATGGTAGCGACAAGCACCATCAAGGTACGTCGCCATTAATTCCAGTTCAGGGTTCAACACAATAAAGTCAGCGGCGTAACCCTTAGCAATTTTCCCACATTCCTCATCCATCCCAATACTTTTAGCAGGTGCGGTACTAGCCATATAGATTGCTTCCTCTGGGGTGGCAATCCCCCAATCAACGACATTTTTGACTGCATCTTTCAGCTGTAAAACACTGCCTGCTAAACTGCCGTCCTCAAGACGGACCGCACCAGCTTTCACCTCTACAGCAAATTCGCCGAGCTGATAGGGTCCTTCTGCCATTCCCCCAGCCATCATACAATCGGTGACCAAAACGGTTTGATTTCTGCCGCGTGCATTCATTAAAATATTGGCGGCAGCAGGGTGAACATGGTGGCCATCACAAATGATTTCCGCAAAAACATCTTTTAGATTCATTGCAGCTCCGGCCATCCCTGGCTCACGATGGTGGAGCGGGCTCATTCCATTGAACGTATGAACAAAAATCGAAGCCCCTCTCTCAACCGCTTGTTTTGCTTCTTCATAAGTTGCATCACTATGAGCTAACGCTACAGCTATCTCTTCACCGACAGCATATTCAATAAATTCCGCTGCACCCTTTCTTTCAGGTGCAATCGCAATTTTTTTAATAAAATCATTGGATAACCTTTGCCAAACTTTCAACTTTTCAACGGATGGGTCACAAAAATATTTCGTATTTTGTGCCCCTTTATGCTTTTCGGTAAAAAACGGCCCTTCTAAGAAGATTCCTTTAATTTTTGCTCCCCTGACTTTCGTATAATTGGCACCGATCATTTCAGTGACGTGATTCAACACTTCTGTTGAAGAGGTTAATGTTGTCGGCAAAAACGAGGTAACGCCGCAGGAAAGAAGCCCTTCTGAAATCTCATTCAATCCTTGAAAATCATTGTCCATAATGTCGTGATTTCCAAACCCATGAATATGTGTATCTACTAAACCAGGAGCAATCCAATCCCCCGCGTAATCAATGATTTCTGCTGATTCATCAGGCCGATTTTCGGAAAAAACACCGAATTTCCCATCTTTAATTTCCAAAAAACCAGGCCCTACGACCTCTCCCTCAAGAAAAAACTGATCGGCAAAGATAAACATCGACTTGCTGCTCTCCCTACCCAAATTACTAGTATTCATAGATGGTTACACCTTTAACGACACGGTTCACTGTTCCTGTAGGCGACGGGGTATCTGGTGTATTGCCAACCTTTATCGAAGCCAGCAATGAAACCGTCTGTCCAACCATGACAAAAGGCAAGGCCAGATAAGCATCTGGTATAGATTGAGCCTCTCTGCCAAAACTAAATATGTTCCCATCATAATTGCTTTCTCCATCAACCTCGATGGCACATATATAGCTGGAAATATTGTCCTGTTGCATTTCTTTTAACATATCTAAATCGTATTGGCGTGTATAAGGATGGTTGGAAACAAACACAAAAACCATGGACTTTTCATTCACAAATGATTTAGGACCATGCCGGAAGCCTAACGTTGAATCAAAGGTAGTGACTATTTTTCCAGCTGTCAGTTCTAATAATTTTAATTGTGCTTCTCTCGTTAAACCTTCTAAACTACCAGAGCCTAAGTAAATGATGCGGTCAAAATCACGATCGATAATTGCTTGAATGACGTCTTCTCTTTGAATGACACTTTCACCCATTTGCCGAATCATTTTTAAAATGGCCTTTTTTTCTTCCAGGGGCTTAGGATCAAAAATGAATAAAGTCGATAGTGCCATACAAGTATAACTTCCCGTCATCGCAAATCCTTGGTCATTCGATCTTTCAGGCATTAAAAGCAATAAATTATTTTCATCCCCTGCTGCTCGCTTAGCCAATTGGCCATCCTTATTACAGGTAATTGTTAGATGATACAAATCGGTCACAATTTGCTCTGTTAATTGGACGGCAGCAACACTTTCCGGACTGTTGCCGCTTCTTGCAAATGAAACGAGTAAGGTTGGAAAGTCCGCTTTTAGGAATTGATATGGATTGGATACCAAGGTGGTTGTCGGAATACTCAGCAATTCCCACTGTTTTTCATCCACTTTTTCTTTTAGGTATGGAGTGACAAGATCGCCGATATAGGCAGATGTTCCGGCACCAGTAAAAATAACCCGAACTCGGTCGTGTTTCATTGATAATTTTAGTAAAAACTTTTCAATCTCACTGCTTCTATCCGTATACAATGCAAAGGTTTCAGCCCATAAATCAGGCTGCTGTTTTATTTCTGCCGTTGTGATTTGTGCACCTAATGGTACTAATTTTTCTTGACTGAACGTAAACATATCCGAACACTCCTCTTTAAATTCTTTTGAATACTCACAATCCCGCACCAACAACACCATTATTCTGCGCCAGTACATGGAAAGACGAGTTTTCTTTAAAAAATCCATTCCATCCCCTTTTTAACATCGGGTTGATGGTATAAGTTAAATGTACGAGAAACTTATAGAAATTAGACCGTCTAAATAATTAGATTATTTCAATTATTTATATTGTACCACATCAACTTGTAGGGTCAACCCAACAAGTTAAAATATATTAAATTTTCAGATAAAAATTTCGACAACCTATACCCCTTATTTAAAGGTTCTACAAACTTGTTATTTATTAATACTCCTTCCACCTATGCTCCTGATTGCTCTATAAGGTCCGGTGCATCCCAAATTAACGCTGCAATTCTAACCTTCGACATGAATTCACTGATCATCCATTGAATATCCACTTTGACATTTGGATTTGCAGCCTCAAATTCATCGATAATTTTTTCGGATGTCAATCTGTTGCGGTTCCCTTTTGTTCCACTCATAACAGAAATTATGTGTCAGGGTTAACGGATCAACCCTAACACAACTAAGGTAATAAGATATATTTATGTTTATTTCTCTACTTAAGCAGGATTCTTGGCAAAAACTTCTACCTCTGCAACAGATAACATAAGAGGACCACTGTGCGATTCCTGAAAGTTAATCGATAACTTTGTAAATTTAGTTCCAATCGGTATAGCAGCCTCCGCTAAATCGAAAGTTATTGATTTATCGTCAACTTGAACACTTTTTGTACCTAAATCATACTCTTTTCCAGATTCAGTATATACTTTGACACTTAGTGTTTTAATTTTACCGTTTGTGTATTGCGGGCGATTATAAACGATAAATTTATCCAATTCTTGTGGTTTAGTAAAGTTAAAGTCAAAAGGTAACGGTAAAGAAATTCCGTCTTTTTCAGTGAGATTCCATTTCAATTCCGTCAATCAGCTTGGCAAAAGCTGCTGCACCACCCTGCATCTTTTCCCCTTCACCAGTAACTAACATATCTTTATCCGATTATTGTAATTCCTTTGGCTTTTGTGGCTGTTCCACCTCTCCAGGTTCTTGGCCAGGATTTAAAACCTCTCCTATTTTATCAATAGTGTCAAAGGCTGTATTAATCAGTAAGGACCTGGTTATCGGCATATCAAATTGAAGATCTTTCTTAGCCTTTAACTTAATCGTGGCCAATGTCTTCGTACCTTCTAATGTATTTTGCGTTCCCTTATTGGAAAATGCAGCCATAATTCGTTGTTCAGGCTTTCCAATCCCCGCAAGTAAGGAATAATTCAACATATTAGCAGTTTCATTGGAAGCTGAAACAATATTTTTACCGCAAGTCCCGTCAGGCTTACAATCTTTTACTAATTCATATTTGTTAGGGTCTAGCTTTAGTTCTAAGTTGAATGCATTAATATCCTTTAATCCTGCCCCGATTATTTCTACGAAAAATTCCTCTCCTGCTTTTAACTCCTGCTTACTAGGTCTAATATCCAATAATCCGGCAACCGGTTTACCTGTTGCTTGAAGTGGTTTTTGTCCCAATTGTGATGCTACATACATTAAATCGTATGCGTCTATTACACCATTGAAATTAATATCCACCTTTGAAACCTGCTCCCAAGCTTCCGTTTTATCAACACCCATATAGCTGGCAAAGAAAAGCAGATCAGCTTCATCAATTACGCCATTTGGTATATTTTCACCAACTACCATTCCTTCAGTTTTATCCTTTTTGTATGGTCTGAATTCCATTGCACTTCCAAAGCCACCTACAGAGTTTGTAATGGTCAACTTAATATACCTTGCAGTAATATTCCCCTGAAAATCAATAATTTTCGTTTTGTCATTTTTCTCAAATGTTCCATCAGTGATGACGTTTTTATAAGTTTTTCCATCTAAACTTATGTCTAAATTATATTTTAATATCGTACCATTTCCTGCATTTGGTCTTGGAATATACTCAAGCTTATCTAATTCATAAGCTAACTTCATATCAATCTCAAAAGTATGTGGCAGTTTATTACCCGTATCTCCCCATGCAGTATGCCACATTGTTTCATCTTTTCCATCGACAGCTAGAGATGCTTCTTCCCCTGGCTGTTCACTATCAGCTTTTGCCGTCATATCCTTAGGGACATTTCTGTATCGATCAAGCTTCGTTCTTTTTTTGATCTCGTCACTCCAGCCTGATGATCCTTTTGTATTCGTTGCTCTTACTCGATAAGAATGTTCTGTATCAGATGTTAAACCTGTATGAAGATAGGATGGTGCTTGCCCACTATCACTTGACTTAAACACATTTGTATGAACAATACCATCAATCATTAAATCATATGTTGTATTCGAGCCATCAACCTTGTTCCAATTTAATTTAATGTCTCGATCAGTAGTGTTAGCCTCATCAGCTTTTATCCCTGATGGAATCGTTGGTACTTCTTTATCTACTACATCTTTCTTTTCGGTATTATCGAAGCCATCAACTGTAAATGTTATTTTATTTTTCGTAATATCTGTTTTTCCAACCTTAATATATAATTTTGGTGATGTAACAATGTCAGTCTGTTCAAATGGTGAGCCTTTTGTAGAATATTTGTTCAGGTTGGGCTTTTCATTATAGAAGTACACGTTCTCTGAATTGTTATATTCCTCTTCATTCGTAACTTTCCTTAATGCAACATCTTTGTTTCCAACTTTAACCTTTATATCCTTTGGACTTACACGTGTATTAACAATCGCTTCTGTGCCCCTATTTTTAACCATCCCTTTATAGCCTTTTCCTTTTGCGATATCAACGGTTATAACAGCTTTTTCCTTGATTACCTTTGAATTGACCTTCGTTGTTGTATTTTTCTTTTCCTTATACTCAACAGTTTTACCATCATCTTCATATAGAGTAAACTCTGATTCTCCCGATGGATAAACATCAAATATTCTATTTTCCGAACCATTTAATTCATTAATAGAATTATTTTCTGGTGCCATTGGAATAATTGCACCAGCCTTAACAAATACAGGGGTCTTCCACACTGGGGCATTAAAATTATGAAGGACCGAACCTCCCTGATATTGCTTACCTGTAAAATAATCGATCCAAACTTGATCTTTATCTGGAAGATAAATATCGTTCCTTACTTCAGCATCATTAGAGTTTCCATCATATATTGGCGCTACTAATAGATTTGGCCCCCACATATATTGATACTGTGTTTGTGTCCCGTACGTATATGGATCCTTCGGATACTC
This sequence comes from Bacillus sp. RC242, assembly GCF_044908245.1. Taxonomy (NCBI): domain Bacteria; kingdom Bacillati; phylum Bacillota; class Bacilli; order Caryophanales; family Bacillaceae; genus Bacillus; species Bacillus sp. RC242. The sequence continues at coordinate 71,842 of NZ_JBIYCZ010000007.1, forward strand.
TAACATCATCCCTCGAACCATCGGCATGGATTTTGATGTAGATTCCTCAGCAATCGTGTAGATATAAGGCATCATTTGTGACTTTAATTTTAAATACATCCTATTAATCGATGTATATGGTTCACCATAATTCCATGGATTTTTAGATTTACTGTAATCATTGCCTCCTGATGCCCAGCCATCCATATCAATTTGGATTGGCGTGAATGCCTTCCATTGGAAATCACGTGTCTGCACTTTTGGATCTCCGCCAAATATACCATCCATATCTGATCCAACGTTTGGATTTCCTGATAATCCTGCACCAATGTAAGTAGGGATATGCATTCTGATGTACTCCCAATTACCGCCATATTGATCACCTGACCATAATGTAGCATAACGCTGCGTACCAGCCCACCCATCTAGCGAAATAACAAATGGACGTGCACCACCTGAATTAGCATCTTTTTGAATTCCTTCTGCTGCTTGGCGTGTGGCATTTAAAGCCATGGAATATCCTTGCCAAACCCATGCAACATCCGTTTTTATTGCTCGAATACCAGCTTTAACTTCCCCGTCAAGGTCTCTGCGTAAAGGGCTATCTCCAGGTAAATTAGGGTCTGGATAGAGATTACTTTGTGTCCATAAGCCTACCTCTACTTTTTGGTCATTTGCTTTATCAACAAATTGCTCCAAATTACCCAATCCGCCATACCCGCATCCATACCCGTCATTTGGTAAAATCCATCCTAAAGGCATATCGTTATCTACATATTGATTTAATGTATTTAACCCATTAGTTAGGAGTGTTCGTTGGTCCTTATGACCATTATGAGTTCCATTAAAACAATCAGCATGTCCTAAATAAAAACCAGTTTTTGGCATAAGGGCCGGTTTCCCGGTTAATTCTGTATATTCGCCAATGATGTTTGGAAGGGAATCATCTACAAAATAATAAGCATCAAATCTGTCTTCATCGTGAGTAAAGGTAGACGTTTTGGTAAAATCATAAACACCCGGCTTAAAAGTATTTCGCATGACTCCATAGCCCTCAGTGCTTAAATAGAATGGGACTGGACTTGATGCAGCTCCTGCATCCCAACCTCCCCCGACTGCAATATTTATGGAATTATTCTTATGGGCATAAAACCCATTCTGTTGACCTCCACCATAAAAATATTCACTTTCTTTTGTGCCGAGGGTTTGAACAGTACTTCCGCCCGAATGTTTTAGCGGTTCACTTTCACTCCAAAGAATCTTTGCTCTTTTTTTATCGTACAAGCTCATCTTTGAAGTAGCTTTATCTACCCTTAACTCTAAAGCATTAGTAGATATTTTATAGGCATTCTTATCTCTTTCATCGACCTTAATGTTAATTTCTCCATATTCCTTTTTGTAATCGCCAACATTTTTGTCGATAATTTTCGTCTCATGCTCAGGTTGATTTGGAGTTGGATATTCTTCAAAAACACCCTTTGGGTCCAAATGCAATCGAAAAACATTATTTTTTAGAAAGTTAATTTTTATTTTTTCTCCTGTTTCTAAGTCAAAGAATACGTTATTTCCTTCTTTCGTAACCTTAGTAATTTTACCTATAGCCTTATAGGTTTGATTGTCAGATACATTATTAATGGAGTACTCCTTTTTAATTGCAGTTGCAGATGCTGTTGGAAGCATAGTAAGCAACATACCCACTGATAAGGATAAGGTTACCAGTTTTTTAAACTTAGCTCGACGTCTTAGCATATTCTACCTCCGAATGTAATAATGGTTTACCGAAAATGAATACTAATAGTCTTTAACTCTTCGTATGGATAATTGGCGTACCAATTCCTAGTGGATCCAATCGCAAGAGAAGAAAGACAGTCCCCTTAAAAACTTAAAAGCTTGCAATTTATCCTGTTTATGAATAACGATCTTTTTTTGACTTGCAAAAAATCATTTATAACACCATCCCTTATATATTTTTATATTTTCTTATCCGAACATATAGTAATTTTGAGTAAAACCTTTATAAAGTCTTAGTTTGAGATTATATGGTGAAAGATAAAATTTGGTATACTAGAAGATTACGTAAAATTTATATTGATAGGGAATTTGTGATTGAGAAAGATTGTCGATGTATACTAGAGGAATGTGCTGTTATTATCAATTCAGCCCTTCGTTTCTTTTCTATTTGTAATGTCCTTTCTGCTTATTGGGATGCATTTTCTGTTTTATTTCTAATATAAGATTTATCATCTCCTCTGTTCTAATTATAATTGAGCGAATTTTCTAACATTTATAATATATAATAAATCGGGTTGATGGGTCAACCCTTTAATGCAAACATTCTGATAGGGGGAGTGTCACATCGCTATCAAGCTAAAAAAATAAAGAGTGAGAGGAATTCATCAAACCTGAAAATTACCTATTGCTATCTAGTAGGTAGGAGATGAATTTCCCTTTCTGCGCATAAATAGGAAAACGAGCACCCTATCGCTATGATTAGGAGTGCTCGTTTTTATTTTTATGGATAATTATCGAATCAATATAGTCTCTCCTAGTAAGTAAAAATTAAATCTACTTCTTAGAAATTTCGTAACTTTATCCTAAAAGATTCAGTTCCTACTTTTTTATACTTTTTTGCACCAGATCCTTTATTTTCGTCTATTCCTTTTCTGGCCAAATTTTCGCGTTTGGTTCTAATAACCACTTGTGGTCTTCCTCCATGATACGATCATTCCATGGATTATACTCAAGATGTCGAATCATCCAACAAAAATACATTGCATATCCAGGCGCAGTTGCTTGCGGGTGGTCTAGCTCACCTGGAATCGTAATAAAGCTATTATGTACGACGCGATAAGCATCCTCACCAACCATTGCACATCCAAATCCCTGCGGCTTGTTAAAGCGATAATAATATACCTCTGGCTGATCATGATGATGCGGTGGATAACTAGACCATCGACCTGGATAAGAAATTACTTCTCCTACTACCATGTTAGAATATGCTGCATTGTTATAGTCAAAAATTGTCCGAATAACACGCTGCGCTGTTCCCTCCCATACTCCTTCTCCAGCTACAACACTTTGACACTCATTTGGAGTATACAACTTAGACGCAAATTCTTGATCATTATCTGTTTTTTGAACAAGCACTTCACTATCTGAAAGAGCAGTAATCGTAACCTTCACATTTTTAGCTACATGTAAACACCAAGGATTTTCTTCAAACACAGACTGTCTTTGAATAACTTGTTCCATTCCTTCCCACTCTAAACGTATTGCCCCTTCTAGTAAAAGAACTGCCGTTTCATTCTTATCATCAAATAGCAACTCTTCTTTTCCATTAGACATCTTATATATGCCTATATCCATTAACATATCACTGCATTGACCGTTCATTTCTGTTAATACATTATACCCTTCATTTAATTCACCTAATTTTCCTAACACGGCTTTCTCCCCCTTTTAATTAATGGCTACTCTATAATTCTCTATCTTTGTCAGCTAACTAAATTTCGAGTTTCTTCTGATATTAATGAAGAAAACCTTTCTGGTTATGCTTTGTTTTCACTTCCGAATATGAGCATATGATTTTTAACGTTTTCGTATGCGGCCTCAATTACATCTTGATGATACGTAAAGTAATCTGAATAAGGAGTATTTAGGGCAGCAGTGTTAACCGCAGCAATTACATTCTGAAACGTCGCTGTTGCTACATTAATTTTACGAACACCATGTTGAATACATTGCTTGAAATCCTCTGGACTAATGCCAGAACCACCATGTAATACGAGAGGAATACGAACTACCTCATTAATCTCCTGCAAGCGGTCTAATCGTAAATCAGGATCTCCATTGTACATACCGTGCGCATTTCCAATCGCAACAGCTAACGCATCAACGTCTGTTTCTTCTGCAAATCGTTTTGCTTCTGTAGTGCTTGTCAGTAACATTTCAATATCTTCTGATCCGTCCTCACTACCACCTACTCTGCCAATCTCAGCTTCTACCGTCGCTCCGTACTGTTTCGCAAGCTCTACAATTTCTTTTGTCTTTTGGATATTCTCCTCTAACGGATAGTGAGAGCCATCAAACATAACCGAACTAAAACCAATCTCTAACGTCTCTTTAATCTTTTCAAACGTCATACCATGATCAAAGTGAACTGCTACTGGGACAGTCGCTTTTTTCGCCGCAGCTACCATCAAAGGGCCAATCATATGAATCGGCGAATGATTCAAACGTACTTCCGCAATTTGTAGAATCAGCGGCGAACGCAACTCTTCAGCTGCTTTAATAGCACCCATTACCATTTCCATATTAGCGACACTGAAAGCCCCGACCCCATAATTCTCTTGATTTGCCTTAATTAAAATACCCTTCATTTGCACTAATGGCATTACACATTCACCTGTTTCAATATTATTTATTAAATAGAAAACAAACGTTTCATCTTTTTACTCCTTATGTAATCTCACCATGCGGAAATTAAAGACCTGCTTTCTCTTGTATAAATTTCCGGGCTTTTAATGCATATTCAAAAGGATTCGCTAAAGCCGGGTCTTGCTCTGCTTCTACTACAAACCAACCCTTATAATCAGAGTTAGCAAGGATAGTAAACACTTCATCAAATACAATTACACCATCTCCGGGAACTGTAAATGCACCATTCTTCACTGCCTGTAAGAAGCTTAAATCGTTTTCCTTTACAGCATCTACTACTTCTTGGCGAATATCTTTTAAATGTACATGTTTAATACGAGGTAAATATTTTTTCAAAATATAAAGTGGCTCTTCTCCTGAAAAAACAAGATGACCTGTATCAAAAAGCAGGGATACAAGATCTGGATCCGTCATATCCATTAACTTTTCAATTTCTGCCGTTGTTTGAACACCCGTACCCATATGATGATGGTATACAATATGTAGCCCCTTTTCCTGAGCTAATTTACCGAGGTGATGTAACCCATCCGCAAGCTTATCCCACTCTTCTTCTGTAAAAACGGGCTTGTTTTGAAATAGCGGTACATCCATTAAACCTTGAATACTATGTCCTTGCTCTGAAACAACGATGACTTTTGCACCCATATCATGCAAGAAATCTCTATGTTTAATAAATGCTTGTGCTGTCTCTTCAAGCGGCCTCGTTGTCAAGAACGCACTAAACCATGCGCTAGCAATCTCTAGATTTCGTAATTCCAAAGATTTTTTCAATACAACTGTATTTCTTGGATATTTATTACCTACTTCACTTCCATTAAATCCAGCTAGTGCCATCTCACTAATACATTGTTCAAACGTATTTTCTGCTCCTACCTCCGGCATATCATCATTTGTCCAAGCAATTGGTGCAATCCCAAGCTTAATCGTGTTTTCTTTGAACATCCCTTGTCTCTCCTCTTTGTAAAATGTTATAGAATATCGCCAATTTCTCTTATCTATTCGTTAAAAAGGGAGCTTTCTATAAATATGCATGTAGATAAAATGCTCTCTTTTTGCCCTAATCTAATAAGATCTTGCCTTTTGCAAGTTACTTACTTTACTCTCATACGCGGCTTGTACACTTTGACTATTAGAAACTTCAGCAACACCTACATGCCACCATGAATCGTATCCATTTGTCATTGTTTTTGGTAATACTTTAATATCAATCAATGTAGAAACTGTTTGTTTTTTCGCATCTATAAGCGCTTCCTGTAATTGTTCTATCGATGTAACACGATACGTTTTTACGCCATATCCAGCCGCGCTAGCTGCAAAATCAATTTTCATAATAGCCCCGTTTAATTTACGAGTTTCCTGGTTTCGGTAGCGAAACTCTGTTCCAAAGCTCCCCATTCCGTTACCCATTTGTAAGTTATTAATACAGCCAAATCCGGAGTTATCAAACAATAAAACGTTAATTTTTTTGTTTTCTTGAAGACTTGTTACGAGCTCGGAATGAAGCATTTGGTAACTGCCATCCCCTACCATTGCATATACTTCTTTCGATGGTTCAGCTAGCTTTGCACCAAGTGCGCCTGCAACCTCATAGCCCATACAAGAGTATCCATACTCCATGTGATATGTATTTGGTTTTCTGGGTGCCCACATTCTTTGTAAATCACCTGGAAGACTTCCTGCCGCACCAACGATGATTGCATCTTCATCAAGTAATGTATTCATTTGTCCAATGACTGCAGTCTGTGTTAATTGTGTACCAAGTGCTTCCACATACTCATTTAAATTTTCATCAAAATGACCTTCGACTTCTGGCGTGAAATCTTGACCTGTAAAGCGAATATTATGTAGACGTGCTAATTCTGTTTCCCAAGCTTCTTTTGCATCAGCGATTTCTGATGTGTAACTAGATTGATAATCAATCGCTTGCAGTTCATCCATTAGAGCAAGAAGCGCTTCTTTTGCATCAGCTATCACCTTCAATGCATCGAGCTTGTTCGCATGAAATTCTGATATGTTGATGTTTAAAAACTCAACCTCTTCATTCTGGAACAATTGCTTAGATGCCGTTGTAAAATCAGTAAATCTCGTCCCGATTCCAATAACAAGATCCGCTTCCTTTGCAATTGTATTGGCTGCTAAATTTCCAGTTACTCCGATGCCACCAAGATTATATGGATGGCTGCTTTCAATCGCACTTTTCCCAGCTTGCGTTTCTCCAAATGGAATGCGGAATGCTTCAGCAAACTGTTTCAGTTCCTCTGCTGCCTCTGCGTACCTTACACCACCACCACAAATCATAATTGGCTTTTTCTTTTTCTTTTTCTTAATCATTTCCACCGCATCCGCTAAACTGGCTTTTGTAGGGAGACGACGTTCAATACGGTGAACACGCTTTTGGAAGAAGTAACTTGGAAAGTCCCACGCTTCGCCTTGGACATCTTGTGGTAAACAAATTGTTACAGCTCCTGTATCTGCCGGATTCGTTAAAACGCGCATGGCTTGAATCATAGCTGTCATCAATTGTTCAGGACGGTTCACCCGGTCCCAGTACTTACTTACTGCACGAAAAGCATCATTCGTAGAAATAGATAAGTCATGTGTTTGTTCAATTTGTTGAAGAACAGGATCAGGTTGCCTCGTTGCAAATACATCACCTGGAAGTAGTAAAACGGGAATATTATTTGCAGAAGCAGTTGCAGCAGAGGTAATCATATTTGCTGATCCAGGACCAACAGAAGAAGTACATGCCATAATTTGTTTTCTATGTTTTTGTTTAGCAAAAGCCATCGCAGCATTTGCCATCCCTTGTTCATTTCTCCCTTGATATACTTCTAATTCCCCTGCATCTTCTTCTAAAGCTTGACCTAGGCCTACTACATTTCCATGACCAAAAATCGTAAAGATTCCCTTAATAAATTTTTGTTGTTCTCCATCAAACTCTACGTATTGCTGATTCAAAAATTTCACCAAAGCTTGTGCCGTCGTCATTCTAACAGTTTGCATATTGTTTGCTCCTTTCTATCTCTATCATTCATCCTGCATATGAAAAAGGAGTATTAGGAATTTGATAGACTCCTAATACTTCCTTCTTATGTTTAACTACTTTCGTTACTATCGCTTACGAACAACTAGAGAGATTCTACTTCTCTCTTAATGATTACTTTTCCCAGCGAGATGTAAGCATTTTCTTTCTAGTATAAAACTCAACGCCGTCCGTACCATTCGCATGAAGATCACCATAGAAAGAGTCTTTCCAGCCAGAGAACGGGAAGAATGCCATTGGTGCTGGTACCCCAACATTGACACCTAACATACCTGATTCAATTGTTTCACGGAATTGACGTACACTTGCTCCGCTATCTGTATAAATACAAGCTCCATTTGCAAAGCGAGACTCATTCGCAATTTCAATTGCTTCATCTAATGATTTCACACGAACAATGGATAAAACAGGAGCAAAAATCTCATCTTGCCAGATTTTCATTTCTTTTGTAACATGGTCAAAAATTGTTGGGCCAACGAAGTAACCAGCTCCTTTTACAGCTGTATCTTCGCGTCCATCACGAACTAATGTAGCGCCCTGTTCTACACCTGAATCGATGTAACCAATTGTGCGCTCTTTATGGTTATCACGAATAACTGGTCCTAAAAATACATCTTCGTCAAGACCATTTCCGATCACAATTTTGTTTGCTTCTTCTACTAATCTACCAACTAATTTATCTGCAATTTCTTCTTCTACTGTAACAACAGAAGCAGCCATACAACGCTCACCAGCTGAACCGAACGCAGCACTAATAATTTGCTTTGTTGCTAGTTCAAGATTCGCATCATTTAATACAATGGAATGGTTTTTCGCACCCGCTAATGCTTGAACACGTTTTAAGTTTTCTGTTCCTTTTTTGTAAACGTATTCTGCGACAGGTTGAGAACCTACAAATGAAATTGCCTTCACTAATTTATGTTCAAGAAGACCGTTTACTACATCGTGTGCGCCATTTACGATATTTAATACACCTTTTGGTAAACCTGCTTCTTCAGCTAATTCCGCTAATTTTGCCGCTAGAAGTGGTGTACGCTCTGAAGGTTTTAACACAAATGTATTACCGCAAGCAATCGCAAGTGGAAACATCCAGCATGGAACCATCATTGGGAAATTAAAAGGTGTAATCCCGCCTATAACACCAATTGGGTAACGATACATACCAGACTCAATACCTGTCGCAATATCAGGAAGCTGTTTTCCCATCATTAATGTAGGAGCACCCGCTGCAAACTCCACACACTCAATACCACGAAGAACTTCACCGTAAGCTTCGTTATAACTTTTTCCGTTTTCAATCGTAATAAGTTTCGCTAACTCTTCCCAGTTATCTACTAATAATTGTTGATATTTAAATAAAATACGAGCACGTTTTGGCACAGCTGTTTTAGACCAAGATTTGAACGCTTCATTTGCTGCTAATACAGCTTGTTCAACATCTACTTTTGTTGAAAGTGGTACTTGAGCGATTACTTCTCCTGTTGCAGGATTATATACAGCTTCCATCTTCGTTGAAGAAGATTCTACCCATTCGCCGCCAATGTAGTTTTTTACAATTTGTGCTGTTTGTACTGTCATATTCATTCTCTCCCTTTTATGTAATGTAGAAGCGTCCATAGGATACGCCCTTACTTGATTACTCATTTATGATGTTTCTATACAATTTCCTCAGCCGTTTCCATGAATGCAGAAATCTCTGCCCTTGTTGGCATTGCATCAGAACAGCTATGTTTAGAAATAACGATTGAAGCAGAAGCGCCACCTAATCGCATCGCTTGAGGAATCTCAAGCCCTTGCATTAGGCCATAAATAAACGCAGAAGCATACGAGTCACCAGCACCAAACGTCTTTAATACCTTTGTTTTAAAGATACCGCCTCGGTGTGATTGACCGTCTCTCGTATAAGCGATTGAACCATCCCCGCCGTGCTTAATTACTACGATTTTCGCATGATGAGAAAACCATCTTTCAGCCGTAACTTGGTCATTAGATTGTTCATAGTTTAATAGTTTTTCCATCATATCGAACTCTTCACGCGTTCCAATAATGACATCAGATTTTTCAGCCGCTAGATTGTAATACAAAGCCGTTTCAGCTTCTGACTGCCATGTATACGGGCGGTAATCAACATCAAAAAATACGACTACATCATGCTTACGCGCATATTCTAGCGCTAAAAATACCGCCTCGCGAGAAGGACTTTTCGCTAAAGCTGTTCCTGAAATTAAGAGAGCTTTTGATTGTTTAATATAGTCCTCAGAAACTTCTGTTGGATCAAGATTTAAATCTGCGACATTGTCGCGGTACATTAAAATACTGCAATCTTCAGGACTTTTAATTTCTGTGAAAGCTAAACCTGTCACTGCACCAGTGCGATCAATACATATCTGATCCGTATTAATATTGTTGTCCTTTAAGTACCCTGTAATAAAGCGGCCCATTTGATCATCGGACACTTTACCGATAAATCCTGTTTGTAAGCCAAGACGCGCCGCACCAATCGCAATATTCGCAGGAGATCCCCCCACATACTTAGTAAATGTTCTTGTTTCTTCCATAGGACGTTGTGTTTCATTGGCATTTAAATCAACGCATAAACGTCCAACTGCAATTAGATCTAATGGACAATCTTCTTTAAAAATAAGTGGATTCATCGTTACTACCTCCCGTGCTTTATGTAAAGGTAAATGATATGGTTCAGAAATTTTTATAACCATACGATTCACTGCTCTTTAAATTTCTAGAAGTAAGCGCTCTCTTTATTGATTTAATGCAGGCTGTTTATGTTCAATTTGAACAGGTTTTCCTGTTAGTAAAGATTCCTTCGCAGCTTTCGCAATTCGTTCTGCTTGTAAACCATCATTACCACTGCAAATAACAGCTTGTCCTTCTATAATTGACTTTGTAAATTGTGTTACTTCCTCAATGTAAGCCTGTGTATAGCGCTCTAAGAAGAAATAAAGTGGCTTATCTTTTACAACACCTTCTGTTTTTGACACTTGCACAGTTGTTGGGCAGCAATTATCAGCAGCGACCGCTCCTTTTTCACCAAACACCTCAAGACGCTGGTCATATCCATAAACAGCTTGGCGGCTATTATCAATTACCCCTAAAGCTCCATTCGCAAATTTCAATGTGACAATTGCTGTATCAACATCATTTACTTCTTGAATGGATGGATCAATTAATGTTGTACCATATGCAAATACTTCAACAACTTCACTATTCATCACATACCTAGCCATATCAAAATCATGAATCATCATATCCATAAACAATCCACCGGAAGAACGAACATATTCTATACTTGGCGGTTGTGGATCTCTAGACGTAATTTTTAAAATATGTGGGTGTCCCACTTCTCCTTGTTGAATAAGATCATAGACTTTTCTGAAGTTAGGATCGAAACGGCGGTTAAAACCTACTTGAAGAGATACTCCTTGTTCTTTTACTACTTCTAATGCATCTAATGTTTCTTCTACCGAGAAACTAACAGGCTTTTCGCAGAAAATATGTTTTTTCGCAAGAGCCGCTTCTTTAATAATTTGCGCATGTGTATTTGTTGGTGAACATATAAAGACAGCATCAATTTCTGGATCTGATAATAAATCCTGATAGTTAGTTGTAAGAGTGGAAATCCCTTTATCCTCAGCCCACTTTTCTAGATGACTAATCACTACATCTGAAACCGCTTTAATTTTTACTTGTGGCATAAGCTGCAAATTATCAACATGCAGTTTCCCAATTCGTCCAGCACCAATAATCCCAATCGTTAAAACATTCATATGATTTCTCCCTCTTTATTTAAATTTAAGAAACGAAATGAAAGTCTATAAGGTTTAGCGTAATAAATTTAGTTAAGCGCTTTCCCTATTTTTCTTCATTATACACACTTGATTATAAATTGAAAACATTTTTATTTTTTGAATACTTTTCTTTTTATTCGAATTTCAAATTCCCTCAATATACGTACTACGTCCATATACAAATTAATAATTAGAAACAAATGATCTAAACAGCTACAAATATATTCTTTTAAAATACTGATATAACAAAGGAAATTAAGCCTTTTAAATATTAAACTCCCATCTATAAGTTATTTCTTTCTTTTCATACTCACAATTATTTTAGTATCCGATAAGTAAATAGATTGCGCCTTATGAAAGAAAGTTGTAAATTGTCAAAAAATTTCATTGACGACCTCATAATGTAAGCGTATACTTTTTTTATCAAAAGTAATTAAGCGCTTAACCAAAAATAATTTATCGGTGGTGGGAGAATGAACGCAATTGGTTCAAACAAAACATTTATGGACAAGATTGGTATCCCTTCTAATTTAACTTGGGGATACATAGGGATTATTGTTTTTATGATTGGGGATGGTTTAGAACAAGGATGGTTATCCCCTTATCTCGTTGAGAATGGCTTAACGCTAGAACACGCTGCTTTTCTGTTTACCATTTACGGAATTACTGTATCTGCTTCTTCCTGGTTTTCGGGGGTATTTGTACAAATGTGGGGACCAAGAAAAGTAATGACGTTTGGTTTAGTATCATTCATTTTAGGCTCCATTGGGTTCATCGGTATAGGAATTCAACATATGAATTATCCCGTTATATTACTTTGCTACGCTCTACGAGGATTCGGTTATCCCTTATTTGCTTATTCTTTCTTAGTTTGGGTATCTTACAGTACTCCTCAGCAAATGCTCTCAAGGGCAGTTGGATGGTTCTGGTTCGTATTCCAGCTTGGACTTAGTGTTATCGGGGCCTTCTATTCTAGCTATATGGTTCCTAAAATCGGGGAAATCGCTACTTTATGGAGCGCCTTAATTTTTGTTGTCGTCGGGGGATTATTCTCAATTGTTGTAAATAAAGATAAATTTAAAGCACAAACCGTAAGTGCTAACAAATCAGGTGAACTACTAAAGGGCATTACCATCGCATTTGAAAATCCTAAAGTTGGTATAGGTGGTATTGTCAAAATTATAAATTCAGCCGCTCAGTTTGGATTTGTTGTTTTCCTGCCTACTTATATGATGAAATATAATTTTACGATGACTGAATGGCTACAAATTTGGGGTACTCTCTTCTTTGTAAATATGGTGTTTAATATTATTTTTGGTATTGTTGGAGACAAGTTTGGCTGGGTAAATACGATTAAATGGTTCGGAGGAGTCGGTTGCGGAATTGTAACCCTTGCACTCTATTATGTACCACAAATGGTAGGACATAATTATTGGGCTATATTATTTGTTGCATGTTGCTACGGAGCAACACTTGCCGGTTATGTACCTCTTACAGCTTTAGTACCATCTTTAGCTCCTGAAAATAAAGGAGCCGCGATGTCTGTATTAAATTTAGGTTCAGGATTATCAGCATTCGTTGGGCCATTAGTAGTAACTGCATTCATCGGTCCATTAGGTGTAGGCGGCGTGATGTGGATCTTTGCTGGCTTGTACTTCTTTGGCGCATTTTTAACTCATTTCCTTACTATTCCAAAGGAAAATGAGATGAAACAGGATCTAAATACGAAAAGCGGAGAGCAATTCTCAGTATAAATTCTTAATAAAAAAGAAGGTCATCATAACTTCTCATAGTTATGATGACCTTCTTTTTTTACATTCAAATAGACCACTAAAGAAACCTATCATGTAATATCCTTAACTGAGGATCGTTCTACCAATTGCGGTATAATGGTAATTTTTTGCTTAGCATGCGCCTTCATTTCCATCGTTTTTAAGAGTTGTTCAAACGTACAGGCTGCCATTTGTGTAATTGGCTGTTCAATCGTCGTTAACCCTGGATCAGCAATCTCAGCATAGATAGTATTATCAAATCCGATAATTGATAAATCTTCCGGAATCGAAAGCCCTTGTTTTCTTGCTTCATTCATAAGGCATATCGCAATTAAATCTGTACAAGCAAAAACCGCTGTAGGCCTGTTAGGCAAGCTAAGTAATTCTTTACTTGCACGTTTGCTATCTTCCACTGTCGAATAGCAGCTAATAATAGCATCATCATCTAACGAAACCCCTGAATCTGTAAGAGCTTGTTTGAAACCATTCAGTCTTCCTAAGCTACTTTTTCTATCCTTCTCCATCATAATCGTTAAAGATGTATGGCCTTTCTGCGTTAGATAACTTCCAGCTAGATAGCCTCCCCTCATATCATCAGTTGTCACAACATGAGTCGTGATGGAAGGATGATCTACAGTGAATAATACGAGTGGCAAATCCCGATTCACGATTTTTTTAACAAGTTTATAATCATTTAGCTCCGTTGCAATAATAATGCCATCTACTTGCTTTTTAAATAATAAATCAATGTATTCGTACTCACGTTTTGTTTGATGGTCTGTACTACATAAAATGAGTGTATACCCTGATTCTCGTGCACTATTTTCAAAAGCTCTTGCTACTTCTGCAAAAAATGGGTTTGAGATATCTGGGACAAGTACCCCAATCGTATATGTTTTTTTACCTGTTAACGCTGCTGCTACACTACTTGGTTGGTAATCTAATTCATCCATTATTTGATTTACTTTGTTTATTGTTTTTTCACTTATACGTCCTGTTTGATTAATTACCTTGGATACAGTTGCTATTGATACACCTGCTTTTTCCGCAACATCATAAATTGTTGGTTTCACTTTAATTATCCCTTCTTAATCATCTTTTTCTATATTTTATCATAAAAATATTTTGCTTCTTGGTACACAACAGGAAAACTTTTAATATTTGTAAGTAATTGTATCCTCATGCGTGGTACCTCTCATTAACATAACAACTTGTTCCAAGTGGATATTTCAACTTATAAACATGCCCATGTATTAAAAGCTTTTTACAAGCAGTATGCTTCGAGAAAATAGAAAAAAACACTTTAACCCGGTCCTATTTCTATTTATATGTTATCAATTAATAAACCTTTAACCTATTATTTTTCGCTTTAGGCAGAACCCATCTTGGTAGTTTAATAAGCATAGAGATTTTTCCTTTTACCCTTATTTCTCATCTCCGAATCTGTCTATTTCTACGAATTACATATGCTGGACACATTTATGAATTGCTTTTACAAATAAAAAAGAATAAGAAGATCCGTGCGAGTAAACGCTTTAGAATCTTCCTATTCCTCCATACACGCCCTTAATTATAGTTGGCTTATTTCTTTGTATTAGATAATCCCCTTTTTCATTAAACTTACATAGCTGTTATCTCCAATGATGACATGATCTAGAAGATGGATACCGATAATAATCCCACATTCTTTTAATCGCTTAGTTACTTCGACATCTTCATGTGATTCCATGCTATGTCCTGATGGATGATTATGAAAACATACGATTGAAGATGCGTTGTTTAATATTGCTGTGCGGAACGTCTCACGCGGGTGAACGAGCGATGAATCAACAGTTCCTTCAAACACAATGCTACAGCCAATAATTTCATTCTTTGTATTTAAGTTAAACACACCAAAAATTTCATTTGGTCTTGATTCTATATCAAATATAATCTGCGCAAAGCGTACAGCATCCGCTGGACAGGTGATTTTCTTTTTCTCAATATCATAAATACGATTACTGTCTTTCACCAACTTTACAGATTGAACCAAAATTTTCTTACCCATGTCCTTCTCCTTTCGAAATAAAAAAGACGAGACTGCTCCTCTCATCCTTTTTCACCTTCTTTTGTATTTTGAAATTCAAAATTATTATTTTCCTACTACAATTCTTAATAATTTAAGATAATCTATCACATCCTTTTTAGTTTAGTACTTGTCCTATTCCTACAACGCAAAAAAACCTTCCAGGAATACATTCGTATTACAAATTAGCGTATATGTTTTATACACTTCTTTGTAATGAATCGTAAACCCGAAAGGTTTGTGGTTATTTAGGAATGATTAAAAAGGAAAAAATTTCTTGATATTATTATATAACATATAAAATATTCTTTCAATTCCATTTTAAAATCTTCAACGACTTTCCTATTAGTTTTAAACAAGTAGTTTCACTATAATCTAGTGGAAGCAACTACCTTCTAAGAATCTTCATTCTTTTTAAACGTGTTGGAAGCCTAAGATGAAATACTTTAAATAGTTATCCTAATTTTATACTGTTTTCTAATACCATTTTCCACTTAAATAAGTATTAATTTATCCATAGCAATTCTAGAGAATTTGCGAGGTGCTATAGGTAATATTTTTAAGTTGAATTGTTGAATTTCACTCGGTTCAAAATACTGATCACAGTAATAATTATGATACTGTGCTACCCATTCATATTTACTATAAAGCTTATCATTATTATTTTTTTTATACACACTTAAATTGCTAAATACAATATCTTTATGCTGTTGTATTTTTTGAATATATTCGCTTTTATCTCCCGTCATATATTCATATTCCTCTTTAAGGCCGTATAAATAATTAACAAAAACTATATCATCAATATCTTTTAATAAATGCAAGCTTTGTGGCGCCTCTCCCGATTTTCCATAATAACCCAAATGTTTCGCTACCATTCTAACCATTTTCTTACTTAAAATAATTCTAGGATAATTGGCACTACTACATTCTAAATTATGTGCTTCAATTAAAGCTGATCCATACGCAAAATCATCATCACCATAATAATCCCCTACAGCTACTCCACCTCGTAAAAAATAGCCATTCATTGTCATTTCTAATTGATAATTAATAAATGACATAAATAGATTACCAGATTGCCCCTCACCATCTTCAAATATTGGATATGCCAATATAACATTGTCCGTAAACGTTTTCAATTGACCTTGTGGATTCATAATCTTCAGCTCTGCATATTGATTTTTAAGAATTGTATGAAGATTTTTCAATAGTTGATTTCCATGTAGTCGATTAGGTGATTGCAAAATCAAATTCGAGAATCCTAAGATATCAGTAAAACAAACTATTGAATCTAATAAACTTGGATTATCAGGATTATATTGAGGTAACATATTCATTCCACCTTATTTTTTCTATAAATATTCCCTAATAAATATAATATCTTAAAAAGTTATTTTTAATCAAACCTTTCTTACTAATTAATATACTTAGTACATCATATCAATCGTTCATATATGAACAGTCGTATAAAGCATATAATCTTTAGTAATTAAGAGCGCATCATTTTCCTGAACATTAATAACATAAAGAACTTTTTAAAGAAAACGTATATGATTAAATATTCTTCTTTCATTTCATCAAAATTAGCATTCATCGGAACATATTTTTCTACAAAATAGACTATAACCTCTTTGTTTTGCTCAATAAAAATACTAATTTCCTCAAGTGTTCCAGATGAATGCCTTTTTGTAGGTGTACCAAGCTTTGCCCAGAACACACCCTTAAGAATGTCACATTTGTTTACTAACTGTTCGATTATAATTTGCTGTGCATCTATTCCACCATAAACTGGAACAACATCTTTTTCCCAACGACTTGGTAGAAGAGTAATTTGCATTTCTTCAGTAAATCGAATATTCAATTCAAAGATTTCTGTTTCAATCTCATCACGTTCTTTTTGAACATCTGAAGGTGAGGCGATCAAAGCTCATTTTATCAACCTCGTTCTGTTATCAATAATTTAAATAATTATCGGCAAAACTTTAGTATTAAAATACTTCACTTCTACACTAAGGTGGCGAGTCAGATTATACAAAATTTCCCGAAAGTATTTTGATCAAAATGAGCGTTCTCTATTCCAAGTTTATAAACGTCGTAGCTTTAATTTAAAGCCAAACTTCCCTATAATGTAAAGAATTTTTCCGAATAACTATATATAGCATATACAATAAAAACTTAATTTGCTAATTATTAAAAATTAGATAAGAAAACAATTCCGTATCAAGTTACTAACTTATAATTCTAGCACTAACTGTTCTGACATCCGCTCTGCCTGTTCAATTACAATTTCAATCGCATCCTCTTGAAGATCAGGTGGATAACCATACTTTTTAAGCAGTCGTTTAACAGTTATACGCATTTTCGCACGAGCGGATTCACGTAAATTCCAGTCAATACTCATGTTTTCTTTAATTGACCTTGTTAATTCATGCGCAATAATTTTTAACGTATCATCGCCTAAAACTTGTTCAGCGGTTTCATGTGAAGCAAGGGCATCATAGAAAGCAATTTCTTCCTTAACCATACCAGTTTGTTCGCCACGTTTGTATGCTGCATCCATTTCTTTTGCAAGTTCGATTAATTCTTCGATAACTTTAGATGTTTCAATTGTACGCTTATTATATTTATTTAGTGAGTTCTGTAACATCTCTGAAAATTTACGCGCTTGGATAAGATTACTACGTTGAACATTTTTCACTTTGCCATTTAACAAACGATTTAATAATTCTACTGCTAAATTCTTTTGAGGTAATGCTCTAACATCTGCTAAGAATTGATCAGACAAAATTGAAATATCAGGATTTTCTAAGCCTAGTTCCTTATAAATATCGACAACATTTTCAGAAATGACCGATTTCGAAATAAGTTGATTAATTTGAGCATCCATTTGTGATGCTGTTTTCTTTTTACTGCCATCACCGATGGTTTTTACTATACTTGCCTTTACTGCTTTAAAGAAACCAATTTCATCATTCAGTTCCTCTGCCTCTGGAGTTGTTGCACAAAGAGCATATGCCTTCGCAAGCTCTGTTACTGTATTTAAAAAGCGTTTCTTTTCATCCTCACCTAAACCAATTACATAATCCATCGTATTCACAATCGCCTTAATACGTTGTGACGATTTTTCAGATTTATAACCTGAATAGTCGTGTCCGTGTAGCATTTCCAATACAAGTTGATGCTTTTCTAACATCAAATCAACAGCAAGTGATGTATCAACTCCTGCTGTTTTTCGGTCACTATCCGTATATTGATTTAAGGCTTCTTTTAAACTGTCAGCAATACCAATATAGTCAACGACAAGGCCACCCGGCTTATCTTTAAATACGCGGTTAACACGTGCAATGGATTGCATTAAGTTATGTCCTTTCATTGGCTTATCAATATACATCGTATTCATTGCAGGTACATCAAAACCTGTAAGCCACATATCACGGACAATAACAATTTTTAATGGATCATCATTGTCTTTCATACGACGTGCTAAAAATTCACGACGTTTTTTATTACCGATAAATGCTTGCCATTCAGCTGGGTCACTAGACGAGCCAGTCATCACAATCTTAATAACCCCTTTATCGTCATCATCCGAATGCCAGTCTGGACGCAGTTTCACAATCTCTTTATATAAATCGATAGCAATCCTACGTGACATCACAACAATCATCGATTTGCCAAACATCGCTTGTTGACGCTCTTCATAATGATGTACGATATCTTGTGCCATTTTTTCAACACGTGACCCTGCACCTGCAATTGCTTCTAGACGTGACCACTTTGACTTTAATTTTTCTTTAACAGATGTTTCTTGGTCTTCGGTAATATCTTCATAATCATCATCAATTGATAACCCTTCTGGTAATTCCAGTGGTATGACACGTGATTCATAGAAAATTTTTACCGTTGCGCCATCTTCGACAGCTTGTGACATATCGTAAACGTCAATATAATCACCAAATACGGCAGGTGTATTTTTGTCACTAGCTTCAACAGGTGTACCAGTAAACCCGATAAATGAAGCCTTTGGTAAAGCATCTCGTACATACTTGGCAAAACCATACTTCGTATTGTCTTTTGTCACAGTTGCACTAAAACCATATTGTGAACGGTGCGCTTCATCAGCCATTACAATAACGTTTGTACGAGCCGTTAAGCACGGCATTTCTCCGGTCTCTTCATCTGGTGCAAATTTTTGAAGAGTGGTAAAAACTATTCCTCCCGATTCCACGCTTAATAACTCTCTTAAACTATCACGTGATTCAGCTTGGCTCGGTGTTTGACGTAAAATATCTTTGGACATTGAAAATGTTTTATAGAGTTGATCATCTAAGTCGTTTCGATCAGTTAATACAACAAGTGTTGGGTTGTTCATCGCTTTAATGAGCTTCCCAGCATAGAATACCATCGACAAACTTTTACCAGATCCTTGCGTATGCCACACGACACCAATTTTATGATCACCATCTTGAGCTGTTGCAATTTTTGCTTTTTTAACAGCTTTATTTACAGCATGATATTGGTGATATGCTGCTAAAATTTTGAATGTATCAATACCATCAGTTTGAAATAAAATAAAGTTTTGCACAACATCAAGCAAACGACTAGGCTCAAGCATCCCTTTAATCATCACTTCAAGTTGTGGTTCAGCAAGGCTAGCTAATGCTTCACCATCTACCGTACGCCACTTCATAAAACGTTCTTCATTTGCTGTTAATGAACCAACACGTGCATTAATACCATCACTCGCAATTAAGAATGCATTGTAACGGAATAATGTTGAAATAGCTTGTTTATAAGTTTGCAATTGATTGTAAGCATCGGTAATATCAACATCTTCATTCGTCGCATTTTTAAGTTCAATGACAACGATCGGCAGTCCATTGACGAACACGATAATGTCAGGACGTTTATTGGATTGTCCTTCAATGACTGTAAACTGGTTCACAGCCATAAAATCATTTTTTTTAGGATTTTCAAAATCGAATATAAACACTGATACAGTTGGATTGTAACCATCTGTACCTTGTGTTTGTATTTCAATACCTTCTGTTACAAATTTATGGAATTGCTTGTTATTGAGAACGATGTTTGGAGAAGCATTTGCAATAATCTTTTGAATCGCTTCTTCAATGACTTTCCGCTCTAGCGTTGGATTAATCTTTTGTAACGAATCACGTAATCGGTCAACTAACACAACATCATGGAAGCTTTCACGCTCAGCGTAATCACCATCTGGTGCAATATCTGGACCTTCGACAATTTCATAATCCATTTCTTCTAACCATTCAAGTGCTGCTATTTCTAACTCTGATTCGTTATACTTAAACAACTAATCCACCACCAATTCATCGGATATTTCGATTTCTCCTGATAATAGCTTTGGGAGAAGTGTATCTCGGAGTTCAGAAAGCTGTTGATTTTCTTTTAATAAATTATTAATTTTTTCATACATAGGATTGAGTATTTTTTCGAACTTTCGAACTAAAACAGGGTCTGGAATTATCGCTTTTGTATTATACACAAATTCTCTGTTTAGTCCTGGAACTGCAGAATCATTATTCGCTTGTGTAAAATCATACTGTTTGAAAAATTGATGTAAAAAATTGATTGGATAAGTTTTGCTTTCTACATAATAAACTGTATCAATTGGATAAAAATTGTTCGCTTCTAAATACAAAGTTCCAATAGAACCTTTTCGCCCAATAATTAAACCAGGCCCTTTTATTAAATACTCTTTATGAGTTCCTGTAATACCACCAGATCCATATACAGGATATGAGCCCGGAATACGATTTTTCTTAGTTAAAGCTTTACCATACTTTAATTCACAAAAATCTTTAATAGTACCCGTATTGAAAATTATTGGTATCTCTCCTAACTCACTTTCCACCATTTCGTCACCACTTGATTTATAGGGTTGTCCTAGTTCATTTGGAAATTCAAAATTGATAAACCAGTGTTTGAACAGGGTTTGAGAAAGATGTTCTAAATTAGAAATAATATCTTGATTTAAGCTAATTTTAGAGTCTATTTTAGCTAATATTTGACCAATTAATTTCATTTGATGATTATCTTTAGGATAGTTAATTTCTAATCTATCTAAAATTGTTTTAGTTAGAAATTTCGTAGCACTTCCTATGGATAGATTCTTTAAATAATTCAATTTATACAACAAATAATAGTATAAATAAGTGTTGTCAATAATATCATTGTTTTTTGATGCCATAACATACGTTCTTTGATAAGCATTAAATTTACCCTCATATCGTTTCAATGGGAACTTACCATTAGCGTTATTTCCTCCTAAAATTACAGCATCTTGATCAAAAGCGTACGTACTTATTTTAAAAACCTCTGGTGAACAGGTAAAGAAAGGATATACTCCATCATCTTCAGCAGCGTTAGAATTTAAACGTCCAGTCTTATAATCACATATATCCTTTAATAAAATTTTTTCCCATTTAGATTCCATACCCAATCCCCCCTAGTACTCGGCGGATTTGTTCTTCTAGCTCTTTTGATTTAGCGAATTGCTCTGATAAATCACCTGTTAAGCGTGCCATTTTTTCTTCAAATGGTTCACCATCATCTTCTCGCTCTACTAAGCCTACATAGCGGCCGGGAGTTAAAATATAGTCATTGTCACGTACTTCTTCGAGCGTCGATTCTTTACAGAAACCCATTTCATCCGAATACTCTTTCTCATTCGTACCACGCCAAGCATGGAATGTATTGGCTACTTTTTTAATATCTTCTTCACTAAATTCTTTATGTGTACGATCTGCCATAAAACCAAGATTACGTGCATCAATAAATAAAACCCTATTATTACGTTCACGTTTTCCTATTTTTGTTTTATTTTTCGATACGAACCATAAGCATACGGGAATTTGTGTCGAATAGAATAATTGACCAGGTAGGGTAACAATACATTCGACTAAATCATTTTCGATAAGGCTGTTACGAATTTCTCTTTCGCCACCTGTATTTGAAGACATCGAACCGTTTGCTAAAACGAAGCCTGCTGTTCCTGCTGGAGCAAGTTTTGAAATCATATGCTGCACCCATGCATAGTTAGCATTTCCTTTTGGTGGAATACCATATTGCCAACGAACATCATCTTTTAGTTTTTCTCCTCCCCAGTCACTAATGTTAAATGGTGGGTTGGCTAAAATATAATCAGCTTTTAATCCTTTATGTAGGTCATTATGGAATGTATCCGCATTGTGAGCTCCCAAGTTACCATCTATACCACGAATTGCTAAGTTCATTTTACAAAGTTTCCATGTTGTTGGATTCGATTCTTGACCATAGATTGATAAATTATCAATACGTCCTTGATGTTCTTTTACGAATTTTGATGATTGTACAAACATACCACCTGAACCACATGCCGGATCATATACACGACCTTTATATGGCTCTAACATTTCAACAAGTAACTGTACAATAGTTGAAGGTGTATAGAATTCCCCACCATTTTTACCTTCTGCACTTGCAAATTTACTTAAGAAATATTCATATACTCGACCTAAAATATCTTTTGAGCGACTTTCTTCATCACCGACTTTGAATGAAAATAAGTCGATTGTCTCACCTAAACGTGTTTTATCTAACTCTGGACGTGCAAATGATTTTGGTAGTACCCCAACAAGTGAAGAGTTTTCCTTTTCGATTGCAACCATTGCCGCATCAATTAATTGACCAATTTCAGGTTTTTTTGCATTGTCTTTGATGAATGTCCAACGTGCTTCTTGAGGTACAAAGAAAATATTCTCTGCTACATATTCATCGCGATCCTCTTCATCTGCCCATTCGTCTGTTTTTAATTCCTCGTATTTTTCTTCAAAAGCATCCGATACATATTTTAAAAATAGCAATCCTAATACAACGTTTTTATATTCACCTGAATCCATTGATCCACGTAATTTATCTGCCATCTGCCATAGCTTTTCTTCAAATCCTAAGTTTGCTGTTGCCACTTTGTTGCCTCCTCTATCTACTATATATTGAATTAGCCAAAGCTATATTTCAATTTTTATCTATTTCTATATCCATTATACCAGTCATACTCTAAAAAAATAAGAAAATACAGTATCTACTATAAATCAATAAATTATTCACAAATATTAGCTTAATAATTTTCAAATTAATAGTTTGCCATTTAATTTAATAAATTAATTATAGAATGTGGGATGAAAAGAAGGAAACTATTAGGCGCCAATCAATAATAGAGAAAGAAAAACTAGTTAACAGCTAACTCTAATATAAATAGTATGCAGGTATAAAAACTTCATAAATTGTAGAAACCATACTACAACTCTTCCTATTATGGAATTAATGTATTCCAAAGTCCCTTTTAATACTAACAACGAATACGGTAACTAAATCAAGTAATATTAATTATAAATAATAATCGCCTTTTTATCATATTCAATTTCAAACTCAATAATCTTCTCTATTATTAAGTTTAAAATATTACTTAGAATCTCATCATTTAAATTTTGTAGGTCTTTAATTTTTTTTTGTGTCTCTTCTTCAATAATTAGTATTTCTGACTCCCAATAATCATAGTCGTGTACAATACTATTTCTTATCCGCCTTAAAGAATCTACCCTAGTTATTAATTCAGTTAAATCAACCTGCAAATCATTATTTAAACGTAATATCTTTTCTCTTAAGTTTCTTAAACTTTTATTCTTCCCAATAGTAATATCAATAATATTATTAAAAAACTTCTCTATCTCCGAGTAACACAATATAATAAATGTCATTTTTTGAAACTCTAAAAAATCTGTTTCAATACCATATAATTCGTCCTCAATGGTCATAGTCATTTCATATTCCGAAAATGTATACTCTCCTAAATACTCATCCTTAATTGTCCTATTTTCAGGATTTTCGATCTCTTTTTCAAAATCTTTAAGTTCTTTCCTTTTAACCTTAATATAATCTTCATAATTATCTTGAGAATAGTTATAAAACCTAACTAAATTTTCAATCCTATCATAAAAGACCATAAATTCTATTCGTCCGGAACTTGAATCCGCAATTTCTGTATAATTTAGTATAATCATATGCTCACTCCTTTTTTACAATAATATAGATAAATGTTTTACTAATATATTTTGACCATTACTATGCCTATTTAAAATCTTATGTTATATTACGATGCGAAATAAAAATAATCCATAATACCAAGTAAATGTCTTAATGAAAACACCTGAATTGATAAGAGATATAATCGCCATACTTGAAAATGAAGAACGATTGTATCAAGAGCGTAATAAAAAATAAAAGAACTAATACAAACGATCCTATTATTCGTATCAGTAGTAATAAAAATACTAACGTTGTCTATGACCATGTGGGAAGATTTGGTTTACAAAAAGGCAAGAACAAGAGAGGTACTACAACGACAGGAAATGATTAAGAATATGAAGGGAAGGGATATATATTTCTATATAGCCTTCTTGTTATTTTTTACAGATTCTCGCCAATCTTCGCATTCTTTTTTAATTATTTTTAAGAATACTTGATAATATTCTATAAGTTGCTCATTCTCCCCTTCTTCAAAAACACGTTGTCTTTCATGAATCCCTTCTATATTTTCTATTTCACTGATAATTAATTCGTCTAATAAATGATAGATTTCATATAACAAGAGACAAATCTGTTCCAAGTATTTACTGATTTTAAATTTAAATCCATAATGTATATTCCAATCTAATATATATAACATCAAAATATAACATTTTGCTAAATACTACAATTTTTGGGGCTTCTATCTTATTATGATTATCCCTTCTCATTTTTTCTTCATCCCATTTTCGTTGTCTGTTAGAATACCGAATGTTATTCCCCCCTACAACAACCCCTAACAATTGAATTAAAGCACTTACGTCATTCATATTAAATCCCCTGACAATTAATTTACATTATTATTTTATCACCCCAAAACAATAATTGACGAACTTAGGTTGTTGAATTTTCATCTTATTTGCAGGAATTTACCGTTATTTGTAGAAGTACATAAAGTTCAAAAGATATAAAGAGTTGCTGACATGGATTTTGAAAAGACAATGCGGAATTTTAATCACCAAGCTACTGGATTAACGAAATAATTTGAAATGAGAATTAGATTGGAAGAAGAAGAACAAAGATTAGTAAAGCAAATACAAACAAATTCTTTTGAATACCTCGAACAAATTGTTGAAAATACACAAGTAATAAATGAGATCATCAGTTTGTTAAGAAAAAATAATGAAATTAATGAGCGCACATTCGAATTATTTCAAGAAGTATTCACAGTGATTACAGCGGAAACTCCTGAGCAAGTCGATGGCATATTAAAAAATGTAATGAACAAAGCGAACCAAGCTAACGAAGATTTGGGTACGATACAAGCAATTTTGGGCTATGGGAAAATGATTGCTAAATTAATTTTTCCAGATTCATATATATTTACTTAAGGCTCCATACAAATACCAAAATTAACATACTGGTTTCACAACTCCTATTAACATTAAATTTCTAAGAGAATCTCTCAATTTGTGGAACTACATAAAATAGAGGTGGTAATAAACTATGACTGTACAAAATGAAAAAATACTAACATGTCATCATTGTGGTAATAAAACATCCATGAAAGAGATTGCAAAATATCAGCATAATGAAGATGAAGATATTTGGGATTATGATATTAATCCTTATACGCCGGTTCATGCTGTTACTTACACAAATGAATGGCGCCTTTTTCTATGTCCGGTATGTACCAATGTTACTTTAGAATACGCAAGTTATAATAGTTTGGAATTTAACCCTAAGGGCAATCATATAGTCTCCAAAAAATTATTATACCCAGTTACAACTATAGAAGTAAATTACATTCCTAAACATGTTGCAAAAGCTTTTGAAGCTGCATTAAAGGTAAGACAAATTGATGGTGCAATATGTGCTATTGCTATCCGTAGAACTCTTGAAATGATGTGCAAGGACAAAGGAGAAGAAGGCAGAAATTTATATTCAATGTTAAAATCTTTATCAGACAAAGGCGTATTACCTCCAATTTTAAACGACATGGCAAGTGTTTTGAGGGAAATTGGAAATGCAGCTGCTCATGCAGATGAAGCTAATTTCCATCATGATTTAGTACCTTCAATGATTGAGTTCACTAATATCATTTTAGATTATGTTTACAACCTGCCGAAACGAATTGAACAAATTCAAGATAGAATCGGCAAAAAAACTACTGAAATTGCCACAAAAACAAATACTGAATTAACAACAAAAGCATAAAGTAGGAGTATTACGGATGGATTTAATTGCAATTTCAACAGAAGACACAATATCGATCACTAAATATCGTTCGTTGACACAAGATGACGAACCCCAAAGAAAGGCTATCTCAATAACAGCTGGTTATTTCCAAAGGTTGTTATTACATTCTAAGGAAGGACGAGAACGTGCATTAGCCTTTCGTGAAGTTTTAGCAGACGAAAAGCTGCATTTATAAAAATAAACACTGAATTTTATGTTGTTCTGAGTACCTTATACTTGCTATTAATAAGATACTTTTTGTTAAATCATAAGTACAATTCATATTTCTACTAATTAATTCAAAATTTTATTAAATATCTAATTCCAACAATTACTTACCTAATCCTGCTTTTTTGGTGGAAAGCCCCCATACTGTCTATGTGTACGACAACACACGTGAAAATTATGTGTATAGACAGAGTCATAGTCTATACACACGTGGTAATTATTTGATCTGATTGTGGGTGCAAGATACACCTATGTGTAATGAATCTTTTATATCTAATTTACCTATCTAAATTAAATGTCCATAAAGGTAAAGTAGTAATGAATTTAATTCCTAAAACCTTGATATAACTACGTTCTCTTTTGTACTTGTTCATTGCCATTCCAGTTTAGTCCATTGGCAATACACCTCCAATAATGAAACGCTGTCATTATTCCTAAAAGATAAACTTGATATTTTTTGATTCTATACCTACTATTCATATTTACTTAGACTTTTTTCATTAACAGTGATAACTTATATCTATTAGTAGTCTTACTAAGACTTAAGGAGGTAGCAGATGGTGAACTATATTGAAATTTATCGTAAATATCGTACGGCTATGGCTTATATAGAAGTTCAAAATCCTGATTCTACAATTGGAATAGGAAGTGCATTTCATATTGGCGAAGGAGTATTTGTTACAGCAAGACATGTAGTATATGATAATAAAATTCTAAAAATGGCACGCACCGAACAGAATTGGGATGAAGAAGAGAGTATCGAAATAATAGAAAAACCATTATTTCACCCTAATTCCGATATTGATGTAGCCATCATTAGAACAGCAAATTTTGACCTTCCTTTTATAGAAATAGGGGGACATCTAGATGATTGGATTAATAAGAGTTTTATACTCTCTAAAGTAGTAGTAATGGGATACCCACCAATTCCACTTTCAAAAGAACCAGCTCTTGTGACAACTGTTGCAGAGATAAACGGAATAATTGATACATATATTGGAAGTAACCATCCACAATTCATTTTATCTTCTATGGCTCGAGGCGGGTTTAGTGGAGGAGTTGCATTATTAAATGACGGATCTGCACTTGGAGTAATTACCGAATCTTTAGTATCCAATGATAAACCTGCAGAATTGGGATATTTTTCAGTTTTAACAATTGAACCCATACTTTCTTGTTTAGCTCATAATAAGGCAATGCCTAAAAGGATAAATGACTTTTGGAGAATAGAAGGATTCGAAAAAACAATTTGGGATTTCCCTGATGATCCTTTTAAATATTTATCTACTAAAATAAAACATATGGAGTAATTTTACTATTTATACAAAGTTAAATCATTAACTGTTTTGCGCGGCTATATCACTCTTAATGATTGTTTAAAACATTCTTTTATACAGAATAATCTCTTATAGGAATGGGGGTTTCTATCTATTATTTTGTATTTGAAATGCTCAATTAGCATACTTAGTTTCCAGAAAGAACTTCATTGTCAACATATTATTAAGTTACTTCAAAAAGTTGATGTGAATGAGTAGAAAAAGCTGTTTAAAATCACTGAAAAACTAATCAAGTAAAAAGATCACAATTCTCCCACTCTTCAAATATTATTATGAGTTTAAAAATCGCACGGTTATTCACCAAAAAACCTCTCTATTGACAGGTTTTTTAGTGGAATCACACGTAATACGTTTTAATACGAGTGAACATGCAGTACATAAAATTCAATTTTTATACAGTTAAATCCCCATTTTAGATGGTGGTTTAGTCAATAATTATTAAATTTCATTATTTTTTATGTTTTAAGTCTCGATTAGCATTAAGATTTCCCTCGTTACGATTTGTGTTTTTACGTTTTACCTTAAAGTTAATCCAAAACCCAAGTATCCACTTTACTTAGAGAAGGATTAATAAATAGAAATTTATTATATAAAGATACTTTATCAAATTAACTCTGAAATTAATCATCTAAGCAATCACATCGGACTTTTATTTCTCAGTTTTTTATAAAAATTTGTCCACTCAGAATCTTCATCCCCTAAGCTAAACTGGATAATTTTGGTCTAATCCCCATTATTTTAAACCATGCACGTTGTTTCTTTTGATGTTCTAAATGTTCTTGGTATACTCTTTCAAATCGGTCTGCAACTTCACTTGCAACCGTGTTAGTTGATTTACGCATTGCATCAATTTTTTTGACCAGCTTGTTGTACATATGGACAAGTAGTTTCTTTCCATATTTTATAACCATTGAATCTCCATTTTGTATTCTTATTTAAAATTTGTTTAAATGTTTTCCATCTGCTAAGACATTTTCATTAGTAACCTTAGATATTTCATTTTCTAAAATTGTAAGTTTTTTAGATTTTTGCTCAGTCCTTTCTATCTTACTGACAACAGAGTCTGTTTGAAACACAATAATTCAAAAAAATCACTTAAGTCAGCACTTGAAAAAGCTGTTTATAATAAAAGGAATCGTGAGATGGTGGATCAATTATGAACCTCATTAAAAATCCAAAATAATTACTAACCACTATCTTTGTTGAAGATTATAATTTAATAACTCAAATAAGATAAGAAAAATTAACCTAGAGATTTTTTTCAATACGAAACAAAGGATTTGGAATTACTGGTGCGGCAACTAATGCAACTCCTACATCCTCCTTGACTAAGTCTTCTTATCCATTTTATCCATGATTTCAATCCTTTTTATTTATTAGCAATTTCACAGAACACAACATAATCTAAAAACTTATGTTTTCTAGTGTACTTTAGTTAATATAATCATCATAATAAATTAACTCCTATCTCTTGAATTTATTATGATGATTATATTTTTACTTTTCTAGTTTTCCGTTTTGATACAATCAAATCAATAACAGAGCATAAAAAACTTTCTTCGTAAGAAGAAAGTTTTTAAAACGTTTTCTCACGGAATAAGTTCCGACAATGATTTATACTCTATTCTTAATCGCTGTCTCTCTATCTCATTGTCGCTCACCCCAATTAGTCGAGCCAATTGATAAACTTGCTTTTGGTTATATGCCTTTCCTTTATCCTTTAATTTCTGAATTAGTTCTTCTATAAATTCACTTTCAGTTGGATAATTTCTATTAAGGAGATTAGCTATCGGACTTTCATCAGAATGAAAATAAGGAAAATCATACCCCATCTTAGCCGCTACCTCTTTTAACACCACTTCTTCTATTCTCATTTTCTTTTTCACTGCTTTTTGTTCAAAACTCCCCCATTTCTGTATCGAAGGTGCTTTTTCAAAGTACTCTCGCCTTTTTAAATCCCATTCCACATATCGCTCTATTCCCGTAGCAACTAAATCGGTTCTCTCGGCAATATTACATGGGGGATTATGTTCTTTAATTAGGAACTGCTCAAACCAAATATGAGATTCTTTTTTTTCGAATTGATATACTTCTATCCGATATATATATTTTTCATACCCTGTATCAAATCCATTAAATTTCCCTGTATTAACATCTATATTTTTGCATATATAATTAGAAGCTTTTGCTCCGGTGAATTTCAAATGCTCTCTCACTCTTGTACCAACATCTCTGGTTTCGGTAATACCGGCATATATTATATCATTATGGTACCCATACAATACGTAAGCACCAATGAATTGAAATTCTGGGTCTGTTAATTTCTTTTCTTCCCATACATAAAGTTCAATTTTCTTCCCTAAAGTTTCTACTTTTATCTTCTTCCAACTACTCATCGTAATCCCCTTTACTTTTTATCTCATATTACTATTTTCCATTTTCACCATACTCATCCTCCTAATTAAATAAAAAGAGCATGGCTTCTCCCCCAATAGATACCCACTTATTATTTCATCTTTTGTAATGTAGTAGTTTATTAAAATTCCCCTTATAAATAAGTCTTTTTGCTAGAATAAATCTTCATATTAACAGCTAGTACACTCGTTAATCCTGTACTAGAACCAGCTTTTCTTTATTGCACTAACGTGCACAGAATCTATTAAACTAGATTCGAGTTTGTATATTTATATGGATAAGCCTTTACAATGAATTTCAAGTAGAGTTTGTACATAAATATGGGTCTATTATTTAATTAGATAATAAATATAACTGCTGAATGTGTGATTAATTAATAAATTCTCTGTAAGAATGCTATTTTTCCCATTATCAGCTAACTCTAATTTTCCAATGACAAAATCAAACCTCTGGTATTCCAATACAAATTTAGGTATTCCACATGTTAAGTAAGTATTAATTTTAATACTATGCCCATTTCTTATAGGTCCGATTTCTTTTACTAATTCTCCTTTCTCCATCTTCCCCACATCAAACTTATAGATCTTAATATAGCGCAAAGGCTGTGATGGGGTAATAAATATTCCCTCTACTGTATTATCCCCTACCTGTAATTCTTCAATTAAATTATACTGTTTATCTGTAGAACTATATGATATATCCAAACTCTCCAAAAGTGTCATTTCCATTTTCCTTATCAAAAATATCCTTCCAGCAATGTATGCAATAAATAAAATCAATGTAACAATTGAAGAAATAACACCTATTAACGTAATAAAATTCATTTTTTCGATTTGTTCTATTAACTTTAATATCACATTATTTAAACCTAAATGACCCAAAAGATAACCTAATATAAAAATTAAAACTATGCTTATCGATTTACCTAAAGATCTCATTACATCTATCCCTTCCTAATTCTTATATCTATTTTACTATAATTATTTAATAATCATTTTTTCTTTAAAACTATAATTTGATTACAAAAGGAACAGCGCACCCCTTGGACAACTTATTGTGCCTTTTTATTTACCTAATTATTCAGTTTATAGTTCATACTTTAGTTTCTTCAAAAGGGTATATTCAGTATTTATAACAAAAACTCATTTATTTATTATACGTTTCACCGCATCACAAAACTAACAATATTACGTTATGACCAGCCATCCTTCTGCTCAGATACCTGATTCTTTCTTTTAAGCTAAACAATTTTATCTCTATAGCTTATCTATAATCTAAGGTTTATTTACTTAAATGCTATCCCTTTTATGTCATCCTTCTCTCGATAAGGAATTTCAACTCATCACATTTGCTTCGAATTTCATATATATTTTCCAAGGTATGCTCTATAATTTTAATAACGATTACTAATTCTTCTTTTGTAGGTATTTGTAGATCATGTAATGCTTTGTTACCCATTAATCTAGGTTCATGCAAGATATTAGCATGCTGTTTTGTAAGAAACCCCTCTTCAAATAACTTATTTATTTTTTGTTCAATACTCCCTTTATTTATACCCACATTAGAACAAACAGCTTCAATAATCGCCCTAAGACATGCCATACTAGAAAAATATAGCTCTTTATTAAAAGTATCAATCGCTTCAAAATAAATCTGCTTTACCTTTAAAGGCAGAAATTTAAATTCTTGATAACTTAAAGTATTCTCCTGACATTCTGGATATGATTTGACCTGCTCATAGAGACTTCCAGTTTCATAATCTATATCCTCACTTGTTACCCAAGTCTCAGAAAAGGATACTTCCTCACACCCACTGCATTCAATAATTTTCCATGCTTCCTTAGCATACTCGATCTGCATTTGTGGAGTGTTTTCTGGTGTATATTCTCTGTTATATTCATAAATCACCAGATGATTAGTTAACTGTTTGCATTTGTTACAATATTGTCTCAATTAATCTCACTCCTAGTAATTATTACATTTTCACCTATCTCACTATCGACTTATTTTACACTTTATTTAATTACAGTTTCGTCTAATAAAAATACTCTAAAATTTTTATTAGACGGTTCCCTTATTCTAACCCCTTCATAATAGCTACTCATTATCTAAGTTCTCGAAAAGAATAATTATTTTTAGTCAAAAACAGATTACTAATTAAGACTAATAAAAAAGACGTAGTTATTAACTACGCCTCCCCCCATACTATGTTTTTTAATGACCCAAAAAGTTTGAAGCCCACTGATAGACACTATAATAATAAAGTGCAGTCAACCCAAAATAAAACATATTCACCTCAAACTGTCCTAGTTCAAGAATCTCTGATAGAATGAGAGCAACCTTCGGATATAGCTTTTTTAATGGAATTAAAGCAAACATAGAAATTAGATGGATTAACAGAAAAACAAACATTTAAACTCCTCCAGTTCATAAATTACTTAGAATACCTATTTATAGGAATCCCTAGGCTCATGCCCTTGCATAGCTAGTACGTAATTTAACGAACTTTTTTAATTTACAATGTTCACCCTACTGTGATATCCACTTATTTCATGTTTATCCAATATTCCCATTAGCCAAATCTTTCAGCTTAAATCTAATATAACAATCTAAAAGGCACTTGTAAATTATTAATATTAAAAAATCAAATTATTTTCCATACAATATTCACTCCCTTGTAGAGATTGAGGTATTATATTTTATTTTTTAAAAATTTGATACGCTGCTCACATTTCTACATTTTTATACTCTAATCTTAATGGCTCCCATAATTCTTTAATATCTTCTCTAATTTTAACAATATCAACTATTTCTGCTAATGGTAAGATATTTGTATTATATCATTTAAAGAAATTTAAATTATAAGAGTGTGAATACATTTTGAAGCTTGGCGATATTTACCTGTTAGAAATTCAAGGAGAATTAACTAATAATAAATTAGTCCCCTGTTTAATACTTAGTAAAATACAAAATAATACCACTTTAGTTGTCAGGATTAATACAAAGATACCAGATCAAAGTAAGTTACAAAATATTGTTACGATCGAACCCACTATCCCTGTCTTCCCTCATCCACCTTATATAGATTTTCAAAATACTATGTCCGTGCATATAAGTAGATTGAAAACTAAAATTAGCAAACTCGATCAAGATTTGGTAGAACTAGTTATAAAAGAAGTTACAAATGCCGATGGTTCTGTAGATACAATTTACACAGCTTCAATGACGGTGACGGGACGATAGCTCATGACTGAGCTCCATTATTTATGATTGTATTTTAGATAATATCATTGATAATTGCGTTGATATAAAAAGAAGGTTTGTAATAGTATTATGGACCTTCGAGGATAGTCGTAATGTGACCACCGTTTATTTTTAATGTAGGGAGTTCACATTATGAGCTCCCTACATTAAACTTAGACACTATATATAGTATATGTATAGGAACTTAGTGATTTAACGAGCACATTTTTATGAATGTTGTTCTTATATTATTTTGGATTTGCACTTCAATTCTTTGCTGACGCTTAAATAATACAATTAAAAACTTATGTAAGCTTTTATTCATTTCTGTATAATTAATTTAACATAACTTCCGGGGATGTTGATGCATCAACGTTAGTTTGAACCCCGTAGCTCATCAGGGCGAGCACTACCTTGACAGGGTGGAGGTCGTGAGTTCGAGCCTCTCCGGGATCATAAAACTCAATAGTATCAAGGCTTGAGAGGACATTCTCAAAAGCTAAAACTGTGGAGGTCTCCATCAGACACCACAAGTTAACAGAGGACTACTTCTAGTCGGCTAATCAGCTGGCTCAGAGGTAGTCCTCTTTTTTGTTTCCATAAAACTGAGAAAGGACTGAAAAGAAAATGCTACTTAAGTTTGCTATGAAGGATTTCAAGGAGGAAAAGGAGTTCGCTAATCTGTCTCCTCGTACAATTCAATCTTATATGGCTACCATGCATGAGTTCCAAGCGTTCTGCTCTGAGCGTGAACTCATTGACACAAGAGACATCAGAGAAGCAACTGTTAAGGGCTATCTCATGTATTGCCAACGAACAAGAAAAAACAACGTAGTAACAAGAAACACAAAGCTTCATCACCTAAAGATTTTCTTTAACTATTTACAACATGAGGACATTATCACTGAGAAAGAAAACCCTATTCGTAAAATGAAGCTGGCTAAAGAGGATATAAAAATTGAAGTCTTTCAAGATTACCATATCAAGCAAATGCTGAGTTACTATAGGAGGCTTAAAACAAGAGATAAGAGCTTATACGCCTACAGAGACCATACCATTATTGTTTTCCTTTTAGGAACTGGCTCAAGGCTTGGTGAGCTTATTAACGTTCGTTGGAGTGAGTTGGACTTAATAAACCAAACAGTAACCCTATTCGGTAAAGCTCGAAAGCAACAAACTGTCCCTCTCACAGACAAGCTTGTAAAGGAGCTTTGCGAGTACAAAGTGTTCATTGAACGTGAGATTGGAAAACTTCCAGAGTACGTATTTACCACACGAGAAGGAAAACAGATGAGCCCTAATAGTATCAAGCTCATGTTTAAGCGACTCAAACAGGTAATGAACTTTAATGATGTTCGCTTATCAGCTCATACTTTCCGTCATACCTTTGCTCATCGTTGCTTAATGGCTGGAATGGACGTTTTCACTCTCCAAAGAATGCTAAGACATAGCAGTTTGAGAATGACTGAAAGGTATCTTGCTCTTTGGGGAACTGCCTTGAGAGAGCAAAACGATAAGTTTAATCCACTTAATTCACTTGAAATTTAAAACAAATAAAAAGAGACCCCTGCTCTTAGTTTGGCGACCAGACAGGGCTCTCTCTCGAAGAAAAACTCAAAGGACTCAAAGGAGTCGAAGGAGCTTCCTTGTTTGCTATTGTATCATGCTCATTGGTACTAGCTCAAGGGGTGTTCCTTCTATAAAGATGGAGGACTATATAATGAAGGAACTCAGAAAATACGAAAGCTTTAAGTCTGTCACTGAGATGGACAACACAATTGATAAAGCACTCAAGGAGTACAACCTCAAGGATAGCGAGCGAGTTATCCTTATTAAGCTGTCTCAATATAGCTGTAAATTTGTAGGTGTAAGCTACATGAAAAACCAAACATTAGCAGACTCAGCAGGCTACTCTAAGCGCACTGTACAGCGTGCTTTAAAGCGTTTAAGCGAGTTGGGTATCATTACTCGTATTGAACAAAAGAGGGCTAAATCTGGAGGCTATGGAGCGTTCATTTGTGTGATTAATCCCTTTGAGTGTCACCTCAAGCTGTCATCTTGCCAAGAAGCTGAGAGTCCTACTCCAGAGGAGGCTGAGAGGCAAACTGAGGAGAACAAAACAATTATTCCTAAAGCTAATCTTCGAGAAATAAATAAACGTAACGAGCTCGATGTATCTTATTTGGACAACTCACATGTTCCTATTGAGTTTATTAGTGCAGTTAAACCTTTTATTGGCTCAGCTAAAGAGGTTTATTCTCTGTGGGGCAAAGTCTTGCTGGCTCAAGGGAAATACGCTCCAGACCTGTTAGATTCCACTGAGATAGCCATACAAGCATTTAAGCAATCTGTATTCGCTAAGAAGATGAAACGTATTAGAAAAGACTTCAAGGGCTATTTGTTTGGCGCTCTCGCTAAAATGTTTTCAGTTGAACAGAGAAGATACAACAAGGGGAACTTGTGGAATTGGCTAGAAGTGTAACTTTGTAGCGCCACACATTAGTTATTACTGTAAGTAATAGTTCACTTAATCTAGCATTCTCATTTAAGCTCTTAATCCCTTGAGCTAGCTCAATCTGGCATATGCTCGATGTTACTTCTAGGGTGGCATTGATGCTGGTATAGCATCTGGCACGTTGTTTTCTTGTAATGGCAAGCTCTTATGTGGTAAACAATGAGGTAGACCTTATTAATTTCTCGATTGAGTGCCACCTCATAAAAAAAAGAAGCACAAGATAGAAATACTCATGCTTCTGTTAGTTGCTCTTTTGGTTTTTCAAGTAAGAAGTCCACAGCAGTAAGCGAGTAGATAGCATTAAATAACCTTAAAGCATCTACCTTTTTCCAATTACTCGGAGTATCTTTACCATGAAGTACCCAGTCTCTATTTATGATTGGATAGCGAGTTGAGTTCTCGTCAAAATTCCCATTCTTAAATACTTCATTTAAGAAACCTAATACAGACACATATGCAACTAAATAGAGTCTATCAGTCGGAACTTCCTCCCGTACTACTTTAAATTGTGTATAAACCTTTGGTCTGCGGTAAGCTTTTTGGTGCTTCTCGAATTTTTGAGATATAAGCATACGTGCTATTCCCTCAACAATAATGAATAGGTTTGGAATAGCTACTAAATAGTTTCCATTCTCGTAGCTGTTAAAGCATTGTTCTAATAAATCTTTCCAACTCTCAATAATTTTATGGTCGAGCACATCTCTTTTCATTCTCATATATTCATGTCCATTATTATGACTAAAGTATTCTTCCATCTCTGCATCTATATCCTCAACCTCATAAAGCTCAACCACTTCACGAGGAGTCATACTTAATGGAAATGTCCAACCTCTTTCTCCAATCTTCTCAGCAGACTCCCTCCAAGTCTTCATAACTCCAACCCAGTCTATATCACTTAACTGTGAGGTAAGCTCTTTTGTAGCTTCACTTATCGCTTCATTTATTTGTCTGCTGAGGTCACCAACCTCTTTATACGTCTGATTTACATCTTCGATTGTTTGTCTAACCTCTTTATTTGCTTTTATGTATGCATTAAGTTCTTCTAAAAATCCACTGAAAGCTATATAACCAGACTTATTAGTTCCCATCTTTTTTCTCCCCTCAAATATTCTAATTCAATAATACCCTATGATTAGTAATTTTGTATAAAAAAGAGAGCCACAACTAATAAGCTGTGAGCTCTCTTAATTCAATCTAACAAGTGAATAATCAGTTCTATCCTTGTCGTTCAACAGAATGACTCTTTCTCTGTGACTTAGCTCCTTAGGATTGGAACTGCTGAGCTGTTGAAAGATAATGCTAGCTCGTTCTTTTACTATTGGTTTCCCCTCAGTTGTAGACAAGCAGATAATCGTATTTGCTCCAACATCAAAGATATTAAAACTTTCTATACCTAATTCTTTAAGACTCATACAGTTCTCCCTCCTCAGATTAATTGCGAGCTGGTTAACCTCTTAGTTTCCGTCTCCCATGTCAAACAGAACGTTTAAGTTTACGTCTTCACTTTTATTCTTAGAGTTCTCTTTAGATTGTCTGAACTTGTTGTTTAAGCCAAGAGTCTCAATGTAGCGAATCAACTTAGTTTCTGGGTCATTGTAGCTCTGTGAATCCTTCAAGAATGACTTAGAGTCCATACGTGCAACCTTAATCATATTGAGAGCGTATCTGTCTACGAGTGCCATGTTAAAAGGGTCGTTCTCATAGTTGTCTAAGTAGTAATCCATTAGCGAGTTATAAAGCTCCGTCTCCTCTTGAGTCAGCATATCTTTGAACTCCTTAGAGTATATTCCATGAATCAAGTTAGCTTTTGGGTTTAAATTTGCCAAGCTTCTTCTCCTCCCTTCCTCAGTTGTTTGACTAATAGACTTGCCTCCGTGTATATGGCAACGACCTAAAGTAGTTCCATCTTCTCGTACGTATGGCTTCCTCATGCAAATCTTTCCGTTACCCTGTACAGCTCCACAGATGGAGG
Organism: Bacillus sp. RC242; assembly: GCF_044908245.1. Classification (NCBI taxonomy): domain Bacteria; kingdom Bacillati; phylum Bacillota; class Bacilli; order Caryophanales; family Bacillaceae; genus Bacillus; species Bacillus sp. RC242. Next base: position 109,976 of record NZ_JBIYCZ010000007.1, read on the forward strand.
GCTCTTTTCTGAGCTCCTTCCTTAGTTCTTTGAGTGCGTCCTCATCGTTATTAGCTTTAGCAGTTGCTACCCCATCAGCTAATCTCTTAAATTCATCACTTTGCTTGAATGGTCTTGTCATAAGTATCAACCTCCTTTAGTTTAATAAATTTAAATTAATTGGAATATTGGGAGGCTTAATCCAATAGGGACTATCCTCACCAAGGTAGTGAGCATGTTTGAGTTGGTAAGCTTTTATAGCTTCTCCCTCAGTGGCGTGCTCGCTCGTTTCCTTGAGTTCCCTTCCATAGTCAAATGCCTTATAAACCTCGACTGTGTAGCCTTCATCTTCCATTAGCACAATCTGAATAGAGACATATTCCATTCCCTCCCTCCTTTTTGTTTGTTCCTAATTAGTGAACGTATAGCCCTCTTTGCTGAGCTGAGTCCATTAGATTCATTAGTGCTCCAAAGCCATTCGTATTGTAGTAGCGTCTCTCAAAGTCCTCTAAAGCAAGTAACACCTTAGATAATTGCTTTGGAGTTCCACTTTCAGAAGCTTTGTGGTAAATCGCTAGCATTGCAAAGTACGTCTTCTCAGTGTGAGTCATTAGCAAACGCCTCCTTAGTTATCTTCTCTTGAAACATCTCAATCCTTCTTTCTGCTTGTTCCATCTTCTGAGCTAACTCTTTGTACTTAATCCTATACTCAAGAGCTCTTATTTCTCCCTCAAGCTTCATTCTTGCAAGCTTCTCTTTGAATAGTTGTTCTCTCGTCTCCTTTCTGCTCATAAGTAAGCCACCTCGTTTTAGTATTTAGTTGTTAAATGGGTTAGCCAAACTAGGGGAAGACCCCTAGTAGCCAACTAATTAGATTAACTTCTTACCAAAATACTTCTCTACAGCTTCAAGCAATTCAGCATAGTCAGCGTCAAGCTTTGCGTCAGCTTCTTTAGTTACTTTCTCCCAAGCTTCCACATGAGCAGGACTTTCTTGGTAATGAGAAGGCTGGAAGCTACTTCCTTGTGTATAGCCAAACTCTCTACTCTTACCGGTTCTATTATCAATATCTCTAATTAGACTAGTTGGGTTACCAGCTCCACCGTTACCTGTGAGACTGTTAATCTCATTGTCAACACTTTCCATCAACTCTTTAGCTTTATAGCCTCTACGACTATCCTCGTAGCTTATAGCATCTTGTTGAGCCAGATTCTCAATTCTGAGTTGTTCTTCCTCAGCTGTTACCTTTGCAATATCCTCAGCGATAGCATTCAGTTGTTCTTGTAGGTTTGCAGTCTCTTTTGTTACTTCCTCAATTGCTTGAATATACTTGTTAACTCGTTTCTGTGTAGCTGTTGAGTTCTCAAGCTCATGGTCTACCTCTGCAAGTTGTAAAGCGTTCTGTATTCTTGTTTGCTTGGCTTGTAGCTTACCAACCGACTCGTTTAACTTACTTTGTTCGCCTTGTAGCTTTTCCAATTTAGTTTCATTACCTTTTTTAAAGAATCCACCTAATAAGTTTTTCATAATAAAATCACTCTCCAATTAGTTTTGTTTAGCTTCCCTTTTCGAGAATGCTGGTCAGCCTACCAGCAAGCCTCCTAGCTCCACTCAATGAGCTTCTGCGCTATAAGCCACCTTTGTAGCGAAAGCTTGCTGAGAGGCTCAACAGCACTCTCAAAATAGGTCTTGCTCAATTTACTTAAATCTGTTAATTTTAATAGTGGGTAAATCCGTGAGTTTCTACCTCAATTATTGAAAAAGGTTTTGCTAACCCGTGCTATATTCTCAGATTCAATTAACAAGCTTACATACTCCTCAGTTGTAATACCTGTTTTGTTAGCTAAGTAGTTCATGCTCTCAAGTAACCCTCTCTTTGTCAACCACACTAGCTCCATGCTCACTTGTTAAATAGTCCTTTAAACTGTAAATCCATTTCTTCTCATTCACCTTCTTATCAACAAGCCAGATGTTACTAGCTACCGAGCCAACTACTAATTTATTTAAAGCAACTACGTGGTCTAGCTGAGTTGTCTCTAGGGTCAACACTTTACCACTTAACATGCATTTTCCATCTGCAAAGTTTACTAGCTCGTTGTACTCCTCAACTGTGAATGTTCCTTCAAGTCCTTTCTCAATTGCTCTGTCATTGACATTCTTAATCTTTCTAGTGAGTCGGTACTTTTGGTTAACCTCTCGTTGTATCTTTGTGTAGCATTCTCTGCATTGCGCTCTAAGGTGACCGCTTGAGTACTTCTGAAAGTCCTCCGCAAGCTTTAACTCTCTACATTCAGAACACTCTCGTTGTAACTCTGCGCTTGTCAACTCATCAACCAAGCTTAGTGTACCTACTCTGTTTTCTTTTACTTTGTGCTTCCTCATTTTGCCTTGCCTCCATTTGTTATTTAAAGTTTTCTATCTCTATAGCCTTGTTAGTTGCTTCCTCAAAGTTACTGTAAATCGTAAACATAAGTTCATAATTCATAAAATCAAACTCTTTGTAGGCTGTCTCGCTTAATTCATCGCCAGTAAACCAAAAGTTTTTAATAGACTTGTTTACTTGTAGTCTTAGCTGTTCGTCAGCCTCTACATAGTCGTACTTTGTGTGAATAGCTATTGAGCGTGTATCTATCTCAATAAGACCTAAGCGCTCTTTTACTTCCTCAAAGAACTCATCCCACTGAGTAAAAGCTACTGGATATATAACAATCTGTTCTTTCGTCTTTATATCTACTCCCCAGTTGTAACGGTTAGCCTTTTGAGTGCGTGTAGCTGTTAAATATCCCTTGTGAGCCAGCGCTTCAATATGTCTCTTAGCTGTTCTCTCAGAAACACCAGCAAGCTCAGCTAGTTCTGTGTAAGTAGCCTCAAAGCCACCTGTCAGCTTATCTTTCATAACATCAAATGTAGCTTGTTCTTTCGGAGTAGCTAGAACGTCTTTGAAGATAATTTCTAGGTCGTTTGCTTCTTGCTTAGTTAACTTTTCAGTTTCTTCCTCAGTGTGGCTGTTCATGAACTCATTGTATTCTTCCTCAGTTGAAAGCCCTGTTAAGCCCCGTTCGCTTCTCCAAGCTAAATAATCACTCCAAATTTTGTCATTCATAGCTTTACCTCCTCATATCATTTTTAAGTTTGAACTTATAAGCCAGCTTCCTCATGGTTAACTGATATAAGTTTTGAAACATCTCTTTCATTAAGCGCTACAGCTAGTTTGTTTAATACAACTAAGCTAATTGTTTTAGTTCTTTTAATCCGAGACAGTGAAGGCTCTTTTATTCCAGCTCGTTCAGCTAGCTCTCTTTGACTTATCTTGTAGTTATTACAAATAGCTCCAACATCAACATAAAACTTTTTTGTCATTTTCATATACCTCCTTCACTTAACATTAGTGTTAATTTTTAACCAAAAAGAAAAGCCCTACGAGTAAGAGGGGCTAACACAAAAGTAAATTTTCATGGAGAGCTAACCGTTAACACCAGTAAACAGTCAACTAATTTGTTACTACCCTAAGAGATGGTAACGAGGCGCTTACTCTCAAGCTGAGAAGGCTCAAGAGAAAGCTAGAACTTTGAGGAAAGCTCCATTGCATCTTTCAACTTAGTTGACCGAGCTAGCAACTTCTTAAAAGTCCCTTCATAGTACATATGAACAAAGTGTTTACTTTTTTGCCCTACACTTATATATAACAGACTTGTGTTTATTATTCAGAAAGTTGAATATACAGTCATACCAAGGGCTCGAGCTATTTTGTGAGAAACTGTAAGAAAAAATATTTAAAGTTTTTTAGTTTGGCTGGCTCGCTTAACCACATATTTACAAATACGAACATTATTAACTTACAGTTACCATATTGTTAGTTTTTACTTATATTCAAAAACCTCATATTTTGACACCCTGGGATTTTGTAAAGTGTCTCTTTTTAGCGTCAACCCTTGGTATATATAGCTTTAAGCTAGTAGTGAGGGCATCAAGCCAGCTTATCACTCAGAGTATTGACTAAAGAGCTAAAAGCTAAGAATTTGACTAAAAGACGAACCAAAGAGTTATACTATCTCGTTAATAACTTAAAAGACTAAAGAGTTATAACTAATAGCTTAACTAATTTGGCTATCTCAATATAGAAATTTAAATAATTAAAATCTTAAAGACTAAAGAGCTATAACTAATAGCTTAACTACTTAGAATAACTACTTTGTCCTACTCATATAGGTCTTTAAATATTTTAATACCTTAAAATCTAAATAGGTTTAACTAATAGGTTATCTAAATAGCTTTAACTACTAGTACTCATCTCAAGTAAATAATTAATTACAAATAACCCTTGAGAAGGACAAATAGTTTTAACTCTTAGTATCACCTAATTCAATTACTGAGGAAGCTTAACTTAAAGTATTAACTCTTAGTATCACCTCAATTAGTTTTGTTTTAAAATACCTTAAACCTCAATAGCCTTATGAGATGAAACCAATTAGTTTTAACTACAAGTAATCCTACTTCATTTACTGAGGAAGCATAACTCCAAATATGCTACAGAGCTGGTCTCATTTGCAATGGAGGTAGATGACTAAAAGCCAGTACTAACCGTCAAAAGCGTTGAGATATCGACTCATTAGTGAACTACAGAGGCAGAAGCTTTTTTAGTCAAACTTTTGGTTAAAAAAATTTTTTCATTCTCATAGTTTCTACAAATGTCACTTATCGTGTCTGAGAGTACCCCCTATGGTCATAAAATTGAGGGGGTCTATAGAGTCAGCCCTCTTCTCGTTTCCCTGCTCAGCCAATACCAATGAATAAGTTCACTCAATCGCCAACTCCAAGTTACATAAAACGATAAATAAGTGTAATCATTCAACTGAGGAAGCAAACCTTATTGTTAAGCCTTTTGCATGTTACATAAAGTTGTTACACAAATTATTACATAAAACCTTTACACTTATTATCCTCTCATGTTACATTAAAGGTACAATAAATATAACAAGGAGGAAACCTAATGAGAATCGCTTATGCTAGGGTTTCAACAGATGAGCAGTTACTTGATAGACAGTTGGAAGCACTCAATAAGAATGGCTATGATAGATTAATCCAAGAGAAGTATACAGGAACTAAGAAAGACCGAGCAGGATTGAACCAACTCATTGATACAGTACGTGAAGGCGATACCGTTATTGTAGAATCCATTAGCAGACTAGGAAGAAACACTCTTGATATCCTTACAACTGTTGAGGAGTTAAACAATATGGGTGTTACTTTTGTATCACTAAAGGAGAATATGGACACTTCAACGCCCACTGGTAAGGCTATGTTCTCTATGATGGCAGTAATTAGCCAACTCGAAAGGGACTTAATAGCAGAACGAACAAAAGAAGGACTGGCAAGCGCAAAGAAACGAGGAGTTAAACTAGGTAGACCTCAACTCGATAATGACAAAATAAGGGTGGCTTTACAGATGTACGACTCTGGGGATTACTCCATTAAGGACATCGTTAGTCAAGTTGGCATCTCACAAGGGAAACTCTATAAGGAGATTAATAAAAGGAAACTACAAGGAGACAGCTAACTAGTCGGCTACTCCTCTTTTTTTTGTTTGCCGAGGAAGCGAGCTATATAGATATAGGTCTGTTTGCACCTTACTCAAAAATGAGTCCATCGAGGGGAGTGTAAGCTATTTAGTACCTACCTCCTCTGTTTTGACCTGCACTAAACATTATTGAGACCAGCTTTTCGTCTTCATCTACACTTGAGAGTACCTACTCAAAAGTATTTCTGTGGAGGTTGTTGCAAAAAGGACTTGACCAATGGATATAACTCCTTTAGTATTTTCCGTAAGAAACTCTAATTGAAGTAGTTCTCAATGAGAATAATAACTTGAGAGCCTTAATACATATAAGTTTATTGACTCCCTTTCTTTCATCTGTTAAGAAAATTGTCTTGACAGGGTGGAGGTCGTGAGTTCGAGCCTCTCCGGGGTCATACATTGGTCGTAAGCTGCGCCAAATTAACGTTTGATGCGGTTTTTTATTTTCCGTTGACTTAACGCTGACTTGGCACAGGGTGGCGGTCAGCTAAGACGGACAGTTATACGTCTCTCATCTCGTTTTCAAAAACGAAATAGGAGGCGTTTTTTGTATGGCATCTAATAATGAAGGAACAGTTTCAAAACGTAAAGGGAAACGTATAAAGAAGGATTCACGAACATTTACTACACCAACGATTGACGATTTGTTCGAGAAATTTTACCACGCTAAGGTTGCTGAAGGACGCGCTGAACGTACTTTGCATCAGTATAAAGAAAATTTCCGATACTTTACGTATTTTCTCGACCACAAAGGTCTTAACAGGAATATCGATACAATTACAACTGATGTGATCCGTAATTACGTAGTATTTATGAAGAACGAGAAGATACAGTTCGAGGACCATAACTACAAGCCAAATAATTGTAAAAAGGTTGGTCTCTCCCCTTCCACTATTAATACACGGCTGAAAACATTACGGGTGATGTTCCGTTTCTTTGTTGATGAGGAGTTGCTTGAGAATAACCCAATGAAGCAAGTGAAAGACGTAAATGAACCGCAAGAAGAAATTGTCGTGCTTACAGTGGATGAATTACGACGTTTACTTGATGCTCCAAATAAACGAAGCTATAGCGATTTTCGAGATTACGTTATTATGAATCTTTTATTAGACACATTTTTGCGTATTAGCGAAGCACTATCGCTTACCAACAATGATATTGATTTCTCTACCAAAGTTATTACAGTTCGTGCAACTGTTTCCAAAAGTCGTAAAGCACGTATTGTCCCGATTAAGAATACGACTGCAAGCTTACTGAAAGATTTGATAAAAGAGAACGAAGAGTTTGAAACGGATTACGTCTTTGTTACGAACTATGGAGAACAGATGGATCGTAATCATTTTCGGAAACGACTGAAGAAGTATGCGAAAGAGACTGGCATTACGAAGAACGTACATCCCCACTTATTCCGACATACTGGCGCTACGATGTTTTTAGAAGCCGGCGGAGATATACGTCATTTGCAGATGTTACTCGGTCATGCTGATTTGCGTATGGTGATGCGGTATACACATTTATCGAAACAGGCTTTAATTAATCAGCATGATAAGTTTTCACCGTTGAATGCTGTGATTGGAAAGTTGAATAAGGAACGCAAAATATTACGTTAGACGTCATCTGAGTGTGCCGTGGATATATAGTGCATCTTAACGACCATGTTCATTATTACAATACACTATGACATCGTATATATATCGACTAATTTTAAAAAAAGCCGACGTATTAAACGCCGACTTAGGATGCGTAAAATAACGTCCTTGACGCAGATTTACGCTATCTTATAATTACTTTAAGAGCGAGAAAATGTATGCTAACTGTTTTGCCTCTACTTCACTTAGATTCAAATCAAATCGTTTATTGTCCAGATAAACGACATAGTGATCTCCAATCATGCTTTGTGAAAAGTCGAGGTTAGGACTTAAAGGTAGGGATGTTGGTGCATCTCTATCTTCTTTCTTTTTTAAACCCTCGAACAGTTCTTGAATCGACTTAATACCTCTAGCTATCTGTTTTTTTTCATTTTCAAATCCAACTGCTTTACCTTTTGAGAGTTTCCGAAAGTTTATTGCACGCAAATCAGTAACATCATCATTGAAAAATATAACTTCTTCAAGGTCACTAGCTTCCATTAATAACCGATGTAGTTGTTTCTCTTTTCCATCTTGGCATACAGCTATTACTACATATCTTCCACTCCATTTGCCATACCTGATTTTTTCTAAATGAACTACTTTTTCCTGAAAATATTCTAAATCACAAAATACATCAATTTCGCCATTTCTGCTGAATGCCTTGACGACAACTAGCTGTAACTCATGATATATTTCATATTGATTTTTCAAATTCACTTTCTCCATGGTCTTCACCTCCTCAAGGGAAGATTTTACTACGGAGATTTCGACATAGATAGCGTTAAAATATTACATTTCATCTACTTTGGATAGCTAATCATAAAACAACGGACTATCTTGCATAGTAAGCCTATACACTTTCCCATGTTTACAAGTACTTCCGCTAAGTCTCTCTTATATAGCTTTAGGAAGAAACTCGTCAGAAGACGTGCCCGGCGTCCTGGCCGCCAACCGACGAGTGGTACGACTACTACTTCAGCAAACCTTTCAGATGTACGACCGTGTCGACTAAATATTCCGGATGATTCATTACCGTTACCCCAATAAACACCGATAACACGACAGTTGCGACTCCCCAAACACTGATTTCCCATCCGTCTTTCGTCTTCTTAATTTTTAAAAATTTCATATGTAAATACCTCGCTTAACGTATTCACCCGTACTTCTTTTCCGAGTGTACACCTATATGTCTAAAGTTTTTTAAATACCCTTTTTTCGTTAGCGAAGTTTTTCGTAAAAATTTTTAATTTTTTTTGCGGCATACGTTATTGCATTGATCGGCCGTTTGCAGCTGGGGTGGCACCCATGGTACCAGACGCAGTCGCCGTCGACGTTCGAGATTTTTGGCGTGAACATGCGTCATACACCAGGCGTAGCGCTTTTGCGGTGTCGGTCGGCTCTTGTGCTAGGGTGGCGGTAGCGTTCGTTCCCGTTGTGGTGCGGTTTCTATCCGTTTTCAAGTCGCTTTTCTTCCTATATCGTTCACAAGCCGAACGGTTCATGGACTTTCGGTGGTTTGGTTGTTCTTTCTGCTTGTGTACATAAGTTCATTTAGTCACCGCTACTCATCTATGCTAATTATTTGTCTTTACCAATCAGAACCAGCTTTTTCGTCAACACCCACTTTATGGTCGATGTCATACTGTTAAGTGTTTTCCCTTTACAATTAGTTCGACTTGATTAGCAGAACCCTTGGTACACCTAGATTTTTAAATGTAAATTAACAATCGAATGTACTCCTCGATATTTTTGAAAGTGACGTTTTCAGACGAGTTGCACCAAGTTAATTGAAACAATACTCATAGCGCTTCAGCTTCCTCTTGATCCGACCTAAACTCCTTCTTACCTGCTCCATATGAATGCCGAGTATATCGCTAATTTTCCTATAACCAAGATTCGGATTCTTATATATAATTTCTAAAATCTTCCGTTCCTGCACACTTACTAATTCATCATGTAGTATCTGCTGAACCAATATTCTATCAGTAGCCTGCTTCTCAATATCTTCATCGCTAGGGTACAAATTATTAGCTTTACTTAATAACGGTAAAGAATCCGCGTTTATTGCTTGTTTTTTTGTCTTTGTGTATTTCCGTATAACATCAATGCTCTTACGCTCCAACGCTAGCAATAGTGTCTCGTATAAATAGAAATCTTGATAGTGATTATATTTTTCTATGCAGAGCGTCCAAGCCGTAATCCAAAATTCATGCTCAAGGTCTTCGGCTGAAATCTTTTTGTTTATCCATTTCTTTGCTAGCGCCTCTGCTTTCGTTTGAATGGTAAAGCGTAATTCTTCTAGTAACCTTTCTAATCGTTGCTCTCGTGCTTCTTGATTAAACTCCATAGCAAATTCTTCCCATAACTTCTCAATCCTTAAGATGTATTCTGCCTTTTGTGGGTTTCGTTCCAATAGCTTCAGTTGTTTATGTTCCGTAAATGATAGCTGTTCTTGTTCTACAGTTAAATCTTCTAATGTTAGTAACATGATTTCTGCTCTCCTACAAAAATATTTTTAATTTTTTATCAAAAAGTGTGTCAGTTATCTACGAAATTACGAATAAATATATGTATAGGACGGGGATAATACTCTTTTAAAACTTAGTAATACGAACCAATGATACGCGTATATTAAGAACGTAATAACATATATAACGGCATTAATCGTAACTATAGATATGAACTTCTGAAGAAAACACTATAGACGGCTCTCCGTTTAATCTCTGTAAATGACAACGGAAAATCGCCCGTTCATTAATTCTTTAGTGCCACTGCTTTCTTGAGCGATTTCTTTTTCTTTTTATATGGATTAGATGTACGGAAAAATATTCGCACTTCCTTGATAACAGCTGTCACATGCTGTTCATTACGTCCACGTGGTAAAAATACATCATAAATCTGTTCATCCGTACATTTCCCGTTTACCACCATGTCAGCAATCTTAGCGTGCAAATTTAGCTTGACGTCGTAATCAAACGTGCCGTAATGTACTCCATTAACCTCAAGCCGAAACCAAAAATATCTGTCGTGCAATTTCTTATTCCTCTCCGCTTTAGTCAGAAGATGAACTTTCACACCCTTACTTGGATCTCCGACAATTGGTTCTTTAGAACGCTTCTTACACCTATGTTCACTGCGTGTCAGCACTTCCAAGTTTTCTCGGATATTATTCAATCCGTTTCCGTCTATATGGTGGACTTCCATTCCCTCAGGTTCACCTTTCAGTAACCGATGTACATACTTACCATTACTACGAGCGTAAAAAGTACGACTACCCTTGTCATAATGAATACAAATGTTATAACCACGGTTTTCCAGGATAAGAAAGTCTTCCGTACTAATACGCATCTCAAGAATGCGATCAAGACTTTCAATATAAATGGACGTAGTACCGTGCGCATGGTGGATATACGCATTTTTCATAGTTTTTCGTTTTTCAACTCCCTTCACGTATTTGCCGATTGTATCTTTGGATACACCAACCTTCCCGGCTAATTGCTCCTGTGACCATTCGCCTGTTGCGTATAACTCGCGAACCTGTTGTATTTGCTCCTCTGTTAACTTCCTCTTACATTGTTTACTCATCTCAATTCCCTTTCTATCAATGACTTAGTAGATTTCTAACACTTAATTAACGTTTAAAAAGGAGAAGTAGCGTCTCTTATTCCCCTAACTTACTCTGTAGACATACGATATCCATTAAAACGGAATCATTTATACCAACAGCTCGCTTAAATCGTTTGATGAAATTGGATGTGATTCGTTTGCTCCTTTTCTCAATTGCAGAAACTAAACTTGCGCTAACGCCCATTCGTTTTGCTAATTCTGACTGATTAATGTCTAGAAACGCCCGTACAATTTTAACTGTTGTCGCTGTGGCCATCGAATATCCACCTCCAATCGTTTATCAAGTTGCCTTGCACAATATTAAATCCGACCCTAATTCGTTTTTGTAACGGAGAAATCAAAAAAAGTGCACAAAAAAAAGAGCTGCACGAATGCAACTCCTCTCCCTTACTTAGAAAATATTTATCTCTCATCCTCATATACATGCCTCACAAAATTGTATATCAAAGTCAGTAATTTTTACTTCCCCATATCCAGTATTGAATCCCATTACCTTTATATTAGAATTCTTTTTTAACGTGCTTATAAAAATGCTGTTTCTGTTCTTTAACTCGCTTATAATCCTCTAACTCACTATAATCTGATTGAATATATATTAAAGGGTTATAATTTATCTTTAATAAGCCTAAACGACATAAATTATCTAAATATAAAAATAATAAATCTGAGTACATGCAATTAGCTTTAAGAGGAATAATCCAAAAATCAGATATAACTGGCACTTCCAATTCCTTATCACTTGTAGGGTTAACCTCACGCATGTCTATCTTCACTTAGTGGTATTTCTTTTAAAAAATTCTTATTATGTACTTTAATACAATTTATAAGTGCTTCGCCATTTAAGTTTTGTGCCTTAAATGTATTTATAACTTTCTCAACAAATGAATTATACGTATCTATTTTTTCAAAAGTCGCCGTTTTCCATCTCATAACGCCCAATACTCTCTATAAAACTCCATTTTTAGAATATGTATTCAATATTGTTTTTAATTAATTACATCACAATCTATCTTATTTTGACCAGTTGACTTTTCTAAATCATAACAAACTGATTGACCACCTGAGTTTTTCTTATTAAAGATTAATTGATTATTGGAAGTAAGGGTAACTTGAAATATTCTATTTGTTACCACTTCCTTTATTTTCTTCCCTTTAGCATCATATCGATACTCCATATCGGTCTTAACGTTATATGTACTAGAATTCCCTATTCTTTCAGGCGCTTCTTTAAGTGTAATATCATAAAGCTCTACTTTGAATTCCTTAGTATAACGCTTTATGTAATCTTTTGTAGATACATATGGAGTAGTTCCCTCATCATAAAATTTCTTAACTAATGAAAAATCTCCCTTATTATGTGCTTGCATATACTCCTTTGAATAATCTTTAAGTTGTTCCTTAACAAGTTCGTAGCTATTCGTAGCCGTTTCTTCTTTCTCTGAAATGGTTAAATTCTTAATAAACGGAAGATTTGGAGCGATAACAAGTGCTAAAGGTATAAGCATAAGTGTACCTATAGATTTAGCTGTTCCATACAACACTTTTTTAAAATTGGACAATTCGAACCCCCCTAAAATTATAATTGCAGAAAGAATTATAACATTTAATCTCCATATATATAAAAAACTTTCAAAAAACACCAAATATATATATCAACCTTTTTATAATTACATACTGCAAAATTAGAGTTACTAACATCCCGTCCAATTTGTAACCATCGCCGATAAGTGGTAGGTTGTAGAAAGGTTATTTCTTTTTCTTAGAACTACCTCTTTTACGTTTATTACTTAATTTTGAAACTATATGGTTTGCCGACGCAGATGCAATTATCGCTAAAAACACCTTAGCAGCAGATAGACGCTACATTATATCCATTTATACGAAATTTAAAATTAAATAGATACTTTAAATTAACTTGGGCTTCACATTCATCTTACAGTTAAATTAACATCTGATAATACACTGCAAAATTCGATATGAAAATTAATCAAAAAAGGCAGCAGTATTGCGCCCTAACGACTTGCAGTGTGGCGGTGCTACACGCTATAATTAATAATAGAAAACGAGACGGACGTATAACTATTCAGCCACAAACGTTGATATGACTGCATTCGTGACTAGCGTTGACTTGCGGTTTGATTTACGTAAAACTAACGATCCTTAGTGACACCTTGACAGGGTGGAGGTCATGAGCCCGAGCCACCGGAGTCATACAACTACTTTCAAAACAGTTTATATCTTATAAAAATCTGTCTCATTATTTCTTATTTCAGACCTTAATTTTTAAACTTCAAACATAAAACTCCCACGGTTGGAAGATCCGCCGGGGCCCACTTTAACTCCAATAAATTATTAACATGAACCCATATCAACTCGGCATGCTCAAGCGCTTTAGGTATACCGGACTCTATGTGTGCCTTATAAGTAGCAAGATGAACTATAATATTCTCATACTCATGATCCACTTCTTCTATTTTTTCACCAACAGTAATTAAACATCCTAATTCTTCTTTGATCTCACGTATCAATGCATCTTGCGGCATTTCCCCTTCATTAATTTTTCCACCTGGAAATTCCCAATAGTTCGGTAATGACATTGTAGGAGAACGTAATGCACATAATATTTCATTCTTCTCATTAAAAATGACCGCACCAACAACCGATACTTTCTTCTTCATGAACCATCACTTCTTTCACATCTTATTTAATACATATACTCTCTATATCTCGTCTTTTTGCTTATATCGCGCCAGCTTTTTCTCTAATTTCACAACATCTTCATGTAGATTTAAAACATGTAGCTTCCGATGACAATTCGCACATACTCCAACAGTATTATAAATCGTATCTTCTCCATCCTCTGATAGCCATTTCACATGATGTGCTTCTAAGTATGGATTCCCTTTTTTATCTTGGAAAGGAGCATGCTATTCACATAACCCCCATATACCTTGCGCACGTCTTTTAGCTAGCTCAGCTACATACTCATTACGTTGATATACTGTATATTTTGTAAAGCACCTATTATAACCATGAAATACTACCTTTGTAGCTCGATCCTTTAATTTGTTTTAACTTATTACTCCTAACAATTTTTTAGCCACTTAAGCCTGAAATTCAATCTCTCTATGCCATTTCATATATTGACGCTGCATTTCATTCATTTGGATCTGTAACTTATCATGTATATTCAAGAAGATTTTTAAAGTTTCGTCTAAACTGTTCGAAATTAAAATTCTCCCGTCATCTCCAAAGCTAATATAACCTTTATCAAATAAAGCATCATGGTTAGGACAAAGTAGTAGTCCATTGTTTAAATCTAACCTTTCCCTATGATTAGATTGGCTCCAAGGCTTAATATGACTTGCTATTAGAAAACGTTTATCAGAGACTCCACATAGTTTACATTTCTCTTCATTCTTCAACAAATTCTTTTTAAAAATGGATTGTCCAATTCTAGATTTTATAACTTGTTCTTTTTCAGTTTGATCTAATACATACGACAAATCCTTCTCTATTTCTTCCAGAATAGTTTCTTCATCACTACTTCCTATGTTTGATAGCTTGTTCCAAGTATCCCTATTTTTTTCTTTAACTATTGTTAATAAATAATCAGCAAGTTCTAGAGTTACTCTAAACAGGTAACCAGTATTACCACGCCCAACCTTATTAAATGGAGCGTATTTTTCACCCTGTAGCTTTAATATGTTTTCTATGAAATCTTTATATATAATAGGAATCTCCAAATCATGGTATTCCACATTTACAATCCATCCTTCTTTTTCCCAGAGCTCAGTCTGTTCCAATCCAATTGGCTTATCATGAACCTTATAATCTTCTTTTGCAACCAAAATTGATACTAGCCTTCCTTTAAAACTATTAAAAATGATGTCACCTTTTCTTATCATTTTCATATCTGTCCAGTGATGAAATGTTTGTCCCTTGTTATTTTTTTGTGGCGCCCAGAGAAATCCTCCCTCCCTCTCTTCCTTATAACTTTTATTTTGAAATACAAGAAAATAATTCATTTTTCTACTCCCCATATATTAGATTGGAAACTTATCTTATCAATATTTAAGTAACTGTTTATATTCAAATAAAATATTATCAAATCTAGTACTCTTTTTCACATGAAACATCTAAATTATTCCTTATTGCTTTTTATGGTACTTCATTTCATGCACAAAATAATTTACATCATCTTGTCATTGACAATAACGAAGTAGCAAATTTGAAATTAGATCTTAGTGAAGCAATTGCTGTGAATGGAAATGTAGATTCTTTTAAAGTTACCAATAACAAAGTATATGATAACAACAACATCGGAATTGTTTTGATTGGACATGAAGGAGTATCTCCAATAGCTGCTTTAGATCAAGCGCGGAATGGAATTGTTCGTAACAATATCGTCCATCACAATTCATCTTTCAATAATACTAGCTATAATGAATATTCAGCTGATGGTATATACGTGGATGGTGGGAAAGAAATTATCATTGAGCAAAATCAAAGCTATGAAAACGACCTGGGTATTGAAGTAGCAAGCGAACACGTAGGAAAAAGCGCAAGCCAAATTACAGTTAGATACAATACAATATCCAATAATATAATGAGCGGAATTACAATTGGTGGATATGACAGTCAGCAAGGATATGCTGAAAATAACACAATTATAAATAACATTATTTATAAAAATGATACAAATGATCAAGAGAGTGGCCAAATCGAATTGAATTACGATATTCGAAACAATGTGATTACCAATAACCACATCTATGTAAGTAATAGCCGCATCTTTATTAGCAATAATTTCAATAAAAACACAGGAAACAAACTCGATTACAATCATTACTATGGTGAATTCGATCAAAGTAATGGCTTTTGGCAATGGAAAAGAAAAACGTATAAGGGATTTTCATCTTATCAAGCAAGTATGAATCGAGAAGGAATTGAACAACATAGTGAGTTTAGCAAACTCCTCCTTGATTCAAAGTAAATCTAAAATAGAGGAAATTAACTAAAACATCTCTACCTTAGTTCAATTCGCCTCCCTATTAAAGGTAAAGAAAAATTAAAAGTTGTATTTTCAATTGAAACTACAACTTTTCTATTCATATACCTGTACATGTGAAATAATATATTTCTTAGCTTATTAGGAACTTACTTTAAAATCCACTAACAGTACAATATAAACTCTTATGATAATAAAAGGGTTTTTATTTTAGAAAAACATAAATCCCTTTTTCAAATGGACGATATTTTTTCCTATTCCAATTCTTTTCCTAATTTTTCTGCATCAGACTTCAAGCATAAACGCATATTTTTTGTCAGCTTCAATGGAATAATCCGTCCATTTTTAACTAATACATTTAATCTAGAACGAGTCATATTCATTACTTCCATTGCTTTTGAAGTTGTTAAAATAAAACTCATTATATATAGAATCACCTCTAATTAACCTTAATCCATATATAGTCATCCTCATATTTAACATTTAATTTTAATCGAATCCCCTTCATATAAACCTCTAATTGCTTTATAAGATCCTCATCATCAGGGCTTTCATATCTATCTAAATCTAAATCTAACTTAAACATATTTCCCTTCGTTAACTCAAACTCCCATTTTAGAAAGTTATGTAGCATATTTTCTTTATTCATATAATTGTTTGCTTCCATATAATCTAGTAATTCATATAAATTATAGTATACTAAGCTACTTGGTTTAAGACCTTCGCATCTTGGGCAAAATTCTCTATATCTGTCTTGTAATTGCATAATCATTTCTGTTCCACATTGATTACAGTTATACATATAACAACCTCCTCTACTAGATAACTCAATTTCTCTCCCTTATTTCCTGTCCTTGAAATTATAAATTATACTATTTTGTTTAACAAATATTTTTCTTATGCAACTGAAAGTATAATTTATTCTCCAGGTGAATTTCTATCTTAGTTTTTGGTTTTAATCCAAATATCAATACCTTTTTGAGGTTTAGGTTACTGTGATGTATAATTATCTAAAAATCTAGGGAGTTATATATATGGTTAATATAAAAATAATAGCTGAGGTTTTTAGGATAGGCTTACAAATTGGTTTATTTTCAAAAACTGAAGTAATCGAGTGGGCTTATCATACAATTGAAACATTTGATAGTCCTTCTATTGAAATTATAGAAGTTTCTTTATCCAGTAATGATAAGTTAGTTGATATTGTATCTAAATTAAAAAACATAAAAGGAACGTATGATAAAAAATTACCCGTAAAAATTATACTGGGACTGTTATGGGAGAAATTTATGAAAATGAAGAAAATGTATTGAAAATAAAACCATTTATATCTAATTTGGTACATAATAATTGCTGTGAGGGATTCGATTATGTAGATGAACAGCTGTATAATTTTAATGAAGAAATTAATTTAGCCGCAGATAATATATATGGGAATCTAGAAGATATTAGTCAAGAAATAAAAAGCTTTTTATCGATTTATAAAGATTTTAGTATGTAGTTTCGTTTACCTTATGGTGGGCTGGATGATGAATAAAAACAACAGGTCTCAAAGACTCTTAAAACTTCTTGAAGCAAATAGAAAAAAGCATAAACCTACTCCTTCACCATTTTCAAAAATGTATCCAACGGCATAACTACCAACCACGGTTTTCTATCCGCTTTTATCGCTAGTGCATCTGGCTGTTCACGCTCATCCTCCAACCAGTTATATAACGTCTTGAATCCTTCTTTCCTCGCTTTTATATCCCATTCAAAACCTAAAACCCTTCACATCATTTGAATACCCGTCCATTGCACCAGAAAGCGGTACACGAGCACCACCTATCAAACTAGCAAATTCCCTCTCCCGTCTCATTCCTTTATCTCTTTGACTTTTCCCCATTTATTAATCTCCATTTCTTTAAAAGGTTTATTTTATTAAAATCTTCATAAGCCATAACTTCGAATTCTTAGATCCAAATGAACCTCTAGACGAATACACCATATGCTAATTTAAATACTTTCTAGGAAAGCAGGTGAATACTATGCCAACAGTTGTAGCAAACCTTGTCGTACAAAATAGTGCTGGTTCTTTCAACTTAGGCGATTTTTATAACGTTTCTCCAAAAGAGAATACAAAATCTTATAATGGTTCAGGGGCATCAAATGTTGGTTTTGTTGTCAATACTTTTAGCGGTGTTAGTGCAACAAACACATTTGATGCTGATGTTGCAGACCAAAATCAAGTTGGGACAGCTTAAATTTATTCACTTCCTTCTCCCTCCTGAATAAAATTTAATAATTCGCAAATACTATACACAGGCGATAAGCCAGAACTCATTTAACTGTCCCTGTAGTTCTTCTCTTCTCTTCTCTGTATTAAGCAGTTAGCTTTTGCTAGCTGCTCTTTTTCTGCAATTGGTTACATTTACCTGATGTTTTCAACGTAATATTACGTTAAAATATAAAAGAATAAAATATATTGAGCTGTTATACCATTACCCTAGGAAACTAGGGTTTTTATTTCTACAAAATGAAATTTTTATTGAGTTTCTTCATTCTGAATAATATTTCCAAGCCCGTTTATACTAAAACGGTAACCTTAAGTTACAGATTATGAAACATTGCTTGTAGGGCCTAATTTTCTTTTGTACAACAAGTGGTTAGCTGATTAAGTTGGCTACTTTGTTGTGCCATGTGATTTTTTCTCAACATCTAACATATAGAAATCAAATTCCATTTTTGGTAATATATACATAATCTCTATATGCTTAGCTTTATTAAAAGGACCCACCCCCTCAATGTGGGTCCTTCTTTTTAAATGTTTTCTACTAAAATAGCGCTTTTGTTCGAAATGATGCCACATATATTTGGACACATTTACCAGTGTTTTTACCAAAAAATTCATGATATGGTTAATTAGTCGAGTACGTCATTACTTGACGATTACCCTTAGAGGCCCCGCAGACAATCGGGGTTTCTTTTATTTAAATAACGATTTTGTTCACTTTTATAGCTTACTATTCCTCATAGTTGTGTTTTTCTTCTAGGACTTTTATAAAGTTAAAGTGTCCATCGAGATAACAATCATTGATATAACCCCCAAAATATATTTCATTAACTTCGCTTAAAGTAAAATTTTCATTTTTTCATTCAACCAAGTTCATAACATATTCTTTTCCTCCGATAAAATAATGATTAGGTGCCCCACGCGCATTTTATCCACTGGAAATAACACCTTTTACGTACTTAACTATTAGAAACTTCATTTCTGCTATTTCTGCAATAGCAATTTTGTTCACTTTTTCGATACATTTATGAAACATTCATATGTTATCTTCAGCATGTTCAATCCTTTTTATAAAACCGTGTGAGATATACCAAAACAAGAATCCCTAGAGCCCTAACTCTAGGGACTCTTGTTTTTAAATAAGGATTTTGTTTAATTACTTCTAGATTCTACTTGACCATTTTCTTCAGTGACAGGCTCAATAGATCCAAGTAAGGAATACAATATTAAAAATTTAATCATAAAAATCTGATTACAATTTTTATGATTCTTTCTTTTTCATGAGACATTCACCTACCTTACTAAGAGTGCATATAAAAATGTGCTCTTTTTATTAACCATTTCTATTACTTCGAATACATTATTATCAAACCAAGAAATATATAGGTTTCTCTGGACCAGTTACCTTGTATTCCTTGTACACAGAATCCGTTTATAACAAACGGGTTCTTTTATTTATTCAAAATAAAAGAACCCTTTTATAAAAATACATGTAAGCCCCACTACCAATTTTCATATATGAAGTAATTCCTCCATATATTAAGAGGAGCTTAAAGAAAAATGAACGGAGGATACGAATGACCACCACAAATATTTATGACATCATGGTTAAACATGGACGTATGCCTCACTTTAACGCTGATTTTCCCTTGGTCCTTTTCTGGAGCCAAAAAGGTGGCTGCACTTCATTAGCACATTGGTTCTTTTACCAAATTGGATTATTTAAAGAAGCCATTAAATACAACTCATTTATTCATAACTATGAATACGATATTTATAAGAATTCAGTTCCATACTTCATACAAGTGGCTACTGAATTACAATTAAAAGAAAAGCACACTTATAAACTTGTAAGAAATCCCTATAAAAGAGCAGTAAGTTCATTTCTCTCACTAATCCCCCCACCACATATCGAGCATCCAGAGTGGCAGCCAATTAGACAATTTTTATATCATGATGAAAACTGTAATAAAAAAATCTCCTTTAAACTTTTCTTATATTACTTAAAAGCACATATGAGAAATTTAGATGCTGTGAATCCGCACTATGCGCAACAATATGTTCAAGATGAAGAAGAATTTGTTACCAACTATATTTACCTTGAAAATTTCTCTTCTGAAATTTCAAATTTGATTAATATCCATTATCCTGTCTCTCGAAGTTTTCCGCATTCTTCTCCTTATACGAATCAATTACATCCTCATAAGTAAATCCATACAAATAACAAATACGAAAGAAGATGCCAAACGCTCTTCTCAAATACCCCATCGTTGTAGTTAAATCTCTGTACTGACACCATGCCCTTTTTGCAGTCAACACATCTTGCATATACCATTCGAACAGCATATTTACATTGCTTGTATCTTTCCTCATAATTGATTGCATACTGAACGATGGAATAAGTTCATGTCTCCATGTACATTTATCTAGCTCAGATTATTTTGTTAAGTTTCGATATGCAATATTACATATTCTGTATGTCAGATTTATAAACATGTAATAATTGGTTTATAAAAATATTTAAAATTAATATCGAAAGGAGAATACTAAATGTCTTTCTTTTCTTGGTCTCCTCTTATTTTCTTAATAGTTGTTGCAATCATCATTTCTATTAAAAAGGCTACGAAACAATAACTTTATATAGTTACAACAATTTATTATTAGGAGGTGTAGTTATGTCATTTGCAGCATGGAGTGCAATTTTTATGACTTTAATCGGAGCAATGTCCGGGGCAATCTTTGGTACAATTTCCTCTAGAAATAAAAGCAAAAATACCAACTAAAAAACCTAATAATAAAAATTAATATCTATTTTAGTGACAGCTGATACGATCTTAATATTTCAGCTGTCATTTTCTATTCAAATAACTATTTTGTAGTAATTCTTTATAAATCGCTCTTAAACTTATATAATCTTTATATAAAAATATTAAAAATCATTTAATTATAGGGGGAGCTTCGTATGCTATAAGGAATTAATCATATTTGTTTTTCTGTTTCAAACTTGGAAAAATCTATTGAATTCTATCAAAAAATACTTCAAGCAAAATTATTAGTAACAGGTAGAAAATTAGCGTATTTTGATTTAAATGGATTATGGATTGCTTTAAATGTTGAAGAAGATATACCAAGAAATGAAATTAAGCAATCTTATACACATATAGCTTTTACTGTAACAAATGAAAAATTAGATCATTTAAAAGAAATATTAATTTAAAATGAAGTTAATATTTTACATGGTCGAGAAAGAGACGAGAGAGACCAAAGATCTCCTTACTTTACAGACCCGGATGGCCATAAGTTTGAATTCCACACTGGTACTTTGCAAAACCGCTTAGAGTACTATAAAGAGGATAAAAAACATATGACCTTTTACAAATAACGCTTTTGTTATAATTTATGAACATATTTTAGACCTAAAAATCCTACCGAATATTTTCAGGATAAATTTACCGGGTGAGTTAACAGAAATTTCGTGTTATTCTAAACGTGTTGAATAACCCAATACATTCAACAATGCTCCTGATTGCATACTTAGTATGCATCACCTATACAGATACCTTAGCTAATACGTCCCCCTAATCGTCGTTATTGCTAAGGTATCTTTTTATACGCCCTGTGTGCAGGGCTTTTTTATTTCAGTGATGATGCTCTTTTTCCCATCTTATTATCGATGCTTTTAGTCCGATTTTTTATAAAATTCAAATTTGATTTATATCCTTTATCCTGCCTATCAAAGTTTTCCGCATTCTTCTCCTTATAAGAATCAATAACTTCCTCATAAGTAAATCCATACAAATAGCAAATACGAAAGAAAATGCCAAACGCTCTTCTCAAATGCCCCATTGTTGTAGTTAAATCTCTGTACTGACACCATGCCCTTTTTGCAGTCAACACATCTTGCATGTACCATTCGAACAGCATATTTACATTGCTCGTATCTTTTCTCATAACTGATTGCATACTGAACGATGGAATAAGTTCATGTCTCCATGTACATTTATCTAATTCAATTACAATGTTCATGAGAAAATGGAGACCATCAATTAACTCTTCTAATAGTCCATTCTTAGGAACTCCAAATCCTGTGCTCCACATCTTAAACGCTCGAGTTTCATTCCATGCTTCACTGATTTCTACCAGTAATGCACGAAATAACATATCCATTTTGTCATTTCCTTTATATCCAATTCGTTTATCCAGTTCTTTTTGCATTTCAAATAGTCACGTAATATCAAAGTTTTGTTTCTTCTCTTCAGATGTAATTGTGTGTAACTGAATCATTATAAGTTCACTCCAAGTTTGTATTTTAATAAGAATATAGTCACACCGATTAAAAGCCAGCTGACTAAAATAATTGCCATTTCCTTTTTAAAGCTCACTCTGCTCCCTCCAACATTTCCACTAACTCCTCAAACGAGCATTCGAACAAATCTCGAAGCCCGTCCTTGGATTTATAAATACCTCTATCAATCAGTTGATCTATGATGTGTTGATGCAAAATTACCCCACCATGTCCTCGACACAAAATTGTAGTTCCATACTTTTTGTAGGAAAGTAATTTACTGGAGCATCTTTCTCATTAATTGTTACACAGCCTAAAACACCCTCAAATTTATTATCTTCAGTCTGAACAGAAACGAATGTAAAGAATGGAAATGCACACGGTATAGCTGTCTATGATACTTCTTCTCATGCACAAAATAATTTAAATCATATTGTCTTAGATAATAACGAAGTAGCAAATTTGAAATTAGGACTAAGTGAAGCAATTGCTGTGAACGGTAATGTAGATTCTTTTGAAGTTACCAATAACAAAGTACATGATAACAACATTGGAATTGTTCGTAACAATATTGGCCATCACAATTCATCCATCAATAATCCTAGTTATAATGAATATTCAGCTGATGGTATTTACGTGGATGGTGGGAAAGACATTATCATTGAGCAAAATCAAAGCTATGAAAACGACCTCGGTATTGAAGTAGCTAGCGAACATGCAGGAAAAGGAGCAAGTCAAATTACTGTTAGAGGAAATACAATATCCAACAATATAATGAGCGGCATTGCAATTGGTGGATATGACAGCCAGCAAGGATATGCTGAAAATAACACAATTACGAACAATACTATTTATAAAAATGACACAATAGATCAAGAGAGTGGCCAAATCGAATTAAATTAAGATATCCGGAACAATGTAATTACTAATTACCACATTTATGCAAGTAATAGCCGTATTTTTATTAGCAATAATTTTAATAAAAACACTGGGAACAAACTTGATTACAATCATTACTATGGTGAATTCGATCAAAATAATGGTTTTTGGCAATGGAAAAGAAAAACGTATAAAGAATTTTCATCTTATCAAGCAAGTATGAATCAAGAAGGAAATGAGCAACATAGTGAATTTAGCAAATCCCCCCCTTCATTCAAACTAATTTCAAAATAAAACAAATCTACTAAAACTTCTCTATTTCCGCCCAGTATCTCTCCCCTATAAGACAGAAATTAAATATAAGCCAAAATCAAATGAGTAATTATGTAACTGGTAAGTCTTATCCTCCAGTAGACAAGCATTTGAGTTAGCAAAATCATTCGATTGTAGGGTCAATGATTTATACGAGGTACAAGATAAAGACCCTGCTTATTAATTACTAGCAGGGTTAAGCACGTATTGAGGTAACGGTTGTCCCTCAATAGATTCCATATACATTTCAGCCAATCTCGATCCATCAATTAGCTGTACATTCAGTTCTTCAGCATAGTGCTTTGCATTTTTTGAAAAACCACCAGTTGATACTACATAACCGCCTTTTGCCCCTTTTTTCGTGATATTACTATGCACCAGGGCAATTGCTTTATAGGACATGTCGCTACACATACACTTCACCTGACCAAGATATAATTCACCGTTTACCGTATGTTCAAAGTCTACACCATAATCACCTGTAGCTACCGTTACTAATGCAGAACCACCATAATACTTTTCAATTACATCAGCAACAAATACTTCAAATTCCAATGGTGTTTGACGTATAAATACTGATGAGCACTTTTCATTTTCTAATGGCTTCATAAATCGATAATAAAGCCCCATTGCTAAAGTACGTTTAAACTCTTCATCTTTATTAAAACGCGCGATGAGCTGGTATAAATGATGGTCTTTTCTTCTTTTGTAGACATACCATGAAATGTAAAGTAATCCTGTTATGATTAGAAAAACATATAACATAGACACACCTCCATAGAGATAGTGTTTCTTACAAAAGTTACTTTTATCAATAAACTTTATGTAAAATTACCTTTCAATATCTAAATATACTAAATGTTGAATTTACAGTACATAGGGGGATAAAAATGGCAAAGTCAGCAAATGAGAAAGAAGAGAAAAAACGCCGAGGGTGCGGATGCTTTGGGTGTTTAGGTATTATTATTTTATTAATTATTTTAATAGGTTCTTGTGCTAAAGGTTCAGATGATGATAAAACTGAAAAAGCCACTACTGTTACTAAGCAAGAGGAATCCAAAAAATCAGAGGAAGTAAAAGAAGAAGAGAAAAAACAACAAGAAGAGCAAAAGAAACAGCAAGAATTTCAGAAGCAACAAGAAGAACAAAAGAAACAAGAAGCTGAACAAAAAAGACAACAAGAACTTCAGAAGCAACAAGAGTTAAAGAAACAACAAGAGCAACAAAATCAAAATAAACAAAAAGAAGCAACTCCTCAACAAAAAACTAATCAAGCATCAGAACAGAATGGTACTTGTAATATTAAAGGTAATAAAAATAGTAAAGGCGAGAAGATTTATCATATGCCTGGTCAACAGTTTTATGATAAAACGAATGCTGAAGAAATGTTTTGTTCAGCAGCTGAAGCACAAGCTGCAGGATATAGAGCATCAAAAAGATAACACTAAAAAAGCCGTCTCTATTTGAGATGGTTTTTTCTATTCACTTTTTTTCTATTCACTTCTTTCCTCCTCACTATCTACACAAACCCCATGTTACTGTCAAATCATGCCTCCCACTCTTCACATAACATGTACTAAAAAGGAGGTACATGCTTAATATCTCAAACTATTATTACGATTGGTCACATAAGTACTACCGGAAGACGCATAAAAAATACGACTGTGAATGTCAATGTGAGCCTCGCTACCAAACGTATACATCAGGCCCTTTATTCCGTAATGCGGACACGGGCTTCATTCAAGTTTCTGCACTTAATCAAACAGACAAACCACAAACTGTAACTATAGCGGTACAGCATTACCAAGATACTTGCGATGGTGACGTATACCCTTCTTATGGATGTCTTTGCGGAGAACTAGTTAACGACGGAGGTTCGGACAATCGAGTACGCAATGTTGACGACGGTGGATGCATTTATTGCGAGTCGGAAGGAGCCAATTGGTTTGTTGGACCGGTTACTGTTTGATTAAAAAATTGTTCTAGACTGAGTATCGCTGGTTTAATAGGATTTCTTTGGTTTTATTTTCCTGTTTTAATTAAATAAGGATTTAGACTAATGAATAGTTTTTATTTAGAGAAAAGAAATTTTATTAAAATAAAGTATTAGACTAGATAGTAGGGTTTATTCTATCAAACGTATGAAAACGCATCTCACGATAAAAGCGGACGCACTTTGTAATTTTGAAATAAAATAAAATAAATATTTCAAAATTATATTGATTGCACATTCCATATATTGTATTTTAAAAGTGATCTTACTTTTGCTAACTGAAAAAAGGGGGCTTATTCATGCCAATTATTAAAACAAAAAACGGTGAATTTCACTACGAGTCTTTTGGACAAGGGGAACCAATCCTTTTTTTACATGGAAGCGGGGCATCTTGGAAGATGTGGAAACCACAAATCGAATCATTCTCTAAAGAATATCAAATAATTCTTCTCGATTATCGTGGTCATGGAGAATCAATAAAAACCTTTCCTGATAATGTATATGATTACGACTTAATCGTATCTGATATCATTTCATTTTTAGATACACTAGGCCACACACCTCTTCATGTAATCGGCGTTTCACAAGGAGCAGTTCTTGCGACATTAGTAGCCATTCATCATCCTTCATATGTAAAAAAATTGGTCATTTCTAATAGCTATAGTGAATTCCCAACTAAAACTTCTAAATGGGTACTTCAACTTTCCAATTGCATCTTTAGCTTGCTATCATATTCAACAATTATTGATTTGATGATGAAAATTTACAAACACGAACCGTACACGCAACAAATACTACGCGATTCATTTTCAATAGACAAAAAAATGTTATTAATGATGAAAAAAGCAAAATTTCCTGTTCATACTTCTTTATTACATCTCATTCAATCCCCTACTCTAATTCTATCTGGAGCAGGAAAAGTTGTAACAGGTGTTGATGAAGGAAAAGCAGCTAAAACAATTCACCAGCATATCCCAAATAGCACACTTGCTTTATTCCAAGATGCATTCGATCCACTCAATGTAATGAGAAAAGATATTTTCAATGAGATGGTCCTCGATTTTCTTAGAGACTCTTCTCTACATGAGTATGAGGAAGTTTCGTACGGATAATAGTTAGATTCTATCTAACAAATAAACTTCTATATGTTTTGTAGAGTAATTATCTACATATGTATCGTTAAGCATACTAGATATGAAACAGCTATATCCTAAAGAATAGGGATTTGGATGGTTCTAATTCACGTTCTATCACATGGTCAAAAAAGTCTCGGTTTGGTCACCAAGACTTTTTTCTTGTTCTTCCATATGTTATTGAATTGGTTTTATGTTAACAAAAGGTTCATTTCTGGACAGAAAACACCTTTTTAGTCTACAACTATTTTTTAATAGTCTAATACTTTATTCTATAGTCTAAAACATTTTTTTAATAAAACAGTTACATTTATGCTTCCACCTCGGCAGTTGTTTAGCGTAAGGATGTTTCTCCTAACTGACCCACATATCCCTACCGCTCCTGGATTCCCCGTCAAAATAAACACATGGGGCATTAACTTTGCTGGCGTGATTCAGCAAGGAAATACAGTGCTTCATCGAGATTTTACAAGGCATCCAGGTGACCCCATTTAACCTATAAAAAATAAGAACTGCCTAATTAAGGACAGCTCTTATTTTACTTCACATACACAAAAGCTTCATTTGCTGTTACATAGTATGTTTTTTCCTTTGCTATTGTGAACTTTATATTGTGTTGACCCATTTACACTTACTTTAGCATCAACAGTAAACCCTAAACCTGCATCTACAAAACAGCCACGTCTTTATACTGTCAAGATGGAGCATTGTAGAAACGTAGATTGTTAACTTTAGAAACAACGCGCCTTCCAACAATCGAAGAGTCCACTGTGCTTTTCTTATCGATTAGCAACAGATACTTCCGAAAGATATGAACTAAATCGTAGTAGGGGTTATATTCACAGCTGTAATTTTACAAGTTGAAATAGCAAACCTAACGGTTGTAGTTGGATTTATAGGTAATGTCCCTAGTACTATACCAAGTCCTGTTTGTTCCACGCTAAAATCTGCTGCAATAGAACCATTACTTGCTAAAAGACTTACTGTAGATCCGATAAACGCATCCAGTAATTGTCTAATTGGTCGTTCACGACATTCACACTCGCATCCTACATCGACGGGTGGAAGTAATGTTATAGGTGGTCCTGGTAGTAAAAAGCCTACCCCTGTTACATCAGAAATATTAACCACGAAGGTTGTGGTGCCATCTGTAACTGTAACTAAAAAATCATTCACGGAAGTGATAGTAAATAGAAAGAAAAGTGGGGGCGTGTTGGGTGTGTCTGCAATAGTGCCAAGAATCACAGTTTCTCCAATAAGTTGTGGTAAGACGCTTTGCATAGGGAAAACACAACAATCACAAAGACAACCTTCAGCTGCTCCTGTCGGACCAGTCATCCCTGTTGGGCCTGTCTCTCCTGTTGGACCAGTTCCTCCCGTTGGGCCTGTCCCTCCTGTTGGACCCGTTCCTCCCGTTGGGCCTGTCTCTCCTGTTGGACCCGTTCCTCCCGTTGGGCCTGTCTCTCCTGTTGGACCCGTTCCTCCCGTTGGGCCTGTCTCTCCTGTTGGACCCGTGGGACCGGTTGGTAAAGTAAATGGTGGGATTGGGGGAAGTGTAGGGCCAATTAAATTTGGATTTAATGCATTAGCTTGAAGTATCCCATTTATTTTTTGTATTTCATTTTTATCAAACACATAACTACCTCCTATGAGTGTACTATACTGTAGTAATACAGTTATCTTACATATACATAAACTTCATTTATCTTAATATAATATGTTTTCCCTATACTATTGTGCACCTTAAATTGTAGTGAACCATCTACATTTAACTTCCCATCAATTGTAAATCCCTCACCTGCATCTACGAGACCAGCAACATCTTTATCCTTCCAAGATGGAGCATCATAAAAACGTAGATTGTTAACTTTAAAAACAACACGCTTCCCTACAATAGAAGAATCCACTGTGCTTTTCTCTTCAAACTTCACATAAGATCGATCGTTCTTAATCCATTGTTCTCCACCAAGATTTAACCAAACATCCTTTTCGCCCCATACAACATAGGCTGCTGGCTGATTTAGTTGACGAATATTAGAATAGCTTGTACCTGGCCCTTTACGTAAATTAAAGTTGTAGCCTTCAATATAAGCGATGTCATCTGTGATAGCCGTTGGAACTTCTGCTGGTTTAGATGGCTTCTCAGGAACAGAAACATCCACACTAGAATTAGTGTATGCTCGTTGTACATCAGCGTGGAATTGAGCTTCTGATACACCATGAGATTTTAAATAATCAAGTGAGTCTTCATGATCTGTTCCACCAAATTTATAGGTAACATCCTTATGTGTCCATAATCCCTTAGAAGGATGAATATTTCGTTCTCGCAAGATTTCTCCGATTAACTCTATATATCGTTCATAAGAGCGTTTGAATTTCAATAAATCACTTATCTCACACAGTTCAACATGAACGAATCTTGCATTTGCTGCTGGACCTGTGCCCCATGCCCTATATTTTGTAGATGCTATTTGAACCTTTTTATCCCAATCAACTGCATAGTGAACAAATGCTGACCGAAAAAAAGAGCACGCCCCAGGGATAAGCAAGAACAAAAAAAGATGTCCTAGTAACACCCCTAAGACATCTCCTTCATTTTATTTATCTTATACATAACTTATCTAAATCTCTAGACCCTATACAGCTCTAACAATTAAACAATCATTAAAAATATCTTCTACCTAAAACATCGTATTATCATTAGCCGCCTCACTTGTGATCTCCTGAATTATATCCCAGTGTTCAACAATCTTACCATTCTTTATAAGAAATATATCGACTATAGCAACTCCCTCATCTTGAGAATTAGCTCGAGAATGTACATGAAGAGCAACTGTATCTCCTTCAGCTACTACTCGTTTGATCTCTGCAGAGGAATTAGGATTTTTAACAAAATCCTAATTAAAGAAATCCATGAAGGCTTTTCGTCCATCAGCAACAAAAGGATTATGTTGCTGATAATCTTCGCTTACATATTTAGGGATAATATCGATATTATGTTTGTTAAAAGCTTCATTATAGAAATCAACTACCATCTTTTTATTCTTTTCATTTTCTGTCGCTTCTTTTGATACTGAGGCAACATTCTCACTCTTTATTGAGTTAGCTTTGCTATTACCGGTGGAAGCTTGAAATATCAAAGTCGACACAATTCCTAAAATAAACACAGAAATAATTATTACTAGTGAACTACCCGCCACTTAACGTCCTAACGGACTGTTTGAAGTGGGGGCTTGTCGTTACTTTTGATAGCTAACGAATTCGTCCTAAGACGGCCGAGCTAACTCCCTTGTTCCAAGGGTTGTTTTATTGCTATTTATGCTAACGCCAATAGGCGTATTGCTTCATTTTTGATATTGATAGCTGCGTTATAATCTCTATCGAGATTTACACCGCATGTACAAGAATATACTCGCTCAGACAAAGATATATTTTTCACATTTCCACAACTGCTACATGCTTTTGTGGAAGGAAACCATTTGTCTATTTTCACAAGCTGTTTTCCTTGTTCATTTAGTTTATAAGCTAATAAAGAAGTGAACATACCCCAACCATTATCAGCGACACTTTTTCCAAAATGAAGTGCCTGCGACATTCCTTTCATATTTAGATCTTCAATAGCTACAACATCAAAATGAGTAGCTAACTCTTTAGACTTATGATGAAGGAAGTTTTTACGTTGATTCGCTACTTTTTCATGTAACTTAGCTACACGGATACGTTGTTTATTCCAACGAATAGAACCTTTTGTTCTTCTTGATAATACTCGTTGTACTTTTGCTAATCGGTCTAATATTTCACGGTAGAACTTGGGGTAATTGGCTTTCTTATCCTCAGAACTGACGTATAATCCATCCATCGCAAAGTCTAATCCAACAACTGTTTCTACTTCTTTTTGTACAATCTCTTTTTCGTATTCAGTCAAGATGGACACATAGTATTTACCAGTAGGTGTCATAGAAATCGTACATGACTTGATTATATGGTCTTGTGGTATTTCTCTATGCTGTTTGATACGTACCATTTTCAGTTTTGGCAATTTGATATGACCGTTAAGCAACATAATATTTCCGTTCACTACATTCGTTGTATAAGACTTTCTGTCTTTTTTGCTTTTGAATGTTGGGAAGTCATTTTGACCACTAAAGAAATTCTTATAGGCAGTTTGCAAGTTTAGCTGAGCATTTGCCAAAGCTAATGAATCAACTTCTTTTAACCACTCAAATTCTGCTTTATATTTCGCAGGAGTTGGTGGCTTTTGTTTCTTTAGTTGTTCCTTTTCACCTTTGTATTTTTCGTACGCTTCTTTCCGTTCAGCTAACATTCTGTTATACACGAAACGTACACAGCCGAAGGTTTTACGCATAAGATGTGCTTGGTCTTCTGTTGGATACAAACGGAATTTATATGCTTTATTATGCTTTGTCATATCATTTCACCTCACTTTTCATCTTGATTTTCAATATATTTTTTTACTGCGTCTATTGGTGAACCACCAGTAGTTAGTAAACAAAAACTTCTTGACCAAAACATCTCTTTCCAAAGTTTCTTTTTTACTTGTGGAAAGTCTCTCTTGATTAGTCGAGAGCTTGCACTTTTATAAGCATTGATGAATTTAGTCATTTCTGTATTAGGGTGTGCCTTGAAGAAAATATTAACATGGTCTACATCATGATTCCATTCAACTAATGTGATGTTATAGTTTTCAGATAGTCGAACAAACATATCTTTTGCATAGTCTGACATATCATCATCAAACACATTTCTTCTGTATTTCACGACCAACACAAGGTGATAATACAACAAGAATACTGAATGGTTATTACTATCTAATTTCATTGATATACCAACCTTTATAATTTATAAGACTGATTATATTAGAGACAAAATAAAAAGGAAAACCTTTTGGCTCGCCAAACCGAAATTCATCTCCCACCTACCGTTGGGCTACGCCCTTCACACGTTTGAGGAAGGAGAATTCTTTCGGGGAATTCGTTAAATTTTTCTCTAATTTCATATATACCTACCTCTTCTAATCATATAAATTATCTTCCATAACACGCTTGAGAAGTAGAAACCTTCCCAAAAATGTAATGTGAGGGGTAATGTTAGGAAATTTAGTTTATCCTAACACTACCCCTTATACAAGGCATGTTAAAAACTAATAACTCTAACTCAATACCTCATTAACAGTTGCACTGTCCACAATTTGAATAAACTTCTTAACCTTATCGTTCTCATCAAACTCATACAGATGACAAAAATCTGCTATGAACGATTTCCCTGTATCTTTATATGTTCCACTATATTTTCCATAAACGATAACAGTATTATTATTAAATGCATAAACTTCATCCTTTGCACTATAGTTATCCCATTCCGTGCCAAGGCGTTCATGTACATTTTTCACTACTTCATCTGGACCTATATAAGTCCCCGCATATGGAAACCCAGCAGCTTCTGTCCAAGATACATTTTCGCTTAAATACGTTTTGAAAGCATCTAATTTTCCTTCGCCAGTTAACACATACGTTTCATGTAATAGTTTTTGATATTTGTTCATAGCATTAACCCCAAGGCATTTCTTTTGTTACAACTTTTGCACTTAATTCTAATACACCTTTATTTGCATAGCCTGGATATGCTGCATCAAGTTTCGCTACAAAATCTTTTGAAGTTTTACTTTCCTCAGAAGCTTGAATCGCAGTTCTTAGATAATCCATTGTCGCAGTAAGGGATTGATTATTTAAGGATTTTTCGATTGATCCATGGCTAGGTACAATTATGTCAGCATTTAATGCTTGTAATACTTTCAAGTTCTCAATCCATGCCTCCATAGCCGCTTTTGAGCTAGTATCCGCTAAGAATACATGTATTTCGTTAAATACATCAATACCACCAATTAATAATTTTAGCTCTTTATTAAATAAGCTAGTTCTGTAATGATCTAAGCCTACTAGTTCAAATGTTAACCCCTGAAAATCAATCGTTTTTTCTTTAAACACTTGAGGTAATACTACGTTGCTTGGCGCGTTTTCTCCTAGGGCGCCTTTCCAAACTTTTAATTTACCTAAGACAGAATGAACAATATGTTCAACAGTAGACTCTGTAGCATACGCTATGGCTTCTGGGTAAATAGCCTTTATACTTTCCAATCCAAAGTAGTAATCCGGATCCCCATGAATAATAAAGATTTTATCTAAAGATAAGTCGTTTTTTTTCAGATACTCAACAATTTCTTTCGAATTCATTTTAAAAGTCCCTTCTTCCACCAATTTTTGATATGAAGGACCAAATTCTGCACCTGTAAGTTGATTAATTCTTTTATTCCCCTCTTCTATATATGAGAAATTTTTTATTGGTAAATCATCTAAAAATAATCCTCCACATAAAACTGTTAACGGCACTTCAGTGTGGTTTTTGTAAAATCCTTTAATACTTTCTGAAAAGCCATAGCACCATCCACAATAGGCGTCCCATACGTAAATAAGGTTATCTTGTTTTGTCTCCATTTAAATTTCCTACCTTTATTTTTATTATCTAGCTCAGCTAACTTTTTGGTTTATATAAGTACATCTTTTTATACCTTGTTCTTTTTGGGATACCTTACTATATTCTCCAAAAACTAATATTTCCAAAGAAAGATTAACCAAGGTTTTTAACAAAAGATTACGTTGCACATTATTGCCCCGTATCAGAAAATACTAAAGTTGGGATTATACATTAATTTCAATGCATTAGTAACTTTCTACACCGGGTGGCAACGTGTGGACCACCATCCTTAATTAAATATATAAATCATATTTTTATTTTAAGCAGCAATTAGTTGTAACTAATTCGATTACAACCTTTTGTAACTATATTAGTTACAACTATAGTAGAAGTCAATTCTTTTTTAACAAAAACAATAAATTTCTACCCTAACGCTTTTAGAATTCTATTATTAAAAACTGGCTTCTTGTTCTTAAATTTGTTAAAAAGCTTAGTAAAGCCCTTAAAAAATATATGCTACTGAGTTGATAAGAAGCTATGTTATCCATTAACCCTGTATCCGGCCCTGTATTTTCTATAGGGTCTTTATTTATTAGTTTTATTTTTAGATTGTTTATAACTAACAATAAATTCCCAAAAAAAAGATTTTAAAGTATTCTATGCCAAACAAGATAGTTAACAACATAAAAATGGTGTTTACTACCTTAATTGAATATTAGTAATAGTGTAACGCGTTTTATATAAATAAAAAGGTACTCTGCGCTTATGTTGTATATCACACTCTCGGAATAGCAAAAACCCTTATAAAATTACTTACACCCCTAATATAGATAGTAGTGCTCCTTTTAATATTTAATATTTAATATTTTGATTCTATAACAATTTAAATTTTGTTTATAAATTACATATTTTCTAAAAAATATGTAATATCGAGATATTTTGGTATATAATAGTAAAAAAGGGAAAAGGGGTAATTTATGTATGAGTGAATTAACAATTAATAAACATTTTTCTAACCTTCCAGATGAATTTCCAACCAGTGGCCAGGATTGGGCCAATCATATTGCGGGTTTTTATAATTCAGACACTCCAATTAAAGTAGTATTAGAATTTGAAAGTCACTTAGATTTATATATAATGAAAAAAGCAATTAGATTCTCTATTGATGCTGTACCAGTCCTAGGTTGTAGCTTTGAAGAAAGAGACTCAGCACCTGTTTGGAAACGATTTATAAATATTGACGCTATGGAATGGTGTTTATTCGAAGAATCTCAAAATCAGCAAGCTTCTTTAGAAAACTTCCTTATTTCATCCTTTCTTCCAAATAACCGGCAATTCCAAACAAAATTAATTCGCACAGATTCTAATGATATACTTTGTCTAGTTTTCAATCATGCTTGTACTGACGCAGCTGGTATTAAAGACTATTTAAATATACTATCAGAAATTTATAATAACTTTTTAGAAAATAAGGATTATTATCCGGTATCGAATGACTTTGAAAACATGGATACTCAAAAAATTTTCAACAATTTAGGTATATCTAATTTAAGCCAGGCTTGGAATCCTAAACAAGAAGCCTCAACACCAACGTGGGCATTTCCCTATAACAAAGAAAAAAAACAATCTCTAAAAGTAGCTATCCATAAATTGAATCAAAAAGAGTTTAAGTCACTGTATTTATATGCTAAAGAAAGAGATGCGACAATTAATGATCTGATAATGACCGCTTTTTATCGAGCCTTGTTTGCTCTTATTAAAACTAATGATTTGGAACCAATGGAGATTACGACGACTGCTGATTTACGCCGATTCCTCCCTACAAAAAAAGCTCAATCTATTTGTAATCTATCTGGGAAAATAAATATGAAATTAATGAAAATAAATAATGAGACATTTGATGGCACATTAAATCGAATTTCACTCATGATGAAGAACCTTAAGAAAAATAATCCTGGTATAAATAATGCAATTGCTATGGAGCTATTGAGAGGAATGGGATATAAAAATGTTTCTTTATTTTTAGAGAATTCCTCAAAAAAGGCGATAGCTAACGAAAAATCGTCTCCCCTTTTCTCTAATATGGGAATTATCGCTAAATATCCTTTAAAAATGGGAAATACGCTTGTTAAAGATGCATATATTGTATCACCAGCGGGATATCCTCCTAATTTTATTTTTGCCTTTGGAAGTTACAATGATATACTTACAATGACTGTAAGCTATTACGAACCTACAACAAGTACAGAGGATATTACTCATTTTTTCAACTTATTAACTAATGAACTTTCTTCACGACTATAAAATAATATATATAAATATATATTATAGTAATTCAAAAAATGCGAATCATCTTACTTAATTAATCTCTAAGAAAGTTGATTCGCATTTTACTAAAATTAATTATATTTGAGTAAATGTTTCTTCTATATTATCCACATAGTTTTTCATACTTTTCAAATTAGGTATACTTATATCTAACTTTATTCCTGTATTCAAAATATCATAATAAACTCTCTTCATTTCTTCCGTTCCATTATATAGTTCAAAAATCTTTCTTTGAGGTCTATTTTTTTTCATTTCAACCCAAAATCCCGTAGCAGCTAGCCAAGATGGTAAAAAGAAAATTTTTGCATCAGTAAATTCTTTTATATTGACTCCTCGAGCTTTACACACTTCTAAAGCTTCACGTATATTGAGTACCCCTTGCTGTAAATTTTGTATATTATCCATAAAATTTACAGCACTTCCTGATTTGACCGTCATACTACTAATACCAGCATTAAGTGCAAAGTGTTTCCAAAGCCAGTGTAGCATATTATTTTGAATATCAGTTTGTATACGAGCCTTATTAAACATTTTTGTGATCTTCTCAATACGTGGCGTTTTCTGTCCATCTACTTCTCCTAGAAAGACCTTATCCATTATTACTCCATTTAAAATCACACTATCTGTATTATAAAAACCTCCACCAGCACTAGGAAATCCCCACAAATATTTTTCACGTGGAATATAGCTATCGATTTTTTCAAAATCATCCCACAAGTGGTTGAAAAATAAAACATCTGCTTTTCCCATTTTCTTTGAAATTAAAGGTAAAACCGATTCTAATTGGTAATGTCTAACACTAACTAAAACTAAATCAAACTGATCAAATGAAGGTAATTCATCAACTATCTTTAGTTTATAAATTTCACTAGTATTTTCAACTCTTTTTTTGTCTCTACCATCAAAAAGATTTAATAAAATACCTTGTTCTAATTTTTCTACGTTCTTTGGACGAACATAATGAGTTACATCAAATCCTGCTTTAGTTAATACGTATCCATAAACACTTCCTATCACGCCCGCACCAAATATTAATATTTTCATTTATTCACTTCTTTCTAATCATATAGTGTTAATTTAATTTATTGTAACTAATTTTAGATACTATATATTACATAACAAACTTTCGCGGAAAGGTCTATAAACATATGTTATAAGTACCTTTCCGCTACAGTTTATTAAAGCAACAATTAACTTTAAATTCTAAATAAATTGAACTTCTTTAGCATACTCTAACATTTGTTCTACATGATTTTTTTCTATATTTGGCCATGAAAAACCCAGTCGATCCAATATTAGTTTGGTTTTATCGAATACTAAATGGAAGTTTGTATCTCTAAGATTACCCATCAGACCTGCATGTATAATAATTTTCATGATATTTTCTTGCATTTCTGGATTCTCAAAATTAGCAAACAATTCGCTAACATCCGTGATATTAATACTATCATAACCCGCACTTTGTAAGAATTGGCCAAGTTCAAGACTACTTATTCCATTATAATTGTAGACATGATGTGTTTCATTTCTTAAATCATCTCTATTAAACAATAATATAATCGCCTTACTCACATAGTTTACAAATGAAAAATCAATGACTTTTGCATCTAATGCAGGGACCATGTTCACTTTGATAAAAGATTTAACAACAGAATAAAATGCATTATCAGCGATATTTTCTTGGAACTTTAAAGTACTTGTATTGTAGTTAAGGTTTCCTACTCTATAAATAGTAGCATTTAGTCCTTTTTCCCTTGCTAAAACAATTAATCTTTCAGCCTCTAATTTAGTCCTAAAATAAATATTTTCATCTTCTTGTCCCACATAATGATCAAATTCAGTAAATAAAAAGTTATCTATACCCTCAATTTTCCCGAATGCAACTAAAGGTGTTGAAATATGATGTAAATCTTTTTGTTTAAAATTAAATGCAAATTCAATTAACCGTTCAGTTCCTTTAACATTAATTTCATAGGATTCTTCAAACTTTCCATAATGGCTTACATTAGCAGCTGAATTCATGACACAATCTATTATTTTTGCTAATTCTTCATATGAGTCTTTTGATAATCCAAAAGTCTCTTGCGATAAATCTCCACTATAAATAAATATTCTACCTTTATATTGCTCATAAAAAGAATCATTGAAATAGAATGCTAGTTTTCTCATTAATCTCTTTTGAGAATCCTGAGTATTTTCACCTCTAACTATTACGTGAATGTTACTCGTAGTTTCTTTTAACATATCATATAACATATGTGCACCTAAATAACCTGTAACGCCGGTCAATAATATATTTTTATATTCTTTAATGCTTGATAGGTTTATATCATTATACTCAGAGACTTTATTATGATACTCTTCTAATTTCGATTGAACTCCAGCATCCGTTTCGAAATCATCTTCATTTTTTGATTTAGCAATAGATTCCTTCTTATCAAATAGCGATAATAGGTAATCTTTATTAAATGGTATATTTTTCGCAAAACTCTCGATTGTATCATACTCAAAAATATCATTTAATTGAGCTTCGAATTCCATTGAGATCTTTGAAATTACTTGAATACCATCTAAAGAAGTACCTCCAAGCTCGAAGAAATTATCAGTTACACTAATTTTTTCTATTCCTAAAACCTGTTGCCATATCTCTGCGATTCGTTTTTCAGCCTCATTTCGTGGTGCAATGTATTCACGATTATCCTTATTTCCAATAAAATTCCCCTTTTTAGGTATGTCAACAAATAAATGAGCCGAATGCTTTTCTAATGGAAGTAAATATTTTTTATGCAATAAATTCTCTTCATTTGTTACATTGATACTCCAAGTTCGACCTGATGAGTTGTTTATCGATTTAGTTTCATCACTAAGCATGCTTTTATTTAAATCTTCTTTATTATTTTCAATTTGCGGCGTATCTTTCTTTTCATACGTACAATTATAATAGCAATCAATTATATCCATTGATTGTATAGTTTCTATAGGAATACGATAAATAGTACAGCCCTCAAGGGTTTCTACCTTTTCCCAATTTGATCTTTCAATGAAATTTAAGAAAGGTTTATTCTTTGCTGTTGGATAAAATTCAGCTTTTAAAAACTCAAAATCATTTTCTTTACAATATTTTGCCAATCCATACAATATGGCATCTTCAACAGTTCGTCCAAGTACTCTACAGCTTAATAGGAAAGTATCAATAAAAAGTCTCTTTTCTTCTTCTTTCGTAATAACTACTCCTACTAAACCATAATCTCCAAAACGATCCGATACTTCGATAGTCCAACAAATTACATCATCACTTTGCATGAAAGCTTCTATATCAGATTCTGACATTCTCTTTGTACTTAAATTAAATTGATTTGTTCTTTTAGTTAACTGTGCTACCCTAGCTATTTGCGATTTCTCAACCTTATTCATACTCATCTTTAATCCTAAACCCTTTAAGAAATTGGGTAGTGTTTGTGCACTTTTTTGCATTTCTTTTCTCTTCTGTTCAGAAACATACATTGATGTCCGCTTTCTATCTTCTTCTGTCACTATAAATCTATCAAAAGCCCATACATGTTGGAGATAAGATGACATTTGATTCGCATCTTTTGGTAAATGTAAAGTAAGAACTTCTGGACAATTCATCATAACTTCTGAGCATTCAGCAAAATTATCATCAATAAAAATAAAACTACTTAAACCTAAATTTAATTCCTGAGCTAATTCTATTATATTTTCAGATTTTGGGGACCAATTAATTTTGTGATTAACGAAATGCTCCTTCTTAAGAACCATGTTCGGGTTCTCATTAAAGACTTCCCAAACATCACTTTCATTATTCTTACTACAAAGTGTGAGTAGCATTCCCTCATCATACTTTTCAAGCATAAATTCTTGAAGCTTTTTAAAGTGCTCATCTACTTCTACACCTAAGGCACCGTCTTCACCGCAAACACCTTTCCACAGAGTATTATCACAATCTAATACAACCACTTTAAATCCCTGATTTTTCCAAGATTGTAATTTTCGAACAACCGT
Source organism: Bacillus sp. RC242 (assembly GCF_044908245.1). Taxonomy (NCBI): domain Bacteria; kingdom Bacillati; phylum Bacillota; class Bacilli; order Caryophanales; family Bacillaceae; genus Bacillus; species Bacillus sp. RC242. The sequence continues at coordinate 149,516 of NZ_JBIYCZ010000007.1, forward strand.
TGCTCCTAAAGCAGCATAATACTCATCTGTAAAAGGAATATGGCCTTCAGAGTCTTTTAATTTATCGAAAACCTCAGTTACATCATATTCATCGGTTACTTTTCTAAAGTCTAGAATATGAACGTTTTCCATCGCTTCTATCTCTTTTACCCATTCTAAATTCAATTCTTGAATACGTTCAGCAATCTTTTGGCTTAAATTCAAATGAGTTGAGATTGGAAAAACTCCTACAAAGAATGGAACATTTTTTTGTTTGTCTTTCAAAATAGATACCAATTCTGTATAGTTCTTGTCTAAGTTTGCTAAGATTGAGTCATCATTCTCTAAAGTTTCATTACGAATCCAGTCTTCAAACCTAATTAGAAGCAAATTAGCACCTGTATTGGATGAAATAAGACTCGCTGGATCAAGCAGTTCCATAAACACTTGATTATATGGAGCAAATTTAACATCTATATCCATGCCAAATTCATTTCCCCACCAATTTATGTAATCTTGAATAGGTTCAGCAGTAAAAGTAGCACTTATTGCTAAATCTAATTTAGATTGTGCAATTATACCTTTTGAAACTTCTTCATTTTTCAATCTACTCTGTTCTTCATCCCTGTCTATTGATACAAAAAGATCTTTTATTTCAGACACCGATTTACTAATTAATTTATCTAAAATTGCCTCGAAAACTTTTATAAAATCATTGATAGTTTCTTCCTTAAATAAATCTATTTTATACTCGAGCATACAATTTAATTCATTCAATTCATTAATATAAATATCTAATTTTACGTCTAATTGTGATTGATTTGTGGGCAAAGTCTTCACAGAAAATGGTACTTCTGACACTTTTAATTTGGTATTGGAGTCATATTCATTATGAAATAGTAATGCTGTATCAAAAATTGGGTTTCTTGTTCTATCAATTTTAATACCGCATTTTTCTATCATACTTGTATAATGAAAATCTTGATTTTCATAAGCATTCAAAAGTACATCATTACATTCCTTAATAAAACTTTCAATTTTATCATTAGGATTAATTACATTTCTAATCGGTAATAAATTAACAAAAGCACCTATAATATTATCCGTTTGTACATGTGTTCTACCAGACACCACTGTTCCTACCACAATATCTCTTTGTTCCGTATATTTATTAAGAAGAAGAGTGTATGCCCCAAAAAGTAACGTGTTTAGGGTTACATTCGTTTCTTTTGCCAAATCGGTTAATTTCCTTACTATATTACTCGAAATATTAAACTCAATAGTTTTTCCTTCAAAACTACGACTTTTGCTTCTATCATAATCTAAAGGTAATTTAAGTTCTGGTATGTTTTCTTTTAAGACTTCTTGCCAATAATGCATTTGCTTTTCCATTTGTGGAGTCTTTTCGAATTCCTCCTGCCAAATAGTAAAATCTTTATATTGAATATCTAAATTTGGTAATTTTTTTCCTTCATATAGATACATAAAATCCTTAATTAGGATATCGAAGGATACACCATCAGATATAATATGATGTAAATCAATAAATAAAACATCTCTTTGATCAGAAACAGTAAAAAGTACAACTCTTGCTAATGGTGCTTGATTTAAATTAAATATCTTAATTTGCTCGTTTATAGCCTGATCCAGCTCTGATTCAGAAACCGCTACTGTTTCTAAGTGCCACTCCACTTGTTTATGAATTTTTTGAACTAAATCCCTATCTGAGAATGTAAAACTTGTTCTTAGAGCCTCATGCCTCATAATAAGTTGGGTAAATACATCCTTAACTCGCTGCTTATCTAGAGTTCCTTTAAACATTAGTAGAATAGGAGTGTTTAACGCAGTTCCCATTTTCTTAAACTGTGATTGAGCAAAAACCTGTTTTTGTACTAATGATGCTGGGTAATATTCTTCTTGTTCTACCGGTCTTATAGTAAGGTCTGTAGCAAAGCTCGGTTTATTCTTCAATTTATCTCCATTTATTGATTCAGAAAACCTTTTAATAGTTGGATTTCTTAATAAGCTAGTTACTTCTATTTTAACTCCAAAGATATCACTAGCTACATTTACGATTTTAGTAGCTATTATTGAATCTCCACCTAATGTGAAGAAATTTTCTTCAACGTCTATCTCATCAAAACCTAAAAATTCGCCCCATATCTGAGCTATCCTTGTTTCAATTTCAGTATAAGCCCCATTCTCCCTACCTAGGAGTTTTACATTGGTTTTATAATTCTCTGTTTTCCCATTGAAGCTACTCGCCACTTTTTTATTTTCATCTACTTCTAGCCAACAGCGTTTTCCATTAAATTGATATACTGGAATTGATACTTTTTGAATATTGGAATCTCTATACCATGTATCCCACTCAATTTTAGCTCCTTTAATATAGGACATGCATATACTTTCTAACAGCTCTTCATTTGCTATATTATTAAATAAATTCTCCTGAACCTTTTGATTAACAGCATTACTTAATAATCGAATTTCTTCTTCCGTAATTTCACACTCATCACTATTTTTATCAGTAGAATCTACTACAACCTTGAAACTATTAAAATAAATTTGTTTATCCGCATTATTTTTTAGACCAAACTTTTTAAGATATTGAATTTTATCCCTTAGATCTTCTATATTATTTACTATCATTGCTACCCTATAATTAAAGTGTTCTCTCCCAGTATTTGCGGTATAACATATATTAGCAAAATTAGAGACTTTCTCTTCCTCAATAAAATTTTCATACTGACTTATTAATTCTTGCAATGATTCTTTACTTTTAGCAGAAATGGTTAGTATTTGTTTTTCATTACCGCTCAACTTACAGTCATCATCTAACTTTGGTGCTTCTTCTAAAATAACGTGACAATTTGTCCCACTTAATCCAAAGGAACTAACTCCACTTCTCCTAGGATATCCTTCATATTCCCATTTTCTTAATATGTTATTTACATATACAGGTGAATTTTCAAAATCAATTTTTTTATTTGGGTACTTAAAATGGACTGTTGGAGGTAATTCCTTATACTTTAATGCAAGGACAGCTTTTATTAATCCAACTATTCCAGCACCAGCATCCAGATGACCTATGTTTGTTTTTACAGAACCCACAGCACAAAATTGTTTTCTATCTGTATATTTATTAAATGCTCGAGTTATTCCAGCAATTTCTATTGGATCACCTAATCTCGTACCTGTTCCATGACTTTCTATATATGCAATTGTTTCTGGATTGATATTAGCATCTTCCCATGCCTTTAATATAACTTCTTCTTGTCTTAAAGCATTAGGAGCTGTTATTCCTGCAGAGCTTCCGTCCTGATTAACGGCACTTCCTTTTATTACAGCATAAATATTATCACCATCTTTAAGCGCATTACTTAAAGGTTTTAGTACTACTGCTGCTACTCCTTCGCCTCTTCCTGTACCATCAGAACTTTCGTCAAAAGTTTTCGCTTTTCCATCCGATGCTTCTATACCTAATTTATAATCATCATTTTCTAAAGGAAATAAATTTATTTTTACACTCCCAGCAATAGCCATATCACATTCGCCATTTCGAATATTTCGACAAGCCGTATGTATAGCAACAAGAGAAGAAGAACATGCTGTATCTATCAACATACTTGGACCTTTTAAATCTAAAATATAAGAAATTCTACTTGCAATCATTGAGTTTAGGTTTCCAGGTATAGCCATAGAAACTAGTGAGGTATCTTGTTCAGCTATAAACCTCGAATAATCATAATAAGTGTCTATAAAAGGTGCTGTGTTGTGCCCCAAATATAATCCGGTATTAGTTCCTTTTATTTTTTCCCCTCCATAACCTGCATCTTCAATGGCCTGCCATACATTTTGTAAAAATAATCTTTGGTTAGGGTGCATCAAACTAGCTTCTTTAGGAGATATTCGAAAAAAGTTATAGTCAAATTTATCTATCTCTGTTAAATAGGCACCTTTTCCAAATTTAATATTTTTTTCTTCTATACCTATAGATTTTAAGTATGAAGTAGAATCCTTTTTTCTTTTCTCTGGAAAGTTCCCGATACTATCCAAACTGTTTCTAATATTTCTCCAAAATTCTTCTATATCTTTAGCATCAGGTAAATTCACTGATATCCCAATAATCGCTATATCCTTTTCTGAAACTTCTTTAATTTCGGAAAAATCTAACGATGAAAATTCTTCCAATTTAATTTCATCTAATTTCAACATTTATTTTTTCCTCCCTTGTTATAAAGTAACTAATTCTTCTTTTTGCTTAATCACATGGTATCGAGTTAATTCCGGTATAATTAAATGTGCCTCTGTTTGTTCAAGTAATTCTAAAAATAATTGTTCTTTTTGTTCCTCCTTAACTTTTTTAGTAGTTAAAACCATATTGAGCATTTCAAACGCGGAAGCAATCTGTTCATCAGAAGGCATTTGCTTATTCATTTCCAGTGTTTCATACATATTTGTTATATTCCTATAGGGTTCAATTACGCCTGTTTTATAACTTTCTAAATCCCAGTTTAAGTTTTTTGAACAAATAGCGGTTCTAATACAGCTAGCAATTATATCTAATTTATTGTTATAAACAAGTTCCTCTTCATTATAGGCGGAGTGTGCTAATACTGATTTTAGTTTTTCGATATCCTTATTACCCTCAAATTGGAACACAGTTAATTCTTTCAAATTTTCTTTCATTAAATTTTTCAATACTGTTTTTGGCCCCATCTCAATTGCAAGTTCCACTTCTTGTTTTTTTATATATTTTACAGAATCATGCCACAAAACAGGACTAGTCATTTGTGCAGTTAAATTCTCAATAAGTTGTTCACGTCCCTCATAAGGCAATGCGTTTACATTAGAAATAACTTTCCATTTCGGATGATTATATGTGTACTTATGAAGTTCCCTCCTTAAACCTTCAGCTGCTTGTTTCATCATCGGACTATGAAAAGCTGCACTGACCTTAAGTGGAAATATAGTGGCACCTAATTTTTGTAATCTATTAATAAGTCTATCCACAGTAAGTACATGACCTGAAATTACACTTTGATTCGGTGAGTTATAGCAGGCAACAACTACCGGTTCCTTTTCAGTAGAAACTTTTTGACATTCCTCGTTAATTACTTTAACGTCAATACCACTTATAGCTGCCATTTTACCTTCCCCTAATTCTGCAGCTTGTTTCATCAATAATCCTCTTTTTCTAACTATCCTGAGTGCATCAGAAAATCGGATTGTATTACTACAAGTTAGCGCAGAAAGCTCTCCAAGACTATGCCCTGCTAATATAGACGGATTAATACCAATTTCCTGAATATATACTCGAAATGCTGCTACACTTGCCGTAAGTAATGCCGGTTGAGTATTTTCTGTTTGAGTTAATTTTAAAATATCCCCTTCAAAACATAAGGATGTCATATCAAAACCTAAGACATCATTAGCCTCTTCAAAAGTATCTTTGACTATAGCATATTCTTCGTACAATTTTTTACACATACCTACAAATTGAGATCCTTGTCCAGGAAATAACAATGCTATTTTTTTCATCTAAATTAGCACTCCTTTTGTTTCTTCAATATAGTGGTTCACAAAAATTTCTACTAATCTAATGTAGTTATTAAAGAGTTTCTTCATATTATCTTTGTTTAATCTTTTACAGTCGTACTGAAAATCCAAATCTATCTCATTTTGATTATTGTTACTACACAATATGAAGTCATACACATTTAACAATCTACATTCTGAGGATACTTTACTGTTAGCGCAAAATAATGGAATAACTTCTTCTTTTCCTTTATTCACTTTTCTTTTTAAAATATCTTTAACGCTATAAGTTTGCAGCAACTGTATATTACTTTCTTTTTGATTTATAAGTTTTAATACATTTAATATGTCTTTATTTTTATCTATAGTTATATTAAGTTGTTGAGCTTTATTTTCATTTTCGAACATTGTTTGAATTGTAATGCTTTCATTTATTGACACCTTATCTAATAGAATCAGAAAATTCGTTAATAGAAATTCATTTGTTCCTATCTTATAATCGGTGCACATATTCTGAATAGAATTTGTAATAGATTCATTTAATTTATATTTAAATACTGCTCCTTCTTCCCTATTCTTTTCAGGATTAAAAAACACAGCAGGAAATTTTATAGGAGTTAGCTCAATTTTTTTATAATCACCACCGCTGTTTTCAATATATTCCGCCATTTTGGAAATTGTAGGATAAGAAAAAAGGTCTGTGATAGTTACTTTTCCTGGATATAATTGTTCAATTTTTTCATGCATTTGTACTAATAATAATGAATTACCTCCCAAATCAAAGAAGTTTTCATTAATACTAATTCTTTCAACCTTGAAAACTTTCTTTACAATGGTTACTAATTTTTCTTGAATCTCACTAATTGGTCCAATAAAATTCTGTGTTTCGTAGGTATTAGTATCTAATTCTTTATTATTCATATTGGTAAACTGTGATTTTTCAAGATCCTTTAGCTCATTTAGTACATTAGTGAATTCTCCGTCCAAATACATCTTTCCTAATTTATACCTTTCAAATTTCCCACTCGTTGTTTTAGGTATTTTTTTCACAGGAATTACCTTATAAACATCTAATCCCATCTGTTCACTAATATATTTTTTTAATTTTTTACTTAAATGAATAAAGTTTTTTAAATCTTTTTTGTATAAAACAAATAGTAAAGTCTTATCGCTTTGTTCCTTCGGATCCGCTACTCCGCAAGCTACAATGTATCCTAATCTAATATCCTCTAGCCCTTCTGCAACTCTCTCTATATCATGAGGATAAAAATTTTGTCCATTAACAAAGATAATATCTTTTCCCCTACCAGTAATCACCAAACGCCCATTATTCATAAAGCCTAAATCCCCTGTATTTAACCAACCTGCTCGAATAGTTTCTTCTGATTTTTTCTTTTCATTGTAATAACCACTGGTAACATTTTTACCTTTTATTTGTATGTACCCAATTGTACAATCCTCTAATTGGTCCTCTTTTTCATTACATATTCTCATTTCAATCCCTTCAAGAGGATAACCTACATCAACAAAACTTACACAGTCATCAGACTCACTACTTCTTACTTTCTGACCAATTTTTAAAGAACTCCGATCTAGTTGAACTGTAATAAATTCTTCATTTAAAGTAGGAAAAGCTGCTCCTAAAGAAGCTTCTGCAAGCCCGTAAACTGGAAAAATAGTTGTTTTCTTTAGCCCATACTTTGATAATTCTTTTAAAAATTGATTACACAAACTTGGGGAAATCGGCTCTGCTCCATTAAAAATAAGTCGCACATGTGATAAGTCCCAATCACTTGCTATTTCAGGTTTATAATGCATTAAGAAATAACTATATCCAAAGTTAGGAGACGAAGTGATTGTCACTTTATGCTCATTAATCTTGATAAACCATAAAGTAGGTCTTCTGATAAACAGAGTAGTAGGAATAAAATAATGGATAGCATTCAAAGCAAAAGGAACAAGATGCATACCAATAATACCCATATCATGTGTCAATGGCATCCAACTAAGAAACGTTTCTTTAGCAGTCATATTTGAACCATTGATCATTTGAGAAATGTTTGTTAATAAATTTTCGTGAGTTAAAATGACACCTTTAGGATCTCCTGTCGAACCTGATGAATATTGAATAAACGCTATATCTTGTGGTACAGAAGTGAACTCTATACCTGGCGATGAAGATATTAAATTATTATCTGTAAGAACTGATTTATTTAAAACCTCTTTAATAAGGCTCAAATTATTTTTGTTTGCATATTGCTCCAATCCTGCAATTATTTTCTGGCTAGAAATTATATATGGATTATTTAATTTACTCCAAATTTTAAAAATTTTCATTTTATGTTCGTTATTATTCCCTATAGAAACAGGTACTGGTATAATACCTCCTAACAAACATGCCCAAAAAACAAGTATAAAATCTTCATTATCCTCAACTTGTAATATTAATTCATCGCCTTTTCTAATTCCAAATTGCTGTAGGGTATTTAATATACAAAGCGAATTTAAATATAAATCGCGGTACGTCAAAAATTTTTCGCTATTATTCCCATTTATAAAGCCAATCCCATTATGATTCTGTTTACCATTTTTTTTCAGAATATCGACCAATGATTTGAAATTTAACTCTTTATTCATTTTTTCCCTCCTAAATTGGCAATTAATATTTCGAATTTAAAAACCATTAAATAATACTTAACAGTCAATTCTATCTTTACTCAAAATTGGAGAATTAATTATGAACATTACCCAATTCAACCCTTTCTATTGTTTGGTTTACTTTTTCTATAATCTCATTTAGGTTATTATTAATAAAAAAGTGGCCTCCTGAAAACTTATGTACTACGGACTCTCCTGTAGTAAGATTTTTCCATCCATACACATTATCCAAAGAAAAATTATCTTCCTCTCCATACAGAATGGTTAAGTTCGTTTTCATTAGTATGGACTCATCCGAATATTCATATGTATCCATGGCCTTAAAATCAGATTTTAAGATTGAAAGAAAATAATTCAATAAAGATATATCATTAGCTATTTCTTGAGGAATTCCATTAAAATTTAAAACTTCTCGTTTAAACTCTTCCATTGGCAAATTATAAATATTTTTTTTCTTAGCAACAAATTGTGGAGCCTCCAAAGATGCTGTAAAAAAATGTACTGGCTCTTTATGACCATTTCGTTTCAACTTTTGACACAATTCAAAACCTACTAAACTTCCCATACTGTATCCAAAAATAGCATAAGGCTGTTTATCTATATGATTCTTTATCAATCCATATATATCACTTACAATTTCATCTACATTAGTAAATAAAGGTTCATCTACTCTTTTTCCCCTTCCCGCAATTTCTATAGGATAAAGTTCGATGTATGGACTAAGATATTTTTTCCATTTTAGATACATCACCGCGGAACCACCAGCATTTGGAAGACAAAACAATGTAACCTTCCCCATATGAATTCTCCTTTTTAACGAATTTACCGAAAGAATTCTCCTTCCTCAAGCGTGTGAAGGGCGATATCTCAACGTTAGGTGGGAGATGAATTTCGGTTTGGCATAGCCAAAAACTTTTAATAAACTAACTATATGAAGTTCTTTGATAACTTGATATATGAGGTTGCAGGAAGAAAATAGAGTGCGAAAACCAAGCCATTCGGTTCCTGTGTAAAATATCAACCGTACCAAAAGAGCGTCCAAGCGTTGGACATCTAGGGATGGAACACCCCGAAGTAACGCTCAGGGATACGAAAGGTTGCTTTCATCTTGGAACTGAGAAGCTCCACTATAAGCTTTGCTAAGTGGCGAGTAGTTCACTCTAGCACTTGTAATTTAATTCTTTCCATTATACGAAAACTTTTTTTATAACCTATTAGTAATTTTAGATTATCTATTTATTTCACTGATCTAATTTATTACATTATATTTTTATTTTTATTTAGAGCTTTCTCTTTCTTAGACACCTTATTAGAAAAAGATGGTAACCACCAATTCCATTTTCCTAGTAAGACCATTGAAACCGGAACTAAGACCAATCTAACTATCGTTGCATCAAGGAATATACCGACTGCTAATCCTATACCCAAAACTTGAATAGGCAACATTCCTGAAAACGCAAAACCCGTAAAGACAGCAATCATTAATAGCGCAGCACCAGAAATTAACGGCCCTGTTTCTTGCAAACCTACAGCAATACTTTGTTCGTTATTATTTGTTTTTCTATATTCTTCTTGTACCCTACTCATTAAAAACACTTCATAATCTGTACTTAATCCAAATAGCAAGGCTAATAATAGCACCGGTACAAAACTTACAATGCTATCGGCTACTTCCACCCCTAATAAATCTGCTCCATAACCCTTTATAAATATTAAAATCAATATTCCGTATGTAGCTCCTATAGATATTAAGTTTAATAATATTGCTTTTAATGGAAGAAGAATACTCTTAAAGGTAATTAAAAGTACTATATAAATAAGACCCAACATTAATAAGATTGATGGTAAAAGGCTGTTAAATATTTCATTATTATGATCCAAACTTATTGCTGTTTCACCACCAACATAAACCTTTAATCCTTTTGGCATATCCATTTTTGACTTAATATCTTTTCTTAAATTCTCAATTAAGTCACGCGTCTCTTTAGAAGCCGCAGTTTTTTGAGTAATAAATTCAACAACCATGTATTTTCTATCTTTGCTTATAAAATTATTAATTTCTTCCTGCGCATTTTTAGGCAACTGACTAGATGATAGCATTTGTGGTATCTTCTCAGTTGGAACACCTTCAAAAGCTGGTAAAACTGTATTTACTTCCTTAATTTGTTCCATATTATTTAATTTCTCTACCAGATCAGAAAGATATTGAAGATTATTTTTATTAACAATGTCTTCCTCCGATTCTAGTACAACATAATGCGGACTCAATTTTCCTTTTCCAAATGTATCTTGTAAAAGTTGAAAACCTTTTTTCACATTTGATTCTTGAGGTAAAATTGTCACATCTGGAGAGAATAATTTTAATTGAAAAGATGGTATTGCTAATGAAATTAATAAGATCAATGAAGCCATAAGAAATATAACAGGTCGTTTCATCACTAGGTTTGACCACTTTATCCAGCCTCTTGAATTCTTATTATTTCTTCTTGAAGACCGCTTTAACGTTCCCCAATTAATACGTTCTCCTAGTAATAATAATATCGCTGGCAATAAGGTTAAAGTCGCCAGCATAGCAACAAACACTACAGCAATTGCTCCAAATGCAAGTGATTTAATAGCAGGAATATTAACAATAAATAATATAGACATTGCACCAATCACTGTAAGACCCGAAAAAATTACTGAATGACCTGCTGTACGCATGGTTACCTTCAATGCTTTTTTAACATCTTTTTCTTTTTCTAATTCTATTCGAAAGCGATTAACCATAAATAATGAGTAATCCACCCCAACACCTAGACCAAGCATCATAGTAGCGTTCATAACGAAAACTGACATTTCCATATAGGAAGCCGCTATACCAATGATGCCAGTTGCTCCTGTAATAGAGAGAATTGTTATTATAAAAGGAATTAAAGTTGCCACCAAACTCCGGAAAATGAGAAATAGAATTATAAATATAAGGGGAAGTACTATCATTTCAGCTTTCACAAGTCCAGATTGACTAAAAGTAGCCATATCCCCCATTACTGCTGCAGAACCTACTAAATACGCATCAATATCTATATTTTTTGCATTTGTATTAAACCTTTCCTGAATTTCTGGTAAGACTTTAACTGCTTTATTTTCATCTATATTTAATTCAACATATGAAATTGTGGTTTTTTCATCGCTCCCAATCATACTTTGTTTTGTTTTATCATCTACATTAAAAATACTAGTAATTGATTTAACTTCCTTTTCTTGTTCTAGTTTTTCCAAAGTATTTTTCAATTTATCCTTATATATAGATGAATTAACTTTATTTTTTTGATCTTTTACCACTAAAAGAAGAGAAGGCCCTCCCCTTTTCTCAAATTCCTGTGAAAATATCTCTTTTACTTTTACTGATTCCGAACCTGGTACATCTCCACCACCACCAGTTAATTTTTGAGAAGTATCACCACCAGTTATGCCAGCAATAATTAAAATTAATCCCCAGGTCAATATAGTTATCCATCGGGTTCGAAAAATAAACATACCTAATTTACTTAGCCATTGTGCCAAAAAATCTCCTCCTAAATAAAATTAACTTATAACCAAAGGCCTAAACCTTTATAAATGTATTTTCTTAATAAATTAAATAATCGTTATATTTTTTATGGTTACTTTTAGTAGTATAACTAAATAAATCATTGTTAAGTTGAATAGATGCAGTTCATTAAAGTTTAGACGGTTTAACAAATCAAGAAAATCTTAATATTATTAAATTTATTTATTAAATAATATAAAATTATTAATTTAAAATCATAACGTCTCCGAATCAATAAACTGAAAAATAACACTTTTCGAAAAAAATAGTAATAATAAATATACAACCCATACGATTTCAGTTTATCATTTACTTGTAATTTATTTACATGTAAAATATTACTATCAGCTTATTCTAATGTCAATATTTAGTTATTGATTTTTTTGAAAATTCATGTCTTTTAGCTTTTTTTAAATCTTACAGAATGTTTCCAAAGAAGTTATGTTCAGATAACATGCAGTAACTATAATTACTTATCCAAAAACGGCAATTAAATTGTAGTTGTAATATTCCATTTCTCTCAACTAAAAAAAGTAATTGCAGGGTATTAGAAGTTATGAAATCTTATTAAAGTAAGAAATGTATCGTGCTAAGTATATCAGTTGAAACAAGGAAATTTATTACCAATTAAATACATCGAAAACAAGTACGATTTAAAAATTTGTAGCAATATTGTTTATAAAAATCCATCTGTTAACATAAAAACTAAATAAAAAAAATTAAGTTTAACTACATTTTAAACGTGCTTATTAAGCAAAACCTAACAAATATATTAATAAAATATTTTTATAGTTTTCTTCAAAATATTCATACTTACATTTAATATATTTAAATACACAATATGTTTTGAAATATTTTTATTACAATAGGGGGTATTTATGAAATTATGATAAAAATACAGGCCTTTTATATTCCTTCTCACATAAATCCATATTTGTTCAAACGTCTTTTAAAATTAGTGGATCTAGATAAACAAAAAAGAATCAATCAATTTACTTCAGTCAAAGATTCCTATCGATCATTAATAGGCGATATTGCTATAAGATTATTAGTATGTCAAAAATATCACATTAATAACAACGAAATATTCTATCAATACAATAAATACAACAAACCTAATATAGCTCTGTATCCTCCATTTTTTTTTAATATTTCTCATTCCGGTGATTGGGTTGTTGTCATTAGTCATACATCAGAAGTTGGAATTGATATAGAAAAATACCAGGACATAGATATAAATATTTCGAGTAAGTATTTCACTTATTTTGAACATCAAAATTTGCTATCATGTAAAGAAGAAGATAGAATACCATACTTCTTTGATTTATGGACATTAAAAGAGAGTTACATTAAATTTGTCGGAAAAGGTTTATCTATACCGCTTAACTCTTTCCTTATAGAGAAAACTTGTTCAGAACAATTTAAAATCAAATCCACTTATGAGAATTTTGACTATATTGAAAATGTATTTTTTAAGCAATATATTTTAGACAGCAGCTATAGCCTTTCTGCTTGTGCATCAACACCAAATTTCCCTAAAGATATTGAAATTTTCACCATAGATGATTTGAAAAGTTTAATCCTTCGACTAGAAAAATAATATACAAAAATGACAGATTACTAAAAAGTACATGCTATACGCGTAAGTTTACTGATTGCAACATATTTTGTGTAAAGTGTTTATATTAATTATTTATATATTACAAACCAATGTATCTTGTTAAATAACGCGAAAGCCATATCTCATGGTATTTCTAAATAAAGTTTGGGGACATTGTTTTTTTATTACCAATAATACGATAAGATAGAAGTGTGCAGTGACCCTTATGGTGATTCCAACCTAAACTGGAATGGGGCTAATTTACTTTGACCTTTTATATAGATGTGAGGCACTGCAAACTTTAAATTAAGTATAAGATTTTTAAACCTGTCATGTTCGACAGTTTTTTTGATTCGAGTTTTTCACTAGGTGGCGGTATTTATGATATTTATATGAAGTCCAGCTAAAAAAAATTGATGGAATTTGAAAAGAAGTTGAAACCTAATAGAAAATAAAAGAGATGAAATGTTTCACGTGTTTCAGCATCTGCTTTGCTGTATATATAAACAAGAACTTGTAATTAAACTATTTAGTACTGGAGATTGCACAAACAGCATATTACTTTAATTTGGCTTGAGCTACTCACCATTTAACTGCTTATATTATTAAATGCTTCTATACTATATTGTTTAATATCAGAAATATTAACTAAATTATACGCCTGTTTCATTGTATTAAAGCAATTATCTATCTCCTCTTTTTCCATGATAGGTTTACTGGAATCATTATCTTCTAATTCTGGATCAGTTACTTCCCATGGTAAGTCAAATAGAATCATTTTCTCTAAACTTTTCCCACTATAACAGCCTAATGTATTGATTACACAATCTAATATTTCCTTTTCTATCAAGTTTTAGTTGAATACTTTCGAATGATTTAAGTCTCGTCTTAATATGCTCAATTTGATTATGGTTTTTTAAATACTTTGCTTCTTCAGCTATAATATTAATTTTGGTAGTCATTTCATCTAAAGCAAACTTATATGGTAGTAAAAATTGACCCCATTTTCTTACATCTTCCATGTTAGTCCCCCTCTTATTTCAACTTTTCACATGTATTGTTCAATTGAATCAATCACATTAAAAACGTTCATCAGATAGACAGAAAGAAGATGCCTTAGCTACTTCTTCATATGGCATACCATGTTCAAGTGTTTCAAAGTAATCGACAGGCATTGTAGAACTACTTTCATCTGATGGAAACTGATACTGCACAATATCAACTTTATCCTCATTTTTTTCCGTATCAACCGCTTTGTTTTCGTTATCCCTTGGCACATTATCATCCAACTTTTCCGCGTCCTTCTTCACTTCCTGCTCACTCTTAGGCGTTTCTTTCTTGGTAGAGTCGTTCTCCTGACCAGACCCCACTAATAAACTTGACAACAATAATCCTAATACTAGATATCTTTTCATGTCCATTCCCCCTGTTTGCGCTATATTTATACAATAACAATAGCCCATTTACCTTATATTACCTTATCACCTTTGTAATATTATAATAAAATATCACAATATACAACGTATTGATTCTCTACTATGCTGTCTATTACTAGCTTAATTCTGTCAGTCACGCTACGGCTTTCTAACACTTCTTTTGCACACTTTCTTCTTCCCCCAAGATGCACCTCTAGTGAAAACAAATGAACAAAATTTCCGTTAACCTGGTATGTATAGGTACTTATACAAGTCAATCATTAATATGTTCGCAGTATTGACCAGTCAGACATTTCAATTCACTCCAATATTCATCCTAGCATGCGTTTCTCAGTGTAAATAAGAAAAAAAGGCGAACCCTCCACGTAGGAGAATTCGCCGTCATAAACAACTGATTATTTCATACCTATTTTTTCTTTTGCTTTCGTAGGAAAATCGTCTTACTTCACTTTCTCCCATGCTGGTATACCTTTTTTATTTGAGTAATATACACATAATAATGCTTCTTTACGAAGATTCCAGTTGTACCAAATGTATCATCTCACTGTTTACAAAATAAAGTAAGGCTCAAAATGCTTCCACTTGGACAACCATTTTGTTCCATACCGGTTACAAGCCTTTGTAGAGTAGCAGTATGTCCAAATTTAATATTTTTTTGTACCAGAATCCATAACTATATTTGGTTCAACTGTTCTCATCACTACCATATCTTTATCAGTGATTATCTTCATCGTTTAATCTTAAATTATACTTTTTTCATAATATATGCAGAAGAAATATAACCTACTAGTTTTTGATCTGCAGTTTTAACTGGATACCATACAAACTGATTGCTACTATCTACAGATTCATCATATGCAGCGTTTCCTTGAATAATCAAGTTCGTATTTTTACTTAACGGTTTCCCACTTGAAGCGGAAGTAGGTTTAGATCTTAAATTTACTCCATCTCTTGTTACAAGTACTTGATCACCTGTTTTTAGGTGATAGATAGAAGAATATGGATTTGTTAGTATGTACTCCTTCTTTTTAAATACAATATTTTTACTCGTGTTAGGATCATATTCGAAATCAGCTGTACTGAAAGGAAACTGCCCCAATTTTGTATCATTTAAAAAACTGTATTGTTCTAGAATAGAAAACACTTTTTCTTGGTAAGCATTTAAATTTTTTTGACCGGTAGCTTTATACAAAGGACTGTTTGCAGGCTTTGTTCCATTATAAGCCATAACAGAGAAGTACCAGTTTTCGATTACTTCTGGTCCAGCAGCCTTTACCTTAGGAAGATCTGTTCGCTGATACATACTACGAAGAACTTTAACACCTGCTTCAATATTATAATTAATATCATATTTTAACTTTTGTTGATCGAACTGAGGTTGATTGGTAATTTGCATAATCCCAATTCCACCATCTTGCGCTATGATTGGCTGGCCGTTTCCATCAAATTGTTTCCATCCACTTTCTTGTGTAGCTACTGCTTTTACAACCTCAGGAGGAACATTTTCTTTTAATGCTGCGTTCGTTAGTAGGCAATTTATGTGCTGACGAGAGGGATTTTGGTTCGGCTTAATTTCACCATATGGCTCACACGTAGATGCAGCAGAGACATCTTCATAGGACCAACAAAATATCATGAAGCAAGCCAATATCCCTATTCTTAGTAATTGTACTTTCATTCTAGTATTCTCCAATCTATTTAATAATTTATAGTTATACACATTTTATCATAATATATTTCTAATATTCTATATTTTAAGAACCCATAGGGTCAATTACGAGAGTGGTAATGGGACACCACGGTCTTGCACGTCAGCGATAGCAGAAATGGACTTCGCCTTTGGTAGCAAGAATCCTACTAACGTTAGTCAACTTGCCTATTTAGGGATAGGAGTTTCACTTTAAATAATGCGTTCTGAGACACTACTCTTCTTCTAAAATAGCGTAATAATATTCATCCCACCATTCATTCCCATGTGGTATACACTTTCTGAAATAGCCTTCTCTTCTCATTCCAATCTTCTCCATCACTCGATATGATGGGATATTTTGTGGCTGACATGTAGCTATAATCCTATGTAATTTCATTTCCTTAAAGCCATATTTTAATGTAGCTTGTGCTGCTTCAGAAGCATATCCTTTATTGAAGTATTTTGGATTGAACACCCAACCAATCTCATAGGTATGCTCACCAAAACATTTATGAAATACTATATGACCAATCAGGATATCTTCATCTATTAATACCACAGGAAAGTTCTTAGCATTTTTACCAATGTTTTCATTCACAAAGTTCCTTGTATCTTCTTCAGTAAAAACCCCTTCAGGTATGTATTTCATAACATTGATATCTGATGTATACTCATGGACAGCTTGCCAATCTTTGAACTCAAATTTTCGTATTACTAACCTTTCTGCTTTTACAAACATGTACTTTTTCCCCTCTCAAAAAATTGTAATTATATTTTAAATCCACATATAACCCTTAAAACAAAAAGAACCTGTAGGAATCTCTACAAGTTCTTTTGAGTTTAAGATGAATATACGGGGCAAACAAACTATCTTACAGATTCATCATAGAAACTACAGGGGTAATACTTTGACAAATACATTATATAACAAATATTAACATCCATAGATTTTAATTTTGAAAATTATGTGAATTAATAAAAAACTAGTTTTTTTATTAGATTTTCTTATTAAAAACTGACGGTATCATTATATTTCATTCTGCAACTTATTTAGAAGAGTTATGTGCATTTTGAAGAAGCTCTTCAATAAGTTTTGTTTTTTCATTTACCTTTGTGGTATATGTGAAATCACCATAACAATATGGGTACCTAAAATTATTTTTATTTCCACCACAAGTGTACAACGCTGGATTTTGATCAACTTTCATCTTAGAAAACTTTTTAGCCGAATCTTCCGAGTGTTGTTTAACTTCTTGACTGGCAATAAAATCAATATACCCTGGTCCCATATTATAGCTTTGAATAATTGTCTCCATGCTAACATCCTTGTCCGTTCCATATTTGTACATTTTAGCAAAGTGCTTTACCCCTTGTTCAATGCTCAAGCTTGTCTCTTGAATTTCATTTGGCTTTAATCCAAGTGATTCAGAAGACTGCATAGGATCGTTTCCCTCACCTCTACTCTCTTGATACATAATTCCTAATAAAACTGCTGTTTTTTCTCCTAAATTATATTTTTCTAATTCTTTTTTCAAGGTAGACTCATATTGCAATACACGTTTTTCTGTGGCTAGCGCTTTATTTTGTTGAATATTGGTTTTATGATTAAAATATAGCATTCCAAGTATTGTTCCTAAACCTAAAATACTAATAAGGAACACTTTTATAATTTGGTTTTTACTTATATCCTTCATATATTACTCCTCGTATAAGAAATTCAATTTTCCAAAGATAATTGGTTATTTACAAACTATGTAATGAACATCTATCTCCCGCACTTTTTTAGACTCAAACATCAATACTTTAAGGTTTTAAGTTTAATATAAAAATTTAAAGATAAGGTAAAGATAAGATAAAGATAAGATAAAGGGCATTTTTTAGCGTACTTTAAAAGATATTGGTACAAAGTGATATGTGGGACAACTTGTTGATATGAATGGATTTAGTGATAATTGAGAGGTTATCGTACAAGTTATTAATTTTGGAGATATCATTCCAGAAGATTTACCCTATCTTTGCAATATGCTTTATATAAAAAACTAAAACATAACATATAATAAAAAACGGCGAACCCTCCACGTAGGAAAATCCACCATCACAAATAACTGATTATTTCACACCTAGTTTTTCTTTTGCTTTCTTTGGGAGCTCGTCTTCCTGCACTTCCTCCCAAGCTGTTACACCTTTTTTCTCTGAGTGATATACACGTAGGAATGCTTCTTTACGAAGATTCTTTTGTGCCATAAATTCTAACTCTTTTTCTTTACCTTCCTTATCAAAACCCGATAATGTATATTCATACTCCTTTCCCATCACTTTACCATCCATAGATTTTGAAACTCCCTCTTTTCCATCCATTGTAATTTGAACGTAATATTCATCTTTACCCATACGATTGATATCACATCCAACTAGTAAACTTGCAAATACAACTAAAAGGCTTAAAAGTGCCATATATTTTTTCATATTGTTCACCTCATTGATTTCTATGATACTGTAATCTTAATCTGTGTTCGTTTGAAGAGAAATTCAAAAACATTACGTCAACATTACATTTTCGAAAGATAACAAAATTACCTATATCAATGTTTATAAATGAGATATTCGCTTAACCATTAAAAATTATTTAAACAATTACTTTTTTTATTTTTTTTACTATTTCATAACTTGCTTCAAATTCACTCTTCGCATTTATTGCCTTTTAACAATCATCACACATGACTTAATACTTTATTGAAAGAAAAAAAGCTCTGCACTATGCAGGCTTTCTTTATGATTTCACTACTAAATTATTCATAAAACTCTCTATAGAATTCGCCTGGAATATACGGAAATAAGGAGATTGAACGTCGTAATATTTGTCGGTAATGATAAGAATTGAAGGAAAGAATTTAGAAGTTTTCGGTTGCCAATATTCATTATGCCATTCTTGACTATGGAAGTATAACTCATATCTGTTTATCTTATCTTGCATTATCTTTTTACTGTACACTGACTTTTGAACTTCAATAAAGAATGGCGACCTACGCCATATAGTAAAAGCATCCGGCTCCATATATTCCTTCCCATACTTTGGTTCCACTTTGAATAACTTAGGATTTTCATAATGAACAAGTTGTTTGTATACGTCCACAATACCAAGGAAATGAGGGATTTTTTGACTCGTCTTTCTGATAGAACTAGGTTGCGGAAAATAAATGTATGGGTGTTGCAATATGTTAGCATCAACATGCCCGTCTCTTCTTAATCGTTTCATAACCGTATTACAGCAGGTTATCGCATTCTTTAAGCCTTGAAAATGCAAGTCAATAATATCGTCTCGGGACATGCATCTAAATTGCTTCAAATCATTCAGAATTCCTTTATCTCTACTCTTCATCATCTAACACCCCAAATAACGGAATTTCTTCTTGCGATGAATTCTTGAGTATCTTCTCCTCTTTAGACATGCGATATGGTTCAACAATTTTTTTCGCCTTACTTAATTCTAAATAAGGAGCTTGCACTTTCTTTAATCCGTTTCGTTTTAAAATCATTTGCCCCGATTGCTCTAGATGCTCTGAACCAGGAGTACCCATGATATTACTATTAATTACACTATCACATTTAAAGCCCATTCTTACAGTCATATTAAGTTTTAACTTACCATCTAACACCTTGGCATCTGGCCTCTGCATACTAAGCAAAAGAAAAACTCCAAGTGATCGCCCGACTGCTGAAATCTTTTCAATCGTAGACATACACTCTTTTTCATCTTTAAGCATAGCCACTTCATCAATAGCAAGTAGGATATATGGCTTTTGATGATTTGGATTTAATTTGTTGTACGCATCAATATGATCAACTTCATATTCTTCCATAAGTTTTCTTCGTTCCCTGATTTCCTTCCATAACTTTTGAAGCATTATTTTCATTTCGATTTCTTCCATACAAACTTCTTTTACATGCTTCACTCTACGCAAAAAATGAAATTCAGAGTTTTTTAAGTCACCAAGGTACAAATGTAACTTTTCAGGAGACATATATTGAATAAGTGTGGATAATACAACACGTACCATACTACTTTTCCCGCTTCCCGTTTCTCCTGCAATTAATAAGTGCGGTGAATTGGAAGCAATCATATCGTACGCTATCATTTTTCCGAATTGGTCCCTGCCGACCACAACAGGTAAACGGTAATCTTTTAATAGTGGCTTCCATTCTTTATAACAATAATTGTATGATTTTAGTCCAGCATTTGAACGAAATACATGTAGGACAAATTTTTTCACATCACCTTCAATCGTAATATTTCGTCCTAATATTTGCTGGAAACAAAACCACTTCTTTTCAATCTTCTGTGGATCTAAACCGTTTGGTATGGTAAACACATATCTCACACTTTCTGCTGAGGAAGAAACAGTATGTACCTTTGGATAAATAGATACTTTCCCCCCGCGTGTTTGATGTTCCGTATATAGACCTGCTTTTCCAAATACCTCTATAAGTTGATTCCTTAACCTTTGTGTATGAAGCCACTCCTTTATAATCCCCATTACTCCCTTCCCTCCTTAAAACATGATTACGATACGAACAAATACATATCCAATCAAGCAAACTCCACCAATTCGCGTTCCGTGATAAATAACTTCACTTACAAATTTAGCTGCTGATATATAGTCATGTCGCACCAAGTATTTTTCTAACATGACTGCTCCGATTAAAATCGTTCCCATAACTCCTAATGCAATGTAAGTATGTAATACCTGATCCGACATGTGAAGGAATGCGAAAGGACTTAATGAATTGTATTTACGTATTTTTTTTTCTTTATCTTTGTATGACCGATCCATAAACTCGCGAAAAGGAATTGTTTCTTTACTAGCACGCATTTAAATGCCCCCTTTATAAACAGAATTTAGAATGTAGATATTACATAGCTTCATCTACTTAATAACGTGGTAGTTTTACCTTGGTAGATATCTTGATAAATACTGTGGTAATCATTCGCAACTTACTTTGGTAACCTCGTATTCTTCTACCTTAATAAATAACGTGGTAGCTGCTTTGATACATCATATTGTGGACAGCTTGTACATTATGTAAAAAACTTTTTCCGTCTATGCGAATAGTTTTTTACATTTATGTCCACAATGTTGAAAATAGGTTCAGGAGGGATTTAAGTGTTTTGGAAATTCGGAGGTAAAAACCGAACGAAATTAGGTAATTTTTTAGATCGGAATGGCTTCACCCAAAATGATTTAGAAAAGACCGCGAAATTAAGTCGTCCTACAGTTTCAAAAGCGTGCAATGATAAAGAATACATACCTAGTCCAACTGTAATGAAAAAGATTTTAAAAGTTATTAGGCAAATAAAACCCAACGTTAAATCCACCGACTTTTGGGATATGTAAAAACTGGCTAACTAGAGTCAGTTTTACTTTTTTATAAAAAACCCTTTATAAAAGAACATATATTCGCATATAATAAGAACGGATGTTCTTTTATTTAAGGGGGAATAAAGGTGTATGACTACTCAATATTGCCAAATCGAATTGTTTTATGTGTAGATCTTCGTAGCTTTTATGCAAGTGTGTCCTGTATCAAGATGGGCTTAAACCCACTTCATACCAAATTAGCTGTAGTAGGAGATGTAAACAGGAGTGGCTCCATTGTTTTAGCTGCAACACCACCACTAAAGGCATTAGGTGTTAAGAAAATGGCAAGATTGTACGAAATACCACGACGTAAAGACATTCTTGTGGTAAA
Source organism: Bacillus sp. RC242 (assembly GCF_044908245.1). Classification (NCBI taxonomy): domain Bacteria; kingdom Bacillati; phylum Bacillota; class Bacilli; order Caryophanales; family Bacillaceae; genus Bacillus; species Bacillus sp. RC242. The sequence goes on from NZ_JBIYCZ010000007.1 coordinate 171,739, forward strand.
CCCAATTATGGGAACTTATATCAAATGCTCAAATTACATAACAAAATTAGCTTTACAATACGTTCCGATTGAAGATTTCCACCAATACAGCATCGATGAATTCTTTATGGATATTACAAATAGTATCCATCTGTTTGCGAATGAGCCATATGAATTCGCGTTGAAATTCAAACGTGAAATATATGAAAAAACAAGAATTGAATGCACGATTGGGATTGGGCCTAATCCTTTAATGAGTAAGATCGCTTTAGATGTGGAAGCGAAGAAGACAAAAGACTGCATCGCATATTGGAAGTACGAAGATGTACCCATAAAATTATGGCCGATACGACCACTTAGTAAGTTTTGGGGGATTTCGGGTAAAACAGAAGCAAAGTTAAATCGAAAAGGAATATATTCAATCGGAGATTTAGCGCAATACCCGCTCAAATACTTAAAACAAAGTTTTGGGGTTATTGGCGAAGAATTACACTTACATAGCAACGGCATTGATTTTAGCCGCATTGCAGAAAAATACATACCAGCAACAACTTCAATTGGTAAAAGCCAAATACTCATGCGTGATTACACAATAGAAGAATTTCCGATTATCCTTCTGGAACATATCGAGGAAGTTTGTTATCGGATGAGAAGACAAAACAAACTAGCTCAAACAATCCATTTTTCCATTGGTTACAGTAAAAATTACGCTGGTGGTTTCAGAAAAACTCACACTATGAACCGACCAACTAATTTAACAATGGATATCTATCATATTTGTACATATTTTTTACATAAGTTTTATACCGGGGAACCAATTAGATCTATCAATGTTTCTTTAACCAACTTAATCAATGAAGGTGAAGAACAAATATCTCTTTTTGACAATGTAATACAACGAGAAAAAGAAATGAAATTAACGAAGGTAATGGATGAAATACGCACTAAGTTTGGTAAGAACAGCATATTAAGAGGAATTTCTTATACAAATAGTGCTACAGCAAGATACAGAAACACATTGTTAGGAGGACACAAATCATGAACAACGCTAATATGCCAAAGGGAAGAGGAATGGTGAAATGGACGCCATTTGCTGCAATGACAGAACAATTTGATGGTATACGTGAGATTATTAAGGAAAAGAATAAAGTAGCACGTCCAATCTTAACTTCTGAAGAAAAAGAACTTATCGAGAACATGTTATTATGCTCATTACTATCTGAAGAAGAGGTGTTGATTACATATTACGAAGATGGCTATTTGCTTACTAACTATATGACCGTAACTGATATTGATCCATTGAATTGTTCTATACTATGTACAGATGCTTTTTATAACAGAATTAATCTTAAATTCATGGATATTATTGATGTAAAATAAAAGAATTCCATGCTAAGTATAAATGTTAAATGTGATGATTGCGCTCCCCCCTTGAAATAAATGAATTCGAAGCTAAGGATATGAAACTATATTTTAAAGATATAATAAATGAAACTTGAGTCAAAAATATCTTATAGTAAAAGAGACTCCATTATAGAGTCTCTTTTGCTAGTATACTCATATGGAAGTATCTACTTTAGAATGAAAATAAAGTTGTTTAATTTTTGATAAAAAATATTTCACCAAACGAAAAAATAACAATAAAGTCGTTGAAAATCTAAGTTTTATAGAAAACTAACTGTACAATAAGCAAAAGAATCCAATCCAAACGCATTTAAAATTCTTTGGTCAATGAGATAAAGCATCGCATCATTTTTACAAACATCGTGGATTTATTTCAAACCCACAGAAAGAACATTATCAGAGAGATTTTGATATAGATGTAAAACTACTATATTTCCAAAGAACGTGTATAAACTGTGACAAACAAAAGATATAGTGTTAATAGCAATAATATTAATACACAAGTAAAATATACGATAGAAATACGCTTTCTATTTACTTTCCAATTACGTATACTAGAAATCATAAAACTTACTATCACCATGCAACAAATCCCTACCAAAAACACCAATACATACTCGTGAATAATAACACCACAAATTAAAAATATAACTGCTAATATTGCTAATAGTGAATGAACTACACGCAAAAATAACCTCTCCTTATCTCATTGGAAACCTATTAATGTAATATTATTTTATTTAGCAAACAGATGGTTTCCAATTTGTGCAACGGTTTGACGTGTTGTAATCCATTTGTCAGTCGATGTTTGAGGATTATAGAAATAAAGCCATTCAGAATTTGTTCCTTTTGAAGTGAGAGCCTCTTCTACTGCCATTCTTGCTTCCTGTGTAGCAGGCTGATTAATTCTACCGTCTGTAACAGGAGTAAATGCATAACCATTTTTAATGGGTTCATAAATTACGTCTGTAATTGTATTTGGAAAACCATTTGCATTAGCCCGATTTAATATTACCTTTGCCACTGCAACCTTGCCTGCATACGGTTCCCCTCCTGCTTCTGCATTTACTAATCGTGCCATTAAGTCCACTTCTTGTAATGAAATACCAGTATCAATCTTTAAGTGTTGACCGACAAAAATTTGACTTCCGTCCACATTATTGGTTTGTTTAATAGACTGTATTGAAACCTTATATTGTCGTGAAATAGAACTTAATGTATCCCCGCTTTTCACTTGGTAAATTGCTTGATATGTATTAGTTGAATCTGTTGAATTATTTTTTTGAACATATTCGTTTGTAGTTGATGAACTTGGAATGGTTACGTTTTCTCCAATATTAATTTGATCATTAGCTTTGCTATTAGCTTGTTTAATTAATTGTACGGACACTCCATATTGTTTACTTATTGCTTCTAGAGTATCATTCTTTTGAACCGTATAATCTGTTGAAGCCGCAGCTCCTACTGGATTTGATACTATTGTAATCATTGCAGCAGATAATGGTAGCCAGGTTTTCACCTTACATAACTTCATTCAAAAAAGCCTCCTAAAAATTATTAAGTACTCTTAATATGTTTAAGTTAAAAACAAATCAAGCTATTTATAGCGTAACAAAACACTGAATTCAAGTCATTGAATTTGTATTTCTATATAATAATTGAGTTGCCTATGATATTGAAATTGAAATTGAATTATTATAGTTATGTTTCAAAAGAATCGGACAATCTAATTTTCAAACTAAATATGGTGAAAGTAGAGGCTTACTTCAATTGCTTAATAGTTTCTTTCCTAAGAACTGTTTCTATATGCTATACTGACTCTTAATTACTTGTAGAAGGAATGATAAAAATAAAGGTTTTGTTATCCATTATTTTGTTTAGTTCTCCTTCAATTAAGTATCTTTCTTTACATTATATTGACTGTCAATCATTATATTTGAGATAATAAATATAATGATATAAATAATGCCATGGAGGTTTACAACATGAAAAACATAATGGAACTCCTCAACAATCCATATATTAAATATCCATTAACTGTGATTTCAGCTATAGCTATAATAAAAACAGGTTATGATTTAGGTTCCTTTATTACAAAGTTAAAATATTTTTAAATCGTAAAAAAGAAATTGACTTTTAACAAAAGAACAATTTCCTTAAATGATATAGAAAAAGCACTGCTGAAATCTTCAGCAATGCTTTCCCATTAAACGTACTATGATAATGAACGTCTAATTTTTTCTACTCATGAGTTCTGTATACTCACATATATTTATTTTAGATTTAAGATACGTTCTATTTCCTTCACACTCAACTTACTTGCTTTTGCAATAGTTTCAAGCGGTACACCAATTTCATACATCCCTCGAATCATCTGCATCTTACCTTGCTCAATTCCTTTTTCCATGCCCTCTTGTTCTGCATGCGCTAACTTAGCTTGTTCATCTAGAAGTAATTTCTCTCGAGCTTCATATGCTGTTCGGAAAGAAGAATCATGGCTCATATTTTCCCATTTATTTATTGCCTTTTGTAAAATTGGATCTTGATTCATCGCAATCTCCTCCAATGTTTGAGTTAAATGTTCATCTTCATGTGCTGGTAATAATAACATCCAACGAACAAATGTATTTTCCCATGGATTCACTTTTTCTTCACGCCATTGTTTTACCAATTTCGGTATCTCTACAAAATGGATTTCAATGTCGTCACTTAAGAGTTGCTGCATTTTAATATTCCATAATTGTCCGATGGTATGAAATGCATCATCCTGAGAAAATAAAATAAAATCTAGTAAGTTAATGGTAATAGTTTTCCGAAGTGAACGATATGGCATTCCTTCTTGCATTTGGGATGTATAAAGTTTACTCCAGTAATATAAAGATCGCTTTACCATATCATGTGTATTTCGAAGCTGAATTTCAATATTTACTTGCGTTCCATTATCTAGCGTTGCTAATAGGTCTAAAATCGATAACTTATCATCTTCATAAGATTTATGGAGATGTGGATCATCTAATTGTAGCGAAGTAATAGGTGCATCTAAAGATTCCTCTAAAATTGCATTTAGGAAACCCGTTAAAATTTCCTCATTTCCTTTTGTTCCAAATAACTGTTTAAAAGCAAAATCAATGCGTAAATTTACTAATTTAGTGGACATGGATTTCCTCTCCCTGTCTATATCATCTCTTATTACTATTGTACATAAAAAAAGGTAGCACATGCAAACAGGCTCTTATGTTATCAGCTTGCCTAAACCTATAAAAACTTGTAATTCCGACAAAAAGCGATTGCAAATAACATCGTTTTACGCCACAACCTTTATTATTCGTCTATTCCTTGATCACATTATTATCAAACTAAAAACCTGCCATGAATCTATACGGATTCGAGGTAAACTCGGAGAGTGTTTTTTTATGCCCCATTCATAGGGTTCCTTTAGCAATGATAATAGCATTTTTATTAATCAAAACTAATTTCATCATCTTTCTTTTCTAATTTCCCATTAAATATAACCAGTTGTAGTTGTTCATAAATTTTCTGTGTATCTGGTGTACTTTCAGCCTGTTTGCGCTCACGTTTTACCGTAGTACCATTTTCCACTAATACATCACCTTTAGTTTCTTCGACCATTTCTATTTGTTCAAGTACCATAATACGTTCTAATCCTTCCATTCCCTCTAACTCTTCAACATCATCTGCATCATCAATTATTTCTAGCTCTTCTGTTTTTCTAATTTCCTTCTGTTCTTTTTTCAGTTCAATTACTAGTCGCTCTTGTACTATGTTCTCTTTTTCAATATTAACTTCAGCAGCTTCAATTACCTCTAAAGGCTTATTTTTAGCATTTGCTATTTTATTTGCTTTTCCTATAGCAATCTTCACTTTCATCGCTCTTAAAGAAGAGGATATTTGATTTAGTTTTCTTCCTAACCCATAGAAACGAATTGCCTCAACTATAACACCCATTACAATTCCAAAAAACCATGAATTAGAAAAGTATCCAACTAAACCAAATGTTATAACTCCTGGTAAATATAAGCTAGCATAGGCTATTAAATTAGGTATAGCTTTTTCTACTGTTAATTTGAAGCTATATTTAATTATTAAATATATGGCACTTAACCCCACTATTAAACCAGCCAAACTTAATAATAAATTTTTAAAAGTCTCACCTATCATTACAATTTCCTCCCTTAATGTTTTAATTTTTTTATTAAAACTCCCTTTACTTTCGCATTTTTCAAAAAACAAATGAATTAATCACTAATTAACCTTCTGCCATTTTCCGTTTCTTCTTAATTGTTTTTTTTCGTCTCAGTTACAATTTCGATATCTTCAAATTGTATATAGGCTGCCACATGATACAAATGCTCGTAAACATCTGGATCTGATAAAATAGTTGTACCAAATACGACTATTTCATCAATCACAAATTCTGTTTCTTCATATTCAAACCCTTTTACTTTATCTTTTAGTATTCGTTCTACTTTCTTCTTAATTTGCATTACAGCAGTGATTTAAAAATTCCATAGCAACTTTGCCTCGAGCCTTATCTACCTCAACTCCGTATGTTTTTATTAGATTTTCTTTACTATCTAGATGCTCTGCTATTTGCTTTAATATTCGCCCTTCGCCGCAAGTTGGATCAAATATGTTTATTTAGCCTTTTGGTTTATTAAATAGTTCAACTAGATATTTTCCTTATTGCTCCGGCGTCGCGAAAAAGCCACTTCTTAACTTGTTACCTATATTACTCATACTCACATCTCCCTTTAATATTTTTACTTTTTAATACCACAAAAAAGCGGTCTTCGGATAAAGATATTAAGCACATTAAGCTTAATTCTCAGTCCGAAAGACCGCTGATAATTGTGGATATAAAAATAAAATTAAAAAGTATACTTTTATTTTAACTATAAATCTAAAAAGATTCAATTTAATTAAGTATAAATCAACCCTTGATTCAAGTGTGATTTGGTATATTACGAACTACTACTAACAGAAGATGCTGCGCTGCAAATGAAGCGGCAATCGTTGTGCTATCATAGCCGCCTACTGCGCCTGTATAAGGACTTCTATCCATAAATATTATGATGTTTCTTTATCCAAATAATACTATCATATAAGTAGGAGGGGAATTATGCTTACAGTAGAGAAAATGTTAGAGAGTTATGGCTTAGATTTATCTAAAAACATTAAAATCGTTCGGCATAAAGATGAGGATAGAATTGATGTTGTTGATTTATATGAAAAAGGACAATTAGAGTTATACCAGAAACATCAAAAAGATGATGTATTTGGAGAATGTGAATATGTGGTTAGCTTCCTAGACTTTGAGGAAGGTAAAAAAGCTGTATTTATAGGTGTTTACAAGGTGTTAAGCAAATCCAATCCCAAAAAATTCATTACTGATAAACTTTATGATTGGATGAAACCTGAGTACAAAAAGGGTAATGAATACTATTATGAAATGGAAAAAGTCAAAGGATTTGAGGAACTAGAGGATCGGATAATCATTAATTGGTCAGAGCGAACATTTCACATGTGGTTTGCACCACTAAAAAAGGTAAAGGCAGCCAGAAAGAGAAAACAATTTGATATCATAGAAATAATTCAAAAAGGAGCAATTCGTAAGTTTCCAGGATTTCTAGATTTTACACTTACATACAACGATTTAAAAAAATTATACGATAACCCTGATGTTAACTCCACTTGGTGTAAAATGCTTTCCTCAGTAGCAGGAATCTATGCAATTTTAGATAGAGAAACAGGGAAATTATATGTAGGTAAAGCAAATGCATATGGTGGAATAGGAAAAGGCGGGATATGGGGAAGATGGGAATCTTACGCTAAAACTGGACATGGAGGTAATAAGCAATTAATTGAGCTATTAGAAAATAATCCAGAACGTAAACAAGATTTTCTTTTTTCGATATTACGTACTTTACCCAAAACAATTACTAATGATGAAATACTCGATATTGAAAATATTTATAAGGAAAAGTTGGGTACACGTGAATACGGGTATAATGCGAATTAGTAACTTTTAATATAAAAAAGATAATAGAAAATTATTTGTATTTAAAATTGGCAGAAAAACCACCTGTTTTTTTAATAGGTGGTTTTTCCAATTTAATTTAAGATACTATAAAATTATTTTTCACCTATTAAATTCAGCACTTATTGGCATATGATCACTGAACTCAATCCAATCTTCACGAGATCCTATATGAAAAGATTTTAGTTGATCCAGTAATATTTCTGAAGCGAACAGAAAATCAATATGAAATGGTCTCGCTTTTTCTTTACTAAAATAATGGGTCGCTTTCGACTCTTCACCATGTTCTTCCTTAGAAAAATGATGATAGGCACTCTTAATCCCAAACCCTTCAAGAAATTTAACAACCTCAGAATGTGTCTTAACTCTTTTGATACGATCAAATAGCTTATTACTGTTCCAGTCACCTACAATAATACATGGCTCTTTTAACAAAGATGCATATTTCTCTAGCGCTAAATATATTTGACCTATGTAACAATTATAACGTTTTTCAACCTTTTGTGACCAAACTGCAAACATTATAAACTCCTGTTTACCAGCAGAGACTTTTAATGGAACAATATAGCGAAATGATTTATCATAATCAGGATGAATTTCAATTTGATACCTTTTATCAAAAGTAATTATTCCAATACCCTTGTTTGGATTATCCCCTTCCCATAAAAAATTATCGATACCTTTTTCATCAATAATCTGTCCCCATTTTTCCGGCTTTTCACACTCTGAAATTACTAATATATTTGCTTTAAGCGGTAATATTTTATCGACTTTCTTCCTAAATGCCATTCCTGCATTCCATGCAATTATTTTCATTTACCCAGCTCCTATATGTGATTACATAATATTATACAACCCATCAACAACTCTAATGTTTGTGTACATCCGAGGTAATTAATTCATACATATTCAAGTAAAAAGGTCATTGCAATTAATAACTGTTTCCTTTCATGTATTACGACATGAACTAACTATTCCGGTTTGTTTTTTGGTAAATTAAAAGCTTTAAAAACTTCTAAATGTAATTCAGTAATTTCCCTCTCTACAAAATCGATAAATTTATTAATCCCCATATCAGGTGTCTTTGAATTTAGATTGAAATCATAGGATACAATACCTTTAGTATCATCAATATCATAGTATGTTAAATTAAATTTCGGATGATTTTCTACTCCTTTGACTAGTTCATCAAAAAAGTCTTTAATTGAGAAACCATACACCTTTGGTCCTTCTCTCTCTTCAATCACTTCTACTTTAAGTTTCATATCTTCAATTTTAGTAATATTTATTTGAACCTTCTTCATAAGAGCAGTTTTTGGTTCACCATAATTTACAAGTACATACGTAATATTCATTTCAAGTTGTCTTAAATCCATGTTCACGGCTGCATCCCTGGATAAAAACACTCTCATAATTATATCCCCCTTCTAAAATATTTCACAAAATAAACACCGGATATATAAGCATGTTTGGCATTACTACCAAACATATTGTTATCATTTTAGCCAAGAAAACTCCTTCCTCAAGGAACGTGAATTGAGTAGGTGAGAGATGAATTTTGGTTTGGCATAGCCAAAAACTTTTGATAAACTAGCTATTTGAAGTTCTTTGATAACTTGATATATGAGATGGCCGGAAGAAAATAGAGTGCGAAAACCAAGCCATTTGGTTCCTGCGTAAAATATCAACTGTACCAAGAGAGCGTCCAAGCGTTGGACATCTAGGGGTGAAACACCCTGAAGTAACGCTTAGGGAGACGAAAGGTTACATTCGTCGTGGAACTGAGAAGCTCCCACATCATGCTTTGCTAAGTGGCGGGTAGTTCACAGCTCCAATAATCCCTTTATTTTTCCGCTAACGTCACGATAGCTTACTGCATAATCTCAACGGGAAAAATCATAAAAAAACATTGAATTGCTGAGGAATTCTGTCCTCAACATTAATTTAGATTTGCATCAAAAATGTAAATCCTCATTTCCCTGGTATTGTCCTTTATTAAATCTATGTCTTATAAATAATTCTGCAATAATTAAATTTGGTACCCACGCTAACCAAGCAATAACAGCGTAACTAAGCTCAAACTGCTCTAATCCAAACAGCAATACAAACAAAGGTAGCCAAATTCTTAATGTAACTGCCGCAAAGGTTAAGGAATAATTTCTGATCATCCAATTCCGATGATCTTGAATTTTTTTATTCTTAACTCTATTTAATGCTTGATATGCTGATGTTAGCCAAAATACGGCTAACAAACCGAAACCAAGCTTTGCTACCAATCCCCCCATAGCGTAAAAGGATAAGTATAGTCCTGAAACGCCGCCTAATAATATACCAACCATATAGATTCTCCCAAATATTCGATGACGGTTGATATTCTTTCCTCTAAATTTTGTGGATAATGTAAACGGACCAATTACTAATGCTACTATACTAGTTGTAATATGCATAAATAACATAATATACCAAAAACTACTTAATTTAGATACGGACATAACCTTCATTTTGACAAGTCCTGTTTGAAATCCATCCATAATAAAATATTGGATAACAACATAACCAGCTACTAAAACAGCAAAAAAAGTGAATATAAACCAAATTATTTTATTCAAATTTTACCCCCTCCTTGCTACATTTAAGGAAATTAGATTATACATTACTGTTCATTCTTGGGAAAAATATAAAAACCTTTTGTAATTATCTACTCAATACATTGCTTTTTCATAAAAAACAACCCTAATTGCTATCTATAAAAGATGAGATTAGATATATTGCAAACAAGGGTTGAGTTGTGAACGTCGATTCATCGTTATTACAACAAAAAGCTGCTTCAGCATATTTACCTGAAGCAACTCTTGTTATCTCAAAAATGGTAGTGGTGCTTGCTGAATTCCGTTTTGAGTTGAGATATAAAAAGATTTTGCGAATCCCTCACTGTGAATGCATTCGTCTATTACGAGCATGATAGGAATCTTGCGTAAGTCTAACATTAGCTCCTTTCTAACATGTTCTGCTAATGAAAGATTAGATATAGATAAAATAAAAATTCCTGGTAAACTCTTCGTGTTTTCGAAGTTTAATAAATTATTTGGTCCATTTTGAATTTGATCTTCCCAAATTTTCAATCGCGATTTTAAGTGTTGTACATATCGCTGACCCTGTTGTACCCTTTCAAATATGAAGTTTTGATTTCCAATTGGAGTTTTAATTTCTCCAACAGCAATTGGATTATACCCATTACCAGTACCAGTACCTTTTAGCTTTGGATACCAGCACCAGTTTTTTAATAACTGTTGGCCTACTGCAAACTCATATTTTATTTGATTCATAGTGACAAATCTTTGTACGCCTGCCACCCCAAGTTTTAACCACTGTTCTGGCTTTAAAGAATAGCTTGTATTACGGTTATGATAAGCCCACATCATCAAATGACCGGCAGTATTTAAAGTGATTGGAGCAGAGGTTTTGGGCTGATCCGGAAATAACCCCGATTTTATCTCCCATCGACTAACAAATCCATACAGTACCAGTTTTTTCAGCAATTCTGAAACCTGTGACCTACTAATTTTAGATTCCACAAAATTTTTAATTTGAGCTTCAGTAATCGCTAATGAATCCCAAATAAGCTTTAGTATTAAATTGTCTTTTTCATTTATAAAACCTGAATTAATTCTGTCATATATACTACGTAAATCTCTGAGTGGTTTAAATTTATCTGGAAGAATTGGTCCCCCCTGTAAAGAGGGGTCATCCCAAAGTGATAACGATTCGTCCCTATTAAGCCAATATTGAACCGCCTTTCCATTCTCTTGTACGGAAACCTGCGGCGCACTCATTAGTTATATAAAAACGCCGTTGGATCGTTAACTTTTTTGCGTCCAAATGGAAACTTAAAGATAACCCCCGACCCTCTCTCTTTTTCCACATCCACACTTACAATTCTCATACTTACTACGTCATCCAATACTGGCTGTTCGATTGTTTTAGGGACAATTCCTTTAATTGTGCAGCCTTGGTCCAATTCAACAAAAACTCCAAAACGCGGGTCAACATTTACAACCCTTCCTACAATTGTATCCCCTTCAGCTAATTCAGATAATAACTGATAAGGATTTTCCACGGCTGCTTTTCTAGAAACGTGGATTAGTCGCTGTTCTGGATTAAATTGTAGAACCTTAACTGGGATATGTTCACCAATTGGTGCATAGCGATCCACAGCGTTTTTATACACTCTTCCATAGTTTAGTTCATGTAATTTCATGAAGCATTCTGCACCATTGATGCGTAAGAATATGGTTGGAACCTGAGCATTCATGTTATATCCAGTTACCTCAGCTTCGTAAGTAGGTTCCTGAAGTCTTTCATCTTGCTCCAATTCTATTAACTCACGAATTAAGGCATCTGCAGATCTCCTGCTTGCTTCTTTTACTGAAACCTGAACTTTATTTACATCCAGTTCATCAAACATTTGTGTAATTATTACATTAAAAATACTACCTGTGAATTGAGTAATACTTCTAAAAGAGTAATCAGAGAAGTCCTCTTTTTTACAAATACCTATAATCTTTCCGTTTTCAAGGGCAAACTCAGCATATTCAGTATCTGAATCGTCTTTATCTTGTCTTTTAACCGTTCTCAATACTGCCTGAATTGGCTCCTTATATCTACGTAATGCTTGTAGCTTTTCATAAGTTTTTGACTCCATAAAAATATCTCCTCTCCCTCATTCAATATTTATAAATCCCAAAATAATACTTCTACTAGAATTATTGTTACTTTTAACTGAGAAACTAAGTTTTTTAGAAATATTCTCTAAAATTTTTAATTCTCTTTATTCTAGACCTGCCCCTTACCTTATTTATAAGAATTAATGCTAAAATAGCTATATATCTAATCATTTAAACACTGTCTACTTGAGAAGGATCACTTCACCTTTCACTCCATTATTTTTTCTTGCCCATCGACTTAAATGATCGTTTAATAACATCAAAAAAACTTAGAGAACGAACCATGTGATTTGGTTCTACATATTCTCGTATGATTCGAAGAACTTTTTTGGGGTCCTTAGAAGAAAAGCTGAAGGTCCCGTTTCTCTTCGTTTTAATCGCATAACGCGGAATCCATTTTCCCTTAAACATCACAGAGGCTATAACGTGATCTACTTCTTCCCATGGAATTTGAATAAATTTACGCGAGTCACGAGAGTTATAAAATTCAAAGCCTTTATCACCAATCATAATTTCCCCATAATCCGCAAGTCCCATAAAAGAAGTGGCATCTATTACTAAATCTACCTTTGTATTAATTGACTGAATCATCAAATCCACTCCATTTCTTTTATCTTATTTATTAATTGCTTCTTTAAGCAATTAATTCAACATAAAAAGTGGCTGAATCAATACCCTCCAGCCACTTTTGTATGCAAACAATCATATATTTGCAGGCTGCAAAGGTCTCCTACAAACTACATCTCAATAATTCCTCAATAGTAAACATTGAGAATTTAGAGCATCAACACTTTCATTATAGAAGTCCAATTACATGACCAACTACCCCAACTATAAATAAAGAAAGAATAATTACAATTGGGCTAACTTTTTTCTTAAGCAACCACATACATAAGAATGTTAGAAGTAATGCAGCTAAACCAGGAATTAATTGATCTAAGTTATTTTGTAAGGTAGTTACTTTCATAGGTGAAAGTGCCATTCCTGAGTTTACTTGTTCAAAAGCTTTACGTATTCCTTCCCCGTTTAAAGGAAGCTTATCCCATTCAATATATGCACCTTTATCTAATTGAACTTTAGATATAACCGGCTGAAATTTAATCGATACCCATCGTTGTACTAAGGCAGCAAGTACGAACATCCCAAGAATTGATGCACCTTTTGTAACGTCTTGTAATAATCCACCTGAAAGGTCATCAGTGATTTTAGAGCCTGATTTATAACCAAATTCTTGTGTATACCACATAAAGCCCCAACGAATCAAGTTCCAAAATAAGAAGAAAATGATTGGTCCAAGAATATTTCCAGTCATCGCTAATGATGCACCTAAAGCACCTAACATCGGACGTAAAGTAAACCAGAATACTGGATCGCCAACACCTGCTAAAGGACCCATCATCCCAACTTTAACACCTTGAATTGCCACGTCATTAATTTCTGCACCGTTGGCACGTTCTTCTTCGAGTGCTAATGTAACTCCTAGAATCGGTGAAGCAATGTAAGGATGTGTATTAAAGAATTCTAAATGACGTTTTAACGCTGCTGTACGATCTTCTTTTGATTTATATAATTTTTTAATTGCGGGAATCATAGAGAATGCCCAACCACCATTTTGCATACGCTCATAGTTCCAGGAGCCTTGTATAAACGTAGAACGCCATGCAACGGCTAAGCGATCTTTTTTTGTTAATTGAATTTTTTCTTCCATTTCTCTTCTCCTCCTCCTACTAGATTAATAATCGTTTAATATATCGCCAAGTGGGTCACCAGAGTTACCTCCGCCCCCGTTGGAAGAACCACCCATTTTAGAAAGTTTTAAGTAAATAAGAGCTAAAGCTACACCCAAGGCACCAAGTGCAATAAGTGTTAATTGAGAAATTGCGGCAATTACAAAACCAATAATGAAGAATGGCCATACTTCTTTTGTTGCCATCATATTAATAACTAATGCGTAACCAACAGCAACAACCATTCCACCACCAATTGCCATACCATCAGTTAACCATGCAGGCATTGATTCCAAGAATGATTGAACGCTTTCTGCAGGGATAAACAAAAGTGCTCCTGCCGGAATCACAATTCGGATACCTTGTAAACAAACTGCCATGATGTGTAGTATTTCAATTTTTCTCATGTTTCCTTCTTCAGCTGCCGCATCCATCATGTGCACGATAGGAACTGCAATTGTACGAACAAGCATTGTTAAGAAAAGACCTGCTACTGCAAGCGGAATCGCCACTGCAATCGCTGATGCAACTCCCTTAACACCTTGACCACCTAATACTAAAATAATTGCCGATGCAACTGATGCTAACGCAGCATCTGGCGCTACAGCTGCCCCAATATTCGCCCACCCAAGTGCAAGCATTTGAAGTGTTCCACCTAGAACAATTCCAGCCTCTAGGTTCCCTGTTACTAATCCGATTAGTGTACATGCTACTAGTGGCTGATGAAATTGAAATTCATCTAGTATTCCCTCTATACCAGCTAGGAAAGCAACTAACAATACTAGAACTATTGATATAATAGACATAATAGCCTCCACTTTGTTTGACTTTTTATATCACTAAGCTAATTCTGTTTTCGCTTTTCTCAGAATGTCATCTATGTTTTCCCGAGAATCATTTGGTACTTTACGTACATCAAATTGAATGCCTTTTTCTTTCATTTTATCGAAAGCTTCAACATCTTCACGTCCCATAGAAAGTACTTTATTAACAACAACTTTACCAGTTGTATGGGCCATAGAACCAACATTAACCTCTTTAATATCCACCCCTCCTTCAATAATTTTTAGAACATCTTGTGGATTTTCAAATAGTAATAATGCTTTTGTATTACCAAAACGTGTATCTTTTGCAACTTCAATCATTTTGCTGATAGGAATAACGTTTGCCTTAACCCCTGGAGGTGCAGCTTGTTCAATCAATTTCTTACGAAGATCATCTTTAGAAACTGCATCTGAAACTACAATAATACGATTTGGTTGTGTAGACTTTGTCCATGCAGTCGCTACCTGTCCATGTAATAAACGAGAATCTATACGAGCTAAAACGAATTTAATTTTCCCGTCACCAACTACTGTTCCTGGAGCAAGTACACCTTTTGATTGTTTAGTTCCAGCAATTGCTACAACTGTTTCGTCTTTAGGCTCTAGTGCTTCGGGTTTAATTCTTACCCCTTCTTTTGCCGTTTTAACGATATGTGCTGCGATTTCTTGAGCAGACGTCATTGAAAAACGAGATGCATACGCTTCAATCACCATTGGTAAATTCATACCAGCAACGATTGCCCAATTGTCTTTATGCTCTTCATACATGCCGTTCGCTTGATTGAATGGAGTACCGCCCCATAAATCAACTAAGAATAATACTTCATCTTGATTATCAAAAGATGCAACCGCAGCTTCCATTTTTGTTCTTAGGTCGGCCGGACCTTCGCCTGGCATTAAGGTAACAGCCTTAACGTTTTCTTGTTCTCCAAAAATCATTGCGCCAGATTGTAAGATACCTTCAGCAAATTTGCCATGACTTGCTAGGATAATCCCTACCATATTAATACCTCCTAAATATTCCCTCCTATTTTTTCTGAATAGACACAACTGTTTCGTCTTTTTTCGTCAGTCTTTGTCTATTGAAAAGGTAACTTTTTCTTCCCTGAGAAAACCACCTCCTTTATTTCTAGTAATACTCTCGGAATTCATCATTCTGTATCGGTCCTGTCCTAATAGCCAAGATTTATCATTTATTCACCCCCAGAACAAACCTGGTTCTTGAGACTTTTAAAGCGGTTTCAAAACCGGCGAGGAGGCATTGTTATTGCCTATCTCTTCGAAAATTGAGTGATTGCTGTGAAACCTGTTTCTCATTCTCATCAGGACTACTTGACCTTCTCCTGACAGACCGCCTGTTTTATTCTGTTCCTCTATGAGATTACGATATACAGCGAGGCGGCGGATGGTGTACTATCGCCACTAGCCCCCCCTAACAGTACTGCGCCAGATTAAATGATTGATGAAAGCTTAGTCATAAAACTCATTTTGTTGTTCCATATGTCACTTGTGATTTTATTCACAAATAGAAGTAGCAAATAAGGCGCTTTTATACAATGCCAGATTAACTAATCATTGACTTAAAACCTATAAAGTCAATAAAGGGTCTGCTAAGTAATAAAATTCACTGCCATAACTTATATTGCTAGAATGCTTTTCTATCACACATTCACTATCAGAATCTAATACTCAGTTGTCATTAAAAACGCTAATACATCTCTTCAAACCTTAATAAAAGCATCTACAATTACTGTATTTCAATATCAAGAAGTTAAAAGTTTTATTTTTTACCGTAACTTCCGGAAAAATAGTAATTTTACCTCATTTCATGACGTAAATAAGATAAAAACTTCATTACTTTCTTTTATTCCGTAAGCTTTTGAATATAAGACGGCTTTTCGATCGTCCTTATTAGCTAGCAGAAATACGGCTCTGTTGCAAAGTTTGAAAAAAGCATAAACAGGTTGGTAAATAAGGCACAATGTTTAGGAAGTAGCTAGTTAATTTTGATCCCCAAAAAAAGAGTAACAAAATGTTATCCTCATCAGAAAAAATCAAACTAATGTTTTCTAAGCTATACTCCAAACACAGTCATTCCTAGATAAACTAAAATATAACTCATTAAAACACTTGTCAGAATCAAACTTTATTCAAAGGCTATAGCTCGTTAATTTGTGTTAAAATAAACAAAAATCATTTATACGTTATATACGGATAATAAGAATCATTGTAAGCTTGAAATAATACAATTAGTGTTACCTACCAAACCGTATTCCCCAAAATTATTAGGTAATATAAAATGGTCTCCTTTTTTAAAGAAAAAGTGTTCGCCGTCTTTAATTAACTCACCTTCTCCCTCAATTACACTAACAAGAAGGAATGCTTTTTGTTGTTTCAAACTAGCTGATCCATCTAGCTCCCATTTTCCCACTGAAAAATACGGGCATTTGATAAAGTTTGTTACGCTCAAATCATCTACTTTTTCATGTTTTACAGTTAATTGATTCGATATAAACGGAATTTCGGTTACATCAATACTTTTTTCAAGATGAAGCTCACGTAAATTCCCCTCCGAATCTCTTCTATCATAATCATACAATCTATAGGTTGTATCAGAGTTCTGCTGTGTTTCTAATATCAAAATCCCTTTACCGATTGCATGAACAGTTCCACTTGGTACATAGAAGAAATCTCCCGGTTTCACCTTCACACGATGTAACAGTTGATTCCATTCTTTCTGTTCAATCATAGCCATGAACTCTTCTTTTGTTCTCGTATGATGTCCATAAATAATTTCTGCGTCTTCTTTGGAATCGATTACATACCAGCATTCTGTTTTTCCCAGTTCTCCATTTTCATATACACTGGCATACTCATCATTTGGATGAACTTGAACAGATAGGTCTTGATTAGCGTCCAAAATTTTTGTAAGAAGAGGGAAACGATCTCCCTCCACATTTCCAAATAAATCTCGATGTTCTTCCCACAACTCACCTAAAGATAAACCTTTATATTTTCCGTTCTTAACAATACTTTGTCCATGCTGATGTGCCGCAAAAGCCCAGCACTCTCCAGTTTGATTTGATGGAATCTCATATCCAAAAGAAGTTAATTGCGTTCCACCCCAGATTCTTTCTTTAAAAACAGGTGCAAAAAATAATGGTTCAGTCATAATTATAATCCTCCGTTCTATACAATTTCATCTAGTAGCTTATATGCTTCTTGTTTTGTTTGGACGGATAATAACCGCTCTCTATAATTGTCATCCATTAGTTTTCGAGAAAGCATTTGAAGGATTTTTAAATGTTCATTTCCTTCACTTTCTTTTGGCACCGCAATCATAAATATTAATTTCGCTTCCGTTCCATCAAGGCTTTTCCAATCTACGCCAGATTGTTTAATCCCAAATACCACACTTGGTTTCTTAACAGCTTCTGATTTTCCGTGTGGAATCGCAATATTCATACCAATACCTGTTGTACTTTCTTGCTCACGATTCATAATCGCTTGTCTAAATTCTGTTTTGGAATGCAATGTACCAACATGGTTTAATTTTTGAATCATTTCATCAATGACGTCATCTCGTGTTTCTCCTATTAGATCTGTTTCAATCAACTCTAAGCTCGTAATATCTGTTAGTTTTTTTATTTCTACCTTATCTACTTGTTTGCTTTCTTTTTGCGTTTCTTGCTCTACTTGCAGCACTTCTTTCGTTGCTGAAACTTCTTGTATTTGTTCAGCTGGTTGTTTTTCTACCTTTGAAATGTCCTTTTTCAATACATTTACTACAACAGCAGTCACAGCGGAACCTACAATTACAGCTACAAAGAACATAAATACATTATCTACTGCTCCTAGCACCGCAACAATTGGACCACCATGTGCCACTCTATCTCCTACATGACCAATCATGGCAATCACAGCACCTGTCATTGAACCAGCCATAATACTTGGAATAACACGAAGTGGATCTTGTGCTGCAAATGGTATCGCACCTTCCGTAATCCCAAATAGTCCCATTGTAAATGATGCTTTACCCATCTCTTTCTCTGAATCTTGGAATTTCCCCTTACCTATGAAAGTGGCAAGGCCCATTCCAATTGGTGGAATACAGATTGCCGCAGCAATCGGACCCATAATTTCATAGTTTCCTTCCCCAATCATTGCTGAACCAAATAAGAATGCAACCTTATTGACCGGTCCACCCATGTCAAATGAAATCATTGCCCCTAAAATTAATGCTAGGAGAATTGAACTTGATCCCTGCATACCCGCCAACCAAGCAGTTAATGACTCAAATGCTTGTGCGACAGGAGCACCAATAATAAATATAAATGCTAAACCAACTACAAGCGAAGCGAACACCGGAATAATAATAATCGGCATAATTGGTTGAATCGCTTTTGGAACTTTTATTTTTTTAATTCCTAATGCTACATAACCTGCTAGAAAACCTGCGATAATTCCGCCGAGAAAACCAGCACCACTTTCACTTCCATAAAAACTTCCTGTCGCTGCAATATATCCACCAATCATACCAGGAACAAGACCAGGTTTATCGGCTATACTATACGCTATATATCCAGCTAAAATTGGAACCATAAACGTAAATGATGCACCACCAATTTGTTCAATTGTTTTCCAGAAAGATCCATCTGGAATCACTAGACCTCCAGGTGTTTTTTCTCCACCGAGCGTCAATGCAATTGCAATTAACAATCCACCAACTACAATAAATGGAACCATAAAAGATACACCATTCATTAAATGACGATATATTGGGTTTTGCTTTCTCTCCTGTTGATTACTTTCAACTGTTTTGGCCTGTGAATGATAGACAGGTACATCGTCACTTGCTACTTTCTGAATTAATTCTTCTGGTTTACGGATACCATCTTGAACTCCGACAACCAACAATTTTTTGCCTACGAATCTATCTTTATTTACCGCTCTATCAGCAGCTATAATGATACCGTCTGCTTCTCGAATATCTTTTTCAGTCAGCTCATTTTCTACCCCTATACCACCTTGGGTTTCAATTTTCATCTGAATACCTAATTTATCCGCTGCTTTTTGCAAATTTTCTGCCGCCATATAAGTATGGGCAATTCCATTCGGACACGATGTAATCGCTAACAGTTTCATTTCTAATCCTCCTCACACTATCGTTGTAAGCGCCTACACATAATATAAATCAATATCGTAATGACAAAAGTTTCATTTTTTACCGTAACTTCCGGAAAAATAAACCTTTTACCGAAATAAACAAAAAAGCGAAGTATTTCGGCCTTCACTTTTCGTTTAATTATGTAAATGCGATAAAAATTTCATTACGTTTGTTTCTTTGGTAAGCTTTTGAATAAAGGATGGTCGCTGACTTATGAAGGATAACTCATGAAATAACTGTTTCGTTACCTCTTTCCCATCACTTTTAACTGCTAGCATAAATACAAGTGACACCTTCTCTGATCCCCAATCAATTGGTTCCTTTAATGTAGCAATTGCAATTACCGACTCTTGAATAAATTTCGGATTGCCATGTGGAATTGCAATCCCTGCTCCAATCGTTGTTGCTGACATCTTTTCTCTTATAATTGCATTTTCTGCATACTCTTTATCTACATAGCCTTTGCTATGCAAAGCATGTGCTAGCTTTTCAATTAGCTCATATGGGTGCTGCACTTCCTGTTGTAAAAATACTAAAAATGGGGATGTATAATTAAGCATAACAAAGTCTTTTTGTTCTTTATAACTCGGTTCATCGCATTCTTTTATAAAATCTCCTAGCTTCTTTTCTTCCGCTCCCTCTAATAATGGGGATACTACGATATGAGGAATAAGTAATTTTGTAAGGGCAATGGTAGAAATAACGAGTTCCACATCATGATGTTTCATTATATAATCTTGTAAATCAGCTTTTGCAATGCAGTCCATCACATGGATATGGCGAAATTTCCGCTCAATTTTTGTCCGTAACAACTGTGACATCCCAATTCCCATATGACATACTATAATTACATTTTTTGGTTTTTCCTGATGATCTAACCGTTCAGCAGATGCTTCAAAGTGTAGCGTAAGATATGCTGCTTCTTCTTCCGGAATATATAGAATTAGAGATTCATTTATTTCTTCTAATACCTGAATCAACATATTAAACATATAAGGATACATTTTTTTTATATCATGTAGCATTGGATTGGATACAGAGAGGTCATAGTTCAAACGATTCAACGTTGTATATAGATGAATTGTTAATCCCTCAATTAAAACTTGGTCTCTACTGAAATCAATTTCATACAACTGTGACATTCGTTTTATTAATTGATGTACAACCCTAGAAAGGATTGGATTACTTTCAGTAAGTTTACTACCTTCCCCTGGCTTGTCTTGATAACGGAATTTCCCGCCCAAAATATGAGCTGTTAAATACGTAGCTTCTTCTTCTGTAAAATGAACAGCGAAAACACACTCTAATCGTTTTAAAAACTCCAATGTCCATTTATATTCTTTTGTTTCTTGTATTATTTTAATTTCCCTTTTAGAAGTTAAAATCGATTGCTTAAGCTTCATTCTCCGTACCATCAGCAACGTATGAACTAATAAACTTTCAAATGCATCATCTGTAAAAAATAATGCATGTCGCTTTTGTAGCGCTTTTAATTCATTCGTAACAAATTCAACCTCATGATATAAAAATTGTTCCTTAATAAATTGATTCGTTAGCTCTGAATTACGAATTAAATCTGATAATCTAGCCAAGGCTTTTCTTTTATTCTTTTCAGTTCCCTTAACAAACAGTCCTATCCTCTGCTTTGAAACAACAGTTAAATCAAAATGATATAACCACTTTTCAATTCTATCTAAATCTTTCTTTATAGTAGTACGATTAACAAAATGTTGAGAAGCCATATCCTGTGCAGTGACTGCCTTTACATTCATTAACAAGTTATAAGCAATTTGCAGGATTCTTTCTTCATCTGATTCATACTTTGTACGATTATTTATGCAGTAAAGTTTATTAAACAAATCTACCTTTTCATATTCCGCAATCTCTAAGTAAACTCCTAAGCCCGGCTTCCTAACAAGAATTGCACTCGCGTAATTCGTGAGGTGATCCTCAATTGCTTTAAAATCATTACGAATTGTTTTTTCAGAGCAATTTACTTGATCAGCAAGGTCTTGTACTAGTAAATAATCATTAGATTCAGATAATAACAGAAACAAAATTTCTCTTTGTCTTGTATTCATGAATTTCACCTATCTCTTATATCCTTCTAAGTTATATACATTACTTCAAAGAATATTTTTACTTTTCCTTATAACTAACACTTTAGATTATATGTATTGATTTTAAAATTCCAACTATGTTACGGTATACACTAATATCTAAATGTAATAACATAACACTACATTGCCCTTACTAGTAAGCATCAAAATTCCCAAGAAATTAACTCTATTGGGAATTTTGATACTTTTTCAATACTTATTAATATATGATATACCGTTATATGTTATTGACTCAGGAGTTTCTAGATAATACCTTCTCGCGTTGGAAATTCCTTTTATTATATAAACCATTCAAAACGTTACTTATTATCATGCGCCAATACTTTGTGTTTGCATTACTTTACTTACACCTTGGAGTACTTGTTCTTCATCTTCCCCTTTTGCAATCACTTTAATTTGTGCGCCTTTTGGAACACCAAGTGCCATAATACCCATAATAGATTTTAAATTCACTTGTTTTTCTTTATACTCAAGCATCACTTCTGATTTAAATGAGCTAACTGCATTAACTAATGTTGTTGAAGGACGCGCATGAAGTCCCCCATCTTCTAATATTGTAAAGAATTTTTCAACCACTTATGATTCCCCCTTCAGTTTTCTAAATTCATTAAGGTCACATTCTAAGTATCTTCGCCAAGAATAGAAATCGCTTACATTTAATATATAGTAAAGCAAACTAAGTAAAAGTTTTATTTTTTACCGTAGCTTCTGGAAAAGCTGTTTTAATCTTTTTCCGACAGAAGATCCCCTCCTCTGATATTACGCGAGGTTAGGGGTATACAAGTTTCTCTAAAAAACATTAAAAAGATTATATTTAACTATAAACATTCGAATGATTTTTAATGTTTTCTGGATACAATTCAGCCAGCATTTTAACCGAATTCACTTTCCAGAATTCACTAAAAAATGTAATCATTTTTTCTCTATCGTCCATCCCTTCACCCCTATTCTATATAATTCTGATATAGAATAGGGGTGAAGATGTTACAATTTCGTTTCGAATGATTATTATTGCTTCCCCTTTATGCATCCAAGTCTTATTTGGTTCTTCTCTTAAATCCCACGGGTTAATTTGACCTGAAAATGCTGCGTTTTAGCATTTCATAGGTAGAACGGCTTACAGGCTTATTATGGTGGTTACTTACTTAATATACGTGCTAGTACATCGTCCATCCTCATACCTTTCTGCTAATCTATCATTCTCAGGACATTATAAAGCTTTATTCCCGTATAATACTTTCTTTGGATTTAAAACTATAATTAAAATCGCAACTATCAAATAAAAAATTGCATTATACATAATTAATTCAATTAATTATGTATAATGCAAATAAATAAATTAAAGAAAAAATGGATAATCATTGGAATAATTAAATTTTGATTTAAATTATAAAATGCTGTCATGATAATTGTAGTAGTTATAATTGAAATCATAAAAAACAAAACATATTTGATTAAATTACTGCCTGTAAGACCTGTAGTAAACCATATAGGTAAATGCCACATTCCCCACCAAAAACCAATAATTATTGAAGATTTTAGTGGAGAATATTTTTTTTGAAGCTCCATTAGTGCAAACCCCCTCCACCCCAATTCTTCTCCTAGTGGTCCGGACACAATGGTTTTAACAAAGTAATAAATTAACACACCCCAAGTAGTTCTATTAAAAATCGAGTTTGCTTCACTGTTAATCGACACGAGAAACAACATCGTCAAAAATATATTTTTTTAAATCATACTTACAGTAAGAACTATAGGGAAACTAAGTTTATTTTTAAATCTAGCTTTTACGAATCGAATAAAACTCTGTCCAGGATATAGTTTTTTAAATAGCAACACAAAAGCAAAAGTGGAAGACCAAGCTGATATACAAAGTGTTACATCAAAAATCCACGTTGGAAAATCTAATAACTTTGTGATTCCTACAAGAAGAAAAAGTGGCCAAAAAATAATGTTGGTTAATAATATAAAACTTACCACCGGTTTTTTCAGTCTTTTATCTCCATTCACATACAATCCCACCTTAAACTAAATTTTAATCTAAATAATAGTACTTTGATTTACGGCATCTGATCCCTTAAATCAGCTAGTGGGATAACCTTGTCAACAAGCCATAACTTCTTATTTCCATCATAGATAAGATTTATTTGCATTAATGACATATTATCAGATGAAACACCATTAACTGTAATTTTACTTTTCACTTTTGCTAATACATTTGCTTTTGTAGTATCCAAAAATGCATAATACAACTCGCCACCTGTGTATTCAGATTGAAATGAAACTTTCTTCTTTTCTTTCTCATCTCCAGTTCCAGGAGTAGATTGTGTTGGTCCACCTGGTGGTGTTAATTCTTTCTTTGCATTTGGTGTTATATATGCATCAATATTGGCAAGGTATGATTCGCCTTTACCAGTGTCATAAGTACGAAAAGCTTTAAGAAATCGTTCTGCAGCTTCCTTTACTTGTTGTTGATTGTTACTCTTTAGAGCTGATAACTCCTTTTTCGTATCATTGTATTGTGCCTCCACCTTTTCCACTTTTTTCGTTAATTTTATATTATCAGTTTTAAGTTTCTCATTATCAGATCGATATTTTATTAAAAACCCTACGCTAACTATTAATAAAATTGCTATTATAATGGTAATTTTATTCATCATTTACCTCCTTTTCGCAGTTTCATAAGTTGCTAGGTGTTACATGCATTATTATCTAACTACACGACCATATCCCGCAAAATGCTGTTGAAAATATGATTTACTTAAATCAGCATAACCAATCGGATCGCCAGCATGATACATTGTATTATTTCCTACATAAATGCCAACATGCGTAATGTAGTTACTTGTAGCATAAGTACTATGGAAAAATACTAAATCTCCTGGCTTAGGATCTGTTATACGTTGGGTTTTATCCCATTGGGTTTGTGCAGTACCAAATAAATTAATACCAACTCTTGAATACGTATACTCAATAATTCCACTACAGTCAAATGACGTATTTGGTGTTCGCCCTCCAAAAACATATGGCCATCCTTGATACTTTAGTGCTTCTGCCATAATTGCTTGGAATACATCATCACCTAAAACGCTACCGCCAGCAATTCCACCAGAACCACCAGGGGTTTGACCAGGTTGATAGTATCTCATAATATGTGGGACATAGTCTGGATCACCATAACACCAATTATTAGCTACTGCCTCCGCACTTCGCCATGATGCACATCTATAACCATTTTTAGCTGATTGCTCTGCAGAAAATGCCCTTGCATTCTCGTGAGTATATCCACCTTTCGAAACTGCATAGTTAGCGTAGCCAGTTCCGTATAGTGATAGGTAAGGATTTGATATTATCTCCACCTTTTCCCCCACTTCACACCGTACGTGAGAGTTTCCCCTCATACGGCGTTCCATCTGATTCAATTGACCTAATTTTTATACTAAAGAAAAGATAGGAGTACGGTTCGCAAGTATTCTTAGTTTGTCGAACAATTTTTCCTTTTCTTTTCCTATTTCATATTTAGCTAAGATGGATTTTGCCCTCTCTGAATCATCGTGATGAATTGCAACGTGTATGTCTTCCAGCACAATTACCAAGTTTTCATAGTCGTCTTTTCCGGCAAATTCCAACGGAACTTTATGATGGCAATGCCAGCCAATTAGACCTAATTCTTGTTTGGTAATTGCACATTTTCCATACTGTGCTACAAATTTTGAAATACGATTATCATTGTATTCAACAGTTCGATGATTCATATAAAATCGTTGCACATGTCTAAGTATCTCCTTATCTATAACTTTCAAGGTATCGTGAATTTTCATCCTGCCTTCTTCTGTATAATTTGAAATAGACTGGGTGAAATTTCTTGCCGATTTATGATTCTGTGCATGTATCGGTATTAATACAATATCCTGAATTTTATAGAGCTTCGGATTATAGTTCCGATACCTTTTTCTTAAGACAGGTGACATATCGTGCTTAGTGGCTTTTTTCCAATCTCGCCTCAATCGATTATAGAGTGTTCTTATGAGATGGCAACTCATTTGGTCTAAGTCATAATTAATATGGGTTGCAGCGGCATAATAATTTTGTATGCCCATTACAATTGTGTTGTAATGCCATACTGCCTCTGGCGTTTGCTTCTTACTTATTTTTTTGATAGCTTCCTTTAATTTACCGTAAGCATTCTCTCTAGCTTTCCGGCAAATTCTACTATGAGCGACATGACGTTTTCTCTTTTTCCGTGCTTTGATGGTAAATCCCAAGAAATCACTGGATTTCTTTTGTAGGTTAACAATTTGGGATTTCTCAGTGCTAATTTCAAGATGTAGCCGTGTTTTGAGAAAATCTTTTGTCGCCTCAAACATCTTAAGAGCCGTTGGATAGTCACGACATAGTATTTTGAAATCATCTGCGTATCGGATTATAAAGCATTCCTTCAAATTGCTTTTCTTTAATGCTCTATATTTGTCATTTCTCGCTCTGTATGGATGTTTAGTCTCAATGGTCTCCCATTGGTCACTAATCCACCAATCTAACTCGTTTAAAACGACGTTAGAAAGAAGAGGGCTCAAAATGCCTCCTTGTGGAGTCCCCTTATTTGGGAAACCTTCATTAATGATTTCCGCTTTTAACAAACTTGAAATGATAGAGAGCAATTTCTTATCTCGTATCCCCATACTCCATAACTGTTTCATGAGCTTTCCATGATTGACATTGTCAAAGAATCCTTTGATATCTATATCTACACAATAGTGAATACCTCTTCCTTGACTGTTCACCAAAGATTTCATCCTTGCTAACGCATGATGTGTACTTCGGTTAGGACGAAACCCATAACTATGGGCATGAAACTTTGCTTCACATATAGGTTCGAGAATTTGTAGGATACACTGTTGAAATAGCCTATCCCATATTGTCGGTATCCCAAGAGGTCTCTTTTTACCATTAGGTTTTGGTATGAAAACTCGCCTAACCGCTTGTGGTTGATACCAGAAAAACATTGACCTAACCTTTTCTATCATTTCATCTGTTAAAAGCAATTTTACATCGTTGATGGTCATGCCATCGACTCCAGCTGTCACACTACCCATATTTTTTTTAATGTTTCGATATGCCAATTTGATATTTTCATCCATCATCATAAGCTCTATTAGTTTATAAAAATTGTCTCCATTTTGACTTTGCTGATACAAACCATCCTGAATGGACTGCATATCATAGTATTCAGCGTGTCTGAGCTTCGCAGTTTTCTTTATAAGTCGGTGCTCCTTTCAGAGTTAACCTTTTTTAGTCTCACAAGAACCTTATAATTCGACTGATTTGCTCTATAAAATGGTCGGTCAATCTTCTATCAGACTAATGGCTATCCCTCCACGATGTTTCCATCGTCTCATAGGTACTATGCCATCACTCTCACCACCATAAATAAAGGTTATATGCACGTTAATCTCACGGGCATTTTCCCTTTAAACACTTCGTCAAAGATAAGTTCTCCATGTTGGTGGCTTTCCACGTTCCACTATTTCTATCTGTTCATGACACTTTTAGGGCTCTCCTTTAAGCCTGTTGACTGGATGTCGCCTATAACGACATATGGACTTTCATAACAACTATTCTTACTTATCCACATCAACGCCACGCTCGTGGCACACACATTTCTATGTGTTATGCTTTCTAGACCCGTACATTCGGAGATTCGTCAGACTCTGCCTACCAATGGTTTTTGTGAATCCATTCTACCCATGAGTGTTTTATAGACTCCCGACCTATAGGCTACATCATCCATCTCTGGACAACTTTCGTAGTACTTACGTACTTTACGATAGCTCTCGGCCGACTTTACCGAGCTTCACACACTTACAGTTCTTATCCACTGTATCATGCATGTCGGAGTATCAGAGGAAGCCCTTCCAGGCGTTACCCTTTCATTTGACTTCTCGAAATAGTAGTTCTCCTGATTTCAAATCAGTGCTCAACCTTTTCAGTTAAGAACGTGTCGCACAGTTATAACATTGTAATGTAGTATTTTGATCACCATTTGATTTTTTATGACAATCAGCAAAATGCATTAAACCATATTTAATACTTTCTTCTGGATCAGTAAAATACCCAGGAGGATACCCTTGTGATTCTGAACTTTGCATAACATCCAATTGTGTCCCAGAACTTTCTTGTTGAATAAGAGCTAATATTAATGGAGTCATTGCTTCTATGCCATGTTGCGCCGCATATTTCCTTACCAATGGCTCCCATCTCATTACTTCAGGACTGACACTCGCAGTACCTGGTGCAAAAGGACCACCAATTCCCCCAGGGCTGACTTCATCTTCACTCATTGTGGCAGTTAATAAAAATATCACAATTCCTAAACCTGCAACAACAGCCAGAATAACACCGGCTACTATTAATAATGGCTTTGCAACAGCAACTGTAGCTGCCTTCTGTGCTACTTTAACTGCTACTTTCTTACCTACTTGTGCAACTGCCTTACCCGCTAATTTTGACCCTTTACCAGCCGCCTTTCCTAAAGAATGGCCTGCCTTTTTCAAGGCAGGCTTAGCATTCCCTAGTTCAGCTTCAGGATGATGTTCATTTTCAAGGTCGCGATTTGGTTCCGCACTCAATGTATAAACCCTCCCTCATGAGCTGAATTATTTTGGTTTTTTGGTTTCTTTTGCTTTTACATTTTTTAAAGCTTCTTGTTGTGTTTGTGCTTTCGTGTCAACTTTTTTAATTGCTGCCCCTTCTTTTACCTGTTGCTGATTATTCACTTTAGGAACATTTTTAGTTTGTTGTGGATTAACCGGTTTTACCTCTACTTGTTTTTGTGGCGTACTTACATGTGAAGTAGTGACTGGTTTACTCTCAATCGGATTCGCTGGTGATGGTGTTGTTCCTGACTGTGGTGTTGTGATTGGCTTACTTTCCATCGGATTCGCCGGTGATGGTGTTGTTCCTGACTGTGGTGTTGTGATTGGCTTACTTTCCATCGGATTCGTTGGTGATGGTGTTGTCCCTGACTGTGGTGTTGTGATTGGCTTACTTTCCATCGGATTCGCTGGTGATGGTGTTGTCCCTGACTGTGGTGTTGTGATCGGTTTGCCATCCATCGGATTCGCTGGTGATGGTGTTGTCCCTGACTGTGGTGTTGTGATTGGCTTACTTTCCATCGGATTCGCTGGTGATGGTGTTGTCCCTGACTGTGGTGTTGTGATTGGTTTGCCATCCATCGGATTCGCTGGTGATGGTATTGTCCCTGACTGTGGTGTTGTGATTGGTTTGCCATCCATCGGATTCGCTGGTGATGGTGTTGTCCCTGACTGTGGTGTTGTAATTGGTTTGCCATCCATCGGATTCGCTGGTGATGGTGTTGTTCCTGGCTGTGGTGTTGTGATCGGTTTGCCATCCATTGATTTTGTTTGACCCGTTGGTGGTTTAATTGTTCCTACTGGTTTTGCTTCCGCCTTTACATCTTCTTGCTTATTCTCAAGTCCACCATTATTTTGATGTGCTACCGGTCTAACTTGAGCTTTTACATCTTCTTCTTTATTATTTAGTTCCTCATTTGATTGCGCTACTGGTTTAACATCCGCTTTTACATCCTCTTCTTTATCTTTTAGTTCTGCTTGTTGTATTTCAGGATTATTATCTTCATGTTTCCCTCGTACTGCTAATTCTGGATTCTCTTTAGTTGCGGCTACTTCTTCCTTAACCCTTTCTTGCTCCTGATTTCCTTTTCTATCGCGAACACCTAAATTTTCTTCTTTTTTCATTTGATTAATATTTTTTTCTTTTTCTGCTTGCATTTGTTCTTTTTCCTTGCGTTTACCATCTGCTACCTTTTCTTTTCTATCTGCATAGTTTTCTTTTAACTGTTTAAACTTACTATAGCCTGATTTACCCATTTTCCCTGCCACCGCAGCACTTGCAACACCCGCGGCGCCAGCTACTGCTACACCTCTTCCAACTGTCTTAGATCCACGTCTAACATCACGATATTTCTGTCTAATATTACTCATAGCATCTGATGCACGTGCTGCTCCTGCACTTGCTGGTACTGTAGTAATTGCATCAAAAATTGTTTTACGATATAACCATACTCCTAAGAATGAAAGTATTTGTAATGCAGCTACAACTAGGTATCCATATTTATCGGTAGCACTATATAAGATTGAAGAAACCCAAAACATTAAAGTTAATAGAAAACCAATCGCAACTTTCATAAGTAATGTTCTAAACAGTTCAGCCAAGAATTTCTTCGCTGTCCCAGTCCACGCTGGTACTAAAGCCATCAATAACATTACTGGTGACATTAAAGCCACAATGATGAACATCAGTTGATAGAATAGCATCGCCATACTACATAAGCATAAAACTACCCATAATGGTCCATTAATTACAAAAAGTAATAGTACTAATGCACCACGTTCAAAGGTAGCGTCTAATTCTAGAATTTTATTATTTTCATCTTTCACTTCATGTTCTAGAAGCTTTTGTCTCTCATCAGTATTAGTAGTTGTTAGCATCTTTTTAATTCTTTCATCACCAATTTTCTTCATATCTGTTGTACCAAATTGTAATAATGTATAAGGTTGTTTAATTAATAGAGTATGTGTTAAATCCGTAATGGAATCTACACCACTTGAATAACCTTCTTTAGTTACCGCAATACTTTGAGTAGCATCAAGAACTGTCTTATTTGTTTGTTCGGAAAAATTGTTCAGCCCTTTAATGATATAGCTTGAGTTTGCAAAGAAACCCAATGTAAAAACTAGAATACCTAAAGTTTTCAATAAGCCGCCTAACATTTCTGATTGACGTCGCTCTACAAATCCAACCCATATAACCCAGCAAGCTAGGAAAGCTAACATAAGGCCTATTAGTTCACTATAGATACCAGTACCCCAAGAACCATTAAATCCTGCCGCTTTTGAAATAACATCTCCTAATTTATCCCCAACATCGGCCACTATATTAAGACTCATAGATTGCCCAACCATACTTGTTACAAAAGTACTAACTGCAAGATTAAGAGTCCATCCAATACTAATGAGGCTAAATAATACAGCGACCATTTGTTCTTTTACTTTATCTCCCCATCTCCAAAATTTAAGAGATTCACCAAATCCACCTTCTGGTGTGTAAATATCAATCCCATAACTACTTGGAGGGTGTTCTTCGAATTTTAATTTTTCTTTGTTTTTAGGGATAATATCATCTAAAAGAGATGGTCTGGGTTCCTCATCTGCATATACTGGTGCTGCTTTAAATAGTAAATTAAATGCTAATACGAATGTACAAACTAACAAGAATAGGGTAATAAACTTTTTCATTACATGTTACTCCCCCTTTTTATGGGAAAACCTACTAATCGTTTGAACTAAACTCACTTGTTGGTTTAGTATCTGCCACTTCATCAATTTCGTTTCGATAAGGAGCAGCATAACTACGTACTTTAAAACCTTCACCTGTTCGAACTACCCTTATCCACTTCACTTCTTTATCGATGTTTTTAGGGGGGTTTTTCGAGCTAAAGTTATACATAATTGTATCCTTATCTACCACATACTCTTTTACTTTATAATCTTTGTAAGATAAATTATTTTTAGGTCCTTGATTTCGGTCCAATATAGTATCTTTATCCCCATCCACTACAAGCGTAAGTATTGTTTTATGATCACGCTGTAAATCAGCTTTTACAAAATCAAGCATAACTTCCCTTGGAGTGTGCCCTTGTTTATCCTTTTCTTCTCCAACATTTTTTTCACTATTACCACATGCTGCACTCAGGATAAGAGTACCTACACATAGACTTGTTAGCATAATTTTTTTAAATTTAGTTTTTAACATATTAACTCACTCCTACATTTATTTTTTCTTCCCCTCCTTCGACAAAGGTTGCATTAACTTCCTGCTTTTCATCATCATTTGACTTTCTATAATTCTTCCTTGCATTTGGTCTTGTATCGAATGCATCGTATAGATCCTTGAACACTACATCCATTGTGACAACACCTGTTCTTCCTTGAATATCCTGGAATAAACATTGGCCTGTTTCTAAATTTGTAATAATTGCATGATTTTCTTCATTGTCAGGTAATCCAAAGAAATCTAAGATTGAGGAAATTTCTTTACTGTCTGTATTACGGAATGAGAACTTCATACCGATATTATTTTTAAATGTCTCATCTCCAAGGTCACTTGCACTTTGAGTTGCAAAGTAAACTGCAGAGTTTAAAGCACGACCTTCACGAACTAGCTTACGAGCCAACTCTCGCCCTTGAGAAGTTCCCATAATTGCCCATGCTTCATCTAATAAAACAATTTTGAATTTAGTAGGGTCTTTTTGAAAGAATTTTCTTGCAAATGAAGATAGAGACATCAGCATACTAACTGATAAATTTTCTTGTAAGGTATAATCTTTCGGATCTTTTTGAATATCTGGCATGTCAAGGTGTTGAATTTGTATGATATTTACTGCTGTATCAAGTTCAATATCTCTATTTGTTCCATCACCAAAGATTAAGTGTGCAAATGATAAATTCTCAAATGCTTGAATATGAGCAGCTAATTGTTGATCCACTTTATCCTCACTATCTTCAAGGTATTGAGATACAGCTGTTAAACACGGCTCTTCCATTCCTGCTACGAATTCTACGGCTGAAGCCAAGCGCGGGAATTTTTCCGAGTTATCAGGTTTAATACCTGTAATGAAAGTAAGAATTGTCATTGCTAACTCAATTGCGTCTTTTCGGCTATGTTTATGAATGATAAATGGGTCTAGTTTTCCTTCATCTCGTCTATCAGTCCCTAGTGTAATTACGTTTACTTTACCTTCTAAACCGTGTAAATCTTCTGTCCAGTTCCCCCTCTCACCTTTCGGATCGACTATCAGAGTTTGAGCTCCTCCAAGTACAGCTAAGTAAACAATTAAGTTCGTTCCAAATGATTTACCGGAACCAGTACTTCCTGTTACTGCAACTGAAAGTGCGCTTGTTTTTTGATTTGCAACGGTATTTGTTGCTGCGAGAGAAGGTGTCATATAGACTGCTTTGTTTAAAATACCAGTTGTTCCAATATAAAACCCGATATTATCCCCTAAATCTTGTGTTGCACCAAACATACCAGCTGCCAGAACTCCAGGTTCCATAAAGTGTATATAATCATTTACATATCTTCTAGAACCAGGGATAAATTCATTAAATAGTAGGAACTGGTCTCCATACGGTCTTACTAGTTCAATCATCATCTCTCTATAAATAGAAATAAGTGAATTCGTATTTCGACGCATTGTATCTAAATCTTCAGCACATATACAGAAAGATACTGATGTTTTTACTAACGGCATACGTGTCTTTTGTATGAGGGCTTGTAGCTCAGTAGCTTCCTGAACACCTTCATACACGTTTAATCCAACAGTTTGTGCATTTTCCCTTGCATGCATTTCTTGATCTTCTAAATCCTTTTTCTTCTTATTTAGTTTAGATAGTGCTTTACGATGATTTATGTTTTCTGTACGAACACTTAATTCAATAGGGAAATCTATGTTTTGAATCATATACATCCACTCTTGGTCTGGAAACTCCATCGTATATGGGATTTTAGATGTAGATAAAAAGCTCATATATGCTGGATATTCTAACCCGTCGGTACCAATCTGGGACATTTCAATATGTCTTCCTTTAACATCAAATTCTGCTTCGGATAATCGTAATAAGCTTTCTTGATTTGGTATTATTGCAGAGTCGTCATTCTGTACGGGAGGTGTCCATCCAGCAGTTACTGGCGCCTCTAATGTGCGATAGAAGTTTCTTAATATAATCCATTGCGTTTCATTAGTTTCTAGAGCCCTTACAGCCAAATGTTTTCTTATTTTATTTTTAAAAGCGCTAGCTTCTCTTTTAAACATCTCCAAATCAGTTTTTAGTATTTTGGTATCACCAAGTAGCCCAAACTGTTCTGCAGTGTTTTTAAAGGTATGAAATGCTGTGTACAACATTTCTTTAAACCCTTCTTGTATGTGTCTTACCTTTAATTTCACGCCAATAAAATATCGGTACTCTACTGCATTTTTACCAAATTTTCGTTCTAGCTCATGTACGACATCATCTGTATGATCAATTGCAAGTTCTTTTAATTCACCGCTAACTGTTTCTTTGAATTCATCTGCTTTTTCTTGGAAGTTCTGATAAACAGGAATCATTAAGAGGTGCTTTTCTTCATCAAAATTCCAAAACAAGCCAAGTTGACGCATGAATAAGGTATTTTTATCATCATCACCTCGGAACTCGTATGGTATTCCGTATGCCTCATAATACGCCCAGCAAGAGCCATCTTGGTTAAAAATCAAATTTTCGTGAAAGTATTTGACTGGAAATTCAACCTGATTCATTTTACCCTCCTTAGAGAAGAATATGAGACTAAAATAATTCTTCCGTATAGATTAATTAATTACTTATTATTGATTGAATCATCCTTGAATCGTATTAAGGTTTTATATTGATAGTTTCCAATATTACCAGTTGTATCTTTATAGCGGCTAATCTTCTTATTTTCGAACATAAACACGAAAAATCGAAATAAAAATTTATGTGGGCTTTTTCCATCCAATTCTACATTGCCAAAGAAGTATGCTATTCCACCTGGTAGTATTAAATATTTTAAAAACACATTATTTCCTAAAGGTAAAAACTGATCTAGAATTAAAATTAAAAGTAAAGATCCAACAAAGAAGCCCAACTGTCTATAAGGAACTGGGAAAGGGAGGGTTAAGTCCCTTATCCCGTATAAACTCTTAGGAATATCCCATATCGAGTTGTATGTCCTAACTTCTTTACGAGTCGGCTTTTGAGTCATTTCTACCAACCCCTTTAATATTTTCAGAGATTTTTAATTTATCACTTGAATACTAAATTATATAATTTTGTACCAAGATCTTTGAAAACGTCTGGTGAGAATACAAAAACTGATAATAGTGCACAAACAATTATCCAACCAAGTAAACCAGCCATTTGTCGTTTAACTGCAAAGATAATTACTCCAATAAGTGCTACAACTAAAAAGATTGGACCTAATTGAGCTACTAACCAATTTTTAATATTTACTCCAAAATTAATATTACCTATTACAGCTGCATCTGTAATAGCAGGTAATTGGTGAGCTAACATATCTAATCCCAAAAGCTCCATAATTATTTACCCTCCACTTTCTCTAACGTATTTTCAAATTTTTTCATAGAGCTAATTGAAAACTTGTTATCTTTATTTACTAAATTTAAGTCATATGTGTATGTGTACTCTAAGCTGCTATCGTTGTCTTTTAATTTTGCATCAACTAAGACTTTATAACCTTTATCTTTATCTTCATAAATACGAAGGTTTTCTAATTTGCTAAATGTCATAATACCTTTTAGTCCATTTGTTATATTACTTTTTTCAAAGTAGTAAGCAATTTCTTCTGGTGTTCCTTCTGTATACACTTTAAATACAGATTGTAAAAATTGTTCTACTTTTTTTATTTCTGCATCTGTATTAATTTCTCGTCCTTCTGATTTGAAAGTGGCTACTTTATAAGGGGCCTTTTCTCTCTCTCCATGAACGATCGTAGGATTGTTAGGGACTACCATCTTCCCTTTCTCCATTAAAATTGGAATAGAGAAGTACCTTGTAACTTCTTTTGGTTCTTTTGATGTGTCTGGAGCTTGTGTCGTCCCAGGAGCAGGATTATTTACAGGTTCTAGCTTCTGAATGATTTTCAATGTAACTTCTGCTTCATTTCCTTTTTGACGGACTTCTACTGCTTCCGACTTAACTAAAGTACTAGAAGCATTTTTTAAAGTATCTCTATTTAATCCTCCTTGCTCATCGGATCCTTCAACTAAATATTTTTCTAATCGTTTTTTCCGCGCTTCAGCTACATTCATATCAACCTTCCAATTAAAATAATCAGCGGCAAAACTATTCGCATATGCAATTAATTCTGCTTCTGACATTTTAATTTTTACGGGTTCCTCCTTCTTTTCCTGAACAGCTACTGCTCTAGGAGGACCAGCAAGTTGGATAAATGAAAGGGAGCTTCCTGCAAACACAAATCCCATCACACACCAAAATGTAACCTTACCTACTTTTCTTCCTGTTATCGCTGGAACTTTCTCCCTTGTTTTACGTTTCTTCTTTTCTTTAAGTGCTTCTGAATTTTCTTGTTGCATATCTAATATTTCAGTTGTTTTATTCTTTGCTTTTTTAAAGAATGTAAATTTCTTTTTTTCGGCGTTTTTCTGGGATTTCTTTTTTACCATGTCTTCACCTCTCTTTTTAAATGGTTAGGAGATTACAAAGTTCATTGTAATTTCCACTAATCAACTATCTACTTTAAGTATGATTTACTTTTTTCGGAAATCTAAGAGAAATAAAAAAAAATTATGTTTTATATCAAAATTTTTTTAGGAAGATTAAAACTAAATATAATGTTTATTAAAGTAAATAAAAAAACCAATTCCATTAAGAAATGAAATTAGTTTTACACAGGGTCTATTCTCTATAGTAAGTATTACACAATATAAAAACCTAATATAATATATATCTTTAATATATATAAAGAAAAAAGATAAAACTTTTATACAGAGAAAAAATCGTCTTAAAACATTGCTGTGCTAAGGGTTCATAATTACTCTAGCCGTAAAAAATCATAAAAAGTAAATACTGGGAATGTACTTAATGAGCTGGATGATGATTAAAAACTACAAAATATCGTAAAGTAGTTATATAAAAACTACATATAATCATCGTTAATTTGATGCGAATAAATGAATAAATAATAAATGCAAATTTTGCTGATTTATGAACAAACTTTCCACATTTCTTAAAAACTACACACAATTTATTAACAAATTGGTCAAAGTTAGGAACAGAATCCACTTTTTAAACATAACTAACAGAAGTTTTGCTGATTTTAAGTAGATTTAGAGATAGAACATGATAAGAACAGTACTTAAGGCTTTATGTTATACACATCAGGTCAAAATTATTAAGATATCAACAGAATTATAAAAAATATTTCTGCTTTTTTGTAGATGAAATGATATAAAAAGAATGAATATTCAGATTTAAAATCTTAGAAATTGTGAATATCTCCTTTTGTTTCACGTGCAATGTATGGAATTGCATAAAAAATAGAGAGTCGTGATCATTTAAATTGAAAACTTTCTCTCTGTTTTGTTTGAAGTAATACACTCTATACGTTACCTCCAACACGAATAGCCCTCTACTTTTGTTTTTTTCAAAAATAGAGAGCTGTATCTTTACATTGCTGGAAGCAGCTGATCAACCGTATGTGGTATTTCACTTGTTGAACGGTAATATGCTTCTAAGGACTGTAGAAACTGAATTAAATCAAAGTCTTTAGGGACCTCAATTACACGAATCTTTTCCTTCGGCAATTTATCAATTTTTTCAATGAACAGTTCACGAATATCACTAGGGATTTGATTTCCTTTATGACCACTAGACTTTAAGAGTTCGCGAATTTCAATTTCTAATGCTGTATATGTGTTAATATTTACTCCTTGCTCATAAGCATATTTTCTAAATAGTGATTCCTCTTGATACTGCATGTAATTACGATGGTAAGCATCTATAGTTACAGGTACAGCATATTTCACATGAAGCAGGTCATGCGCTTTACGGAATAGCTTTTGAACATTTCGTAAAGAGTATATAGCAAAATGAGTACCAAATTTAAAAATGGCCTCTTCTTGATCATGTTTAGGTATATTGTGTGTAATTAAAGGATAAATTCCAGTTTTAGCAGCTGTGTCTAATACACGATATTGAGAAGATTGCTTTAATAATTTACTTAGCGTATAAACAAGCTTTTTCGGATATCCTTCTTGTCGATCAATCATTTCTCGTAAGCCACGAACTACTTGGCGAATTTGACGGTGACAAGAGTGTTTTAAAACGTTAATAAATTGGTTCATATCCTTTGCAAATTCAGCAATATTCATTTCAACTAACAAGTTCTCAATGAATTTAACTTTACGCTTATATGTATCTCGTGGTGTAAATGGATCACGGTATTCTGCTCCTTCTTCTTTCGCGCATAAGAAATCAGGATGTACAGATAAATGCAATGTTGTGTATTGCTTTTTATTCCTCTTCCCTTTTTCTAACTTGCAAATTTTAAATAAAGGAGATCCAGTAGCAGAAAGTTTTGTTTCTAATTCCTCAAGTACAGCACGAATCTGATGTGGGTATTTCTTATGTAAGTAACGATACATACCACCAAAGTGTGTTGAGTTTCCTTGTTCATCAACTTTGAATAAAGAACGTTTCAGGGTAGTTTCGCGTTTCTGCTGCATTGCTACATCCATGAATAGTTTCTTAGCTGCAATGGATAACTCAAAGAATTCTTTGGTAAATACTATCGGGCTAATAAATGTATATGCATTTGCTTTATTCGTTTCCTTATTCATGAAATCAGTTAAGGTGATTTTATATTTACCACTGTACTCATTTTCAATTGTAATGATGTTATGGAAACTTAACTTCTTCAAAGCCACATAAAATTGTGAGTGGTGAATATGTGCAAATGCTTCTTTATAATTTTTATAATCTTCCCAAAGCATGTGGATTGATACATGTGAAAGCTCACCATATGTATTACATTTTTTATGAAGAAATAGAAATACTTCTAGATCAGCATTTGTAATACCATATAGCTTATGTTTTCTGCCTTCGTTTTTATCAAATCCACTTACTTTATCTACAATCTTTTTCATTTTCAGTGAAAAAGATGGCTTTGCTTGTTCAACAAATCCCTCTTCATCTGCAATTCGTTCTTCATAGGACATAGACTTCACAATGTCTTCTAGATAAGTATCTTTAAAACTGTAATACTTACCTTCTAAAGCATCTACTAATCTTTGCCATGATTTAATTGTTACAATTACTGGTGTTGTTGTTTCACCATTCAAACTACGTTTGTTCTTTATAACGAAAGGTTTTGCCATCTTTTTCACCTCCTTTTATTTTAAGTTGCAGTTTTCCCCACAATTAGATATAGAATTTCATTTTTGATTATATCAAATCGAATACTGGTGAAATCTGTCCCTTTAAGAGGAAAAATAAAAAAATGAAACGTGCCTCAATCCCTTGTGCGACAAGGGGTTTGACGTTTCATGAAAAAAAGTTTGTTGCCACCATAGGTCTATGAAGTTTAGTAAATATGAAACGTAGTATAAATGGTGGTAAATCCTTATAAACCATTGATTTAATAGGGTTCTTAGCTGATTTTATTTTACAGTTGTAGCCATCATATAGCTATAACGTTTCAAGTTTTGGTTGAATGATAATATTTTATTAATACCATATAAACGTTGTTATATAGGGGTTTATCCTTACTTTTACTTAAAAGTTGTAGCCGTCATACCGCTATAAGCGTTTCATTTCATTTCATATTTCTTGCCGTCATATAGCTATAACGTTTCATGTTTTTAAAACAACTTAAATTATATAGAAAACCGTTGTAACCCTTGGTATATAAGGATTTTCGTGAGTTTTTATGATGATAGTTGTAGCCATCATATAGCTATAATGGTTTAATCGAGTTTTCAATCATATTTTATGAAATGGCTTTATATCAACGTTTATCATAAAATCATATAGAATAAATTTTTTTTTAGAAGGATAATGATCAGGGCATGCTCGTTTCATTTTTTAAGAGTTGTAGCCATCATATAGCTATAACGTTTCATAAATTACTAAATTGTTGCCACAATAGAGCTATGTCTAATTAAAGATAAGGAGTTGCAGCCACAATAAGGCTATGTAATTTCAAGTAAAGAGTTATAGCCACAATAAGGCTGTATGATTTCAAGTAAGGAGTTATAGCCATGATAAGGCTGTATGATTTCAAGTAAAAAGTTATAGCCATGATAAGGCTATGTAATTTCAAGTAAAGAGTTATAGCCATGATAAGGCTGTATGATTTCAAGTAAAGAGTTATAGCCACAATAAGGCTGTATGATTTCAAGTAAGGAGTTATAGCCATGATAAGGCTGTATGATTTCAAGTAAAAAGTTATAGCCATGATAAGGCTATGTAATTTCAAGTAAAGAGTTATAGCCATGATAAGGCTGTATGATTTCAAGTAAAGAGTTATAGCCACAATAAGGCTGTATGATTTCAAGTAAAGGGTTATAGCCATGATAAGGCTGTAGGAATTCAAGTAAGGAGTTATAGCCATGATAAGGCTGTAGGAATTCAAGTAAAGGGTTATAGCCATGATAAGGCTGTAGGAATTCAAGTAAGGAGTTATAGCCATGATAAGGCTGTAGGAATTCAAGTAAGGAGTTATAGCCATGATAAGGCTGTATGATTTCAAGTAAAGAGTTATAGCCATGATAAGGCTGTAGGAATTCAAGTAAGGAGTTATAGCCATGATAAGGCTGTATGATTTCAAGTAAAGAGTTATAGCCATGATAAGGCTGTATGATTTCAAGTAAGGAGTTATAGCCATGATAAGGCTGTATGATTTCAAGTAAAAAGTTATAGCCACAATAAGGCTGTATGATTTCAAGTAAAGAGTTATAGCCATAATAAAGCTGTAGGATTTCAATTAAGTAGCTATAGCCACAATAAGGCAGTAAAATAATGTAGCAACAAAATCAGTGTAAATAGTTAATTTACTTTTAAAAATTGAAACTGTATTGTAAAGTATTAATTTTACAAATAGAAACAGTTTTATATAATAAAGACAAGCACAGAAGAAATTAAATGAGTCCATAATTAGATTGTATAAGAAAGCTGATACTTGTAAGGACTATTCTGATAATATTTTAACTTCAAGGCTATTTAGCCATCATATAGCTATGACGTTTCACATTTTTAAGATGCAAATTATGTTTGTAATTAACATTGTTAGGAGGTATTTAAATATGGAAAAAGTATTAGTATTGTTCAGTGATGCCCTCCTACTTGCTGCTCCAATTTATGAAGAAAATAAGCAGTTATGGGGCAAATGGAATAAATATTATAAAGAAGTACAAGAGAATCACGATAAATTAGTAACATCTGCTAATATGTCCCCTTCCTTTTCAACGCTTGTTTCTTGGTTAGGTCAGAAACAAGAGCAAGGAGTATCGTTATTGAACATTTATGCCAATCTGGATAAATATAAAATTGAGATTCAAAATGTACTAGATAAGATCATTGAACAAGAATTCGGAGGAAAAGTTGAAGCAGTTGAGCCAACTCAAATTTCAATTTTTGAAGATAGTCAGGTAACAGAACATATAGAAGATATATCGGATGATTACTATCCTGTAACCAATGACGCAATGTATTATCAACTACGTGATGGAATAGCAAAAAATCATTTTGAGGAAGATGAAGCAGTAGCAAAACCGGTATTGCCATTAGAAACGAAAAATTCAAGTGGAGTTGCACAACTATCCTCACATAAGGATGAGGATTTGAGACTAGTTAACACAAACGAAGCAGAGAGATGGTCCATATTGGTCGATGGAGTAATTAGTAATATGGATGACCTTACAGCAGATTGTTTGGATACCATTACAATCCAGTGGTTAAATCAAGCTAAATCACCAGATGAATTCATAGATTTTAGTTATGAAAACGTATTGGAATTGTGCAATATGCCAAAAGCATCCGCAAATGGTGTAGAGTATTATCGCGCAGAAGATAAGATAAAAATAGCACAACGTATTGCAGCTTTAGCTAGTATCTTTATTTATTTGAATGATGATAATGAAGTTGTAGTACTGAACGATCAAGCAGAAACTGGGAAACAATTCGAAGTAAAACGTGAAGTAATCAAAAGGCTATTCGTACTGGATTCAGTAGTGTTATGGAGAGATAAGAATACTAATGAATATATGGGAATAGAATCCTGTAAGATTAAACCAGGTAGTTTCTTATCAGGCTATTTGTATGGTTCTAATAGTACAACTGCGTTACTATCGAAAAAAGCACTAGAGTATAATAGCTATAGACACAAGTTTCATAAACGTTTAATACGTTATTTATCATGGCAGTGGAGAATCCGTCAGCAATACAGTACTTTAAAAAGACCATACTCCATTGGTGGAGAAAAAGGTCTACTATCTGTAATAGGTATTAAAACAACGAAGGGTCGCCCAACTCGAATCCGAGAACAACTGGAAAATGTTTTAATTGACTTAGAAAAAGAAAATGTCATTTCACATTGGGCATATGCAGAAGAATTGGATGAAACAAAGATAGGAGAACGTAATTGGTTTAAGAATTACTATGAAAAGTTGGGAATCATTATCTTACCTCCAAAAGAATTGATGAATAATATAGATAGTATGGTGAAGAAAAAGACAATAGATACGCAAGAGAAGCAAGAGGAGCGTTATATTGCAGATACAGTAAAACAACCAACTGTAGGATCAGAGGATATGATTCGAGAGAAAATTATGCATCAGCATATGCATCAAAATAAAACAATGCGTGAGATAGCAGATGAAATAGGTCTATCCCCTGCTACGCTATCAAGATTTTGTAATAAAAAAATGAAACGCATTTCAAAAAGTGTTAATGAAAAACTTAACAAGTGGTATGAAAGACAAATGATTATAGAATCTATGTGAAAAGAAGCAGATACCTTTAAATGGAGAGGTACCTGCTTCTTTTTAGTTTGATCATTTTCTGCCTGTATTGCTCCATAATCGCGCCCGATTGTGGAATCACTTCTAATGGCTATTCCTAAAATCAGAAACCACTTATTTAATTCCCCCCTTTTAGTTTACGTGAAATTCGTTCAACTACTCGGGGGATACCGAGTGTACTTTTGTACATAATAAGATTGTTAAACGTTAAATTGAGGAGGTTTTGTATGCAACATCATAAAAAAGCTATAGAGAAGTCTGGTTCTATTATGAAACCAAATTTTGCAGAAACTGATGCGCAAAAAGTGAAACAAGAAATTCAAAATGATGTAAGAGAAGGACAAGGAGCAATGACTTCCCGAGAAGCAGGTGCAATGCGGGATTAAGAAACCACTCCTTACTGTTATTTATTTAGTGAAAGTTTTAACCAGTAAGGAGATAACCCATAATCTGCTTTTGTTTCTTAAAAAATCGTTTTTACTTTCATAGAAAGTTTATTTCACGTAAGTATCCCCATTAGAAATAATCTATATTTTGTTTGACTTTTTCAAAAAGAAGTTTAACTTGCCGTGATATAAGGAATTCCAAAATTGTCTATTGTAGTCATCATCATTTATTAATATGTTAGTATCAATTTCCGTTAATTTGTTCTTTAATTTATAAAAATCGTTTATTAGATCATGACTTTTGTAGTGCTCCTGCTCTATTAGTTGAACCCAATACTTTTTAAAGTAATTGAAGCAGGAATACATTTTCTCTATAGAAGAATTAACAAAATATCTTTCTACTCTTTCCGTAATTTCATGTTCTAGCTCATATATTTCTCCTGTGGGCTGGTAAATGGTAATTAGATTACCTGAATCCATATTACTCCCAATAACAAGGTAGGGTTTAAACTTCTCTAAACTCGCTAAAAACGCTTCTGTATATTCTTTATCCAATATCGATAAAGAAAAATCATTTTGTTGTGTCCATTCCACTACATTTAAAAGAAAACCATTAGAATAGGTGTAAAATTCTACATTGAGACATTCGAATTCATTTTCTTTAATTTGATGATTAAGTAAAAAATGCATACTATCTATGGGCAAATTCAATTTGGCTATTTCCAATGTCATTCCTCCAAACCTTAATATTTAATCCATTTGTGAAAAGAAAATAAAGTTATTTAATTTTTAAACCTAAAACAAGTATAATCCCCTTCAAAATTTAGGAATGGATTAAAATTTAGTTGTTTAATTTTTGATATAAGATACTTCACTGTACTCA
This sequence comes from Bacillus sp. RC242, assembly GCF_044908245.1. Lineage (NCBI taxonomy): Bacteria > Bacillati > Bacillota > Bacilli > Caryophanales > Bacillaceae > Bacillus > Bacillus sp. RC242. The sequence goes on from NZ_JBIYCZ010000007.1 coordinate 215,664, forward strand.
AAATATAACAATAAAATCGTTTGAAAATCTAAGGCTTATTCAGCAATTGCGCTCTTTAATGGAATAAATTAAATCATGAACGAGACCTAAAAACACAGTCACTTATTTCTTATTGAACTAAAGCCCCTTTAGTTCAATAAGAAATGATGGCACCCCTTATGATAGTATCTATCGCACTTGAGCTCCTATTGAAAAATATTAATAGGGATAGGAGGATTAAATGAAATTAAAATAACATACTTTTTCAATTACTAGAGAGACGATTCATAAAATCAATCACGACTTTTCAGCTTATGCATCGAAAGTATTTTTCTTTAATGTTAGTGTTACTTTACCTAATTTAATGACTCCCATAATTATAGAGAGCAACGGTATTAAAAATAAGAGATGTCCTATTCCTGGAGCAAATAATGTTACCGTAGACAAAGGACCAAATAATTTAGGAAATCCAATTAAAATAATCAATGGCAGCAGCCAGTTAAATACTAATATAGACAACCCATTTAGAATCCTACGGAATGTTCCTACTTTACGATTTTTAGGTTTGAAAATTTTGTAAGCTGAACAAACAATTAAAGCAACTATTGCCAGTAAAATCAAATCAATAATTACATATTTTATAAATGGATTACTATCAGAAATAGAAGGTTCTTCATTATGTACCAGCTTGTTTATCCCGCTTATGATGGCATCATATTCATTAAGATTAAGATAATCCATTGAATTGATCTGCAAGCTGATGCCATACTCCCCATCTAACAAAATTTTTGAGTATGTATTCTCTGTCCATCCCATATGGAAGATTCCTTCCTTATTCACTTCCCATCCCATTGCATAATAGGTATCATTCTCAACGGGTGCTGATGGACGATGCATTGTGGTCATCGCATTCGCCGATAGAATACTTTTCCCTTTGAATACTCCCTGATTCAATTGTGAAATCATGTAATTTGCCATATCTTCCGCACTCGAAATAAGGTAACCTGATGCAACAGTCCCTTCATGGATTAACTGCTTCGTTGGTACCTTTAATCCAAATACAGTTTGGTATCCAGTCGCAATTACATTTTTTGTATCATCTTTTGGATCAACATAACTATTGTTCATTTGAAGCGGTTTGAATATGAATTCGTTGATATACTCTTTATACGATTTATTCGTAACCTCCTCGATGACTAAACCTAAAATGTTATAATTTAAATTCGAGTATTGGTATTGTTCGCCCACAGAATATGTCAATTTTGTATTTGCCAAGCTTTTAATATGTTCTTTTGATGTTGTATTCCCTTGGGATATAGATACTTGACCATCATTTGTAGAAAGACCGCTAGTATGATTCAGTAAATGTTGAATGGTGATTTTTGCAGATGCTTCTTCATCAGCAATTTGAAACCAAGGTATGTAGGATTGCACCGGTTCTTCTAAGGAGATTTTTCCTTGTTCGACTAACTGCATAATGGCAAGAGCCGTGAACGATTTAGTAGTCGAACCAAGAACGATTGGCGTTTGCGATGTCATTTTTGTCCCATCTGGATTTGAAACACCATATCCTTGTATATATTCCGCTTGATCTCCCTTTACGATAGCCAATGATGCACCAGGAATGTTCAGTCTCTCTATCTCATTTGTCATAAACTGATCAATCTTAGAAATATCAAGACTACCATTTCTAGATTCGTTATCTTTTGCAAATACAACTCCGTTAACACTTATCATTAGCATTAGTATGGCGATTACGAACATTTTGCCTATTGTAAATTGTCTTTTCCTCATAACCTGTTTTTCTCTGATTTTATTCCCACATATAGAACATTTAAGTTTTTCTTGCTTAACAAAGTTTATCATTTCAGTCTCCTTGTCTACCTTGTTATCTGAATACCTACACCGATACAAACTACTTCTATGTTCAACCAATAAAGTTAACTGTAATTTTAGATTAAGACAATCCTTTACAAATTCTACATTAATATTAACATAAATATCCAATTGGATTTGCGATTTTCATTCCATTAAATGGCCGGATTGTTGAATAACATGACTTGCGTTTTTTAAACAACTTTATTATGTTTTAAACGACTTTATTGTAAATTAAACAACTTTATTATCTCTGTACACTATTTTCTGTTTCTTCACAAACTCAATTAAATTTGTGCATAAAGAAATGGTCTCCTTGGGGAAAGTTGCATATGAAATAATAAAAAGGTATGAGTTTACAACCCACACCTTTTTACCAGTAGAAATATTCGTTATATGCTTAGTGTATCAATCATGATCAATGTCATCTTCGATAAATTGACTAAGTTTATCTTTAATTGCCGCACTTTCTGGAGTTACTTTTGCTACTTTACGATTGTGAAGACGAGAGCCTCCTTCCATTTCATCTAAAGGTAATGTATTTTCATCATCTTGAGAAGCAGTAGCAGCCATTTGTTGCTGTAACCATTGCATTGTTAAGTTAGATGTTGTATTTTTACCATTGATTTCTGCAGTTCGTTGAATTTCCTGTTCCTGCTGATTATGAGTCACAGTCGATGTGTAAGCAGGCTCTCTATATTGTGGTGTATGCTTCGTCCTTGGCACTTCTATTGGAGATTCAGTAGTAACGGGTGCTTTTTTGTTAAGTTCAATAGGCTCTCTATGTTTACTTGTATCTGATACATTTTCTTTTTGAACATTGATCACTTTATTAATTTTTGCGTGTTCTGTTGTATTAGAAGTAGGAATTGATGCTGTAGTGCTCTCCTTTTCTAGCTTAGGAGCAGAATTTCTTGAGTAATCTTGCACCTCTCCTTCATTGTCAGTATCATCTTCATTATTATAAAAATCGTAAGTATCAGGATTTAACGTTTGTAACCAACCTTCTGTTGCAGTAGGCGCTGTTTTAGGTGTCCTCAATTCCTCAATTACAGTTTCTTCACTATCAACATCTGTATCTGTGACATAATCATCATATTTAATTTCCGTATTCAATGACTCTTCACGAATTTTTAACCAATAAGCAGCTGCTTCTGCATCAACTTGAATCTTAGCTGTTTCAAACGCAGTGGCTGGAACAAAGTTTGCATTTACTTGTATTCCTCCTTGAGGAGCATTATCTTTTACAATTTTAGCAGCACACTGGAATGCTTTTTGAATTAAGATATCATTTTCAGAAAGAATGGGTACTTCTGTTTTTGAATAAGAGTAGGATGTTCTACGTGCACTTTGTGTTTTCGCTTCTGCTGTTACCATATCAATTTCTTGATCACCTTCACGTGCTTCATAAATTGCTTTCGTACCCATTAGCTTACTAAACAATTTAGCGTCTTCATTAGTAACATCACCATAAACAAGTTTGTTACGAAATGTACCTAACAGGATATCCATGAATCTTGGGCCATGTTCAATTGCTAATTGACTAATTGTTTGTGCAATAACAATTAAAGGGGCTTTATATTTACGTGATTGAGCAGGAAAACTTTTAAATGCTTTATAAATGTAATCCGCAAACTCATCGACTAAAACAGGATGGTAAGGAGATACGTTAGGCTTACGACGGAAAACTGCATTCTGCACGGCATACAAACATAATTTACCGAATACATCAGATAGATCAGAAAGTTCTCCTTTCGCTGTATTGATTAAAAGGATGCCTCCAAATTCCAAATGCTTTTCAAAGTCAAAATCTGATGGACCACATAATACACGACGGAGCAGAGGTTGAGCTGAAATATCATTTAATGTGTTTCGTAAACCACGAACGAAGGTTTCTTGTTTATCGATAATCTTTGGCTGCCCATAGTATTTCCCTTCAGTATGATAAACAACTTCCCCTCCCCCACGACCGCCAGAAATTTCAGGCACATAATTTAAATCAAACCATTCATCAACTTGCTTCATTATGCGCCAATGATTTCTCTCATCTCTATCAGGTATAGATTCAATATCATTTGGAAGTCGCCCTTTTAACTTGAGATGCATCTCAAAAACGAGATTAGCATCATTATACATATCAATTAAATGTTCAAATCTAGCTTCAAATTTTGAATCATGGAGTTTTAACAAGTAAATATGTTGTTTAAGATGGGAACGCTCAGATTGAACGAAGAAAGGATTTCCTGCTCCATTATCAGAGAGCCCCGTTAATACTGAACATAACATCTCAGCAACTTTATCAACTGGACCACGTACGAAATTTATTGAAGGGGTATCAGGATTTGTTGGATCTAAATAGAAAATAACACTATCGGGAATCTTGTGTGCCAATACCAAGTTATATACCTTTTCGCAGAAGTCATTAGATGGCTCGATAACTGTAAGACCATTTACCTGCGTTCCTTTTACATCCTCTGAATGATAATCTTTTCTTGCATATAAGGTTTTAAAGTTATTAATCATTGAAGCCATATAGTCAAGAATTTGATTAGCAATTGGTAAACCTAGTGCAGCTGATTTACCTGTACCAATGTTACCGATGATCATTATATTAAGTGTTAAAGACTTGCCTTGTATTACTGCCATTTCCCGTGTAGCACTGTTAGGACCAAGAAAGATATCGGGTTCTGGCAATTTTGATGGATTTTTTTCAGTGAAAAATCTGTGTAATGAAGTAGCAAGTTTTCGTTGACGATTATCATTCAAAAAGGAAAGCATCCAACCAGGTATTTTAAATACGTATTCCCATTTACCGAATTCATCTAAAAGCTCTTTTTTATGTTCATAAAAAATCTTAAAGAGCCATAAGAGTACGAGAATAATAATAATTACAGGTATAGCAAATACAAGGTGCATGATATTACTAAAATTTGAAAGTATATTATCCTCTAATCCTTTGTCATTTAGTGAAACTTCTCCAGCTTTCGAATTTAAGAATGGAATAAATATCTTAGCTAATGGAACACTAAACGCCCATAAGTACTGGGCAACTATACCAATTAACATCATCGAGAAAATAAACCATCTACGCTTTATCTCCTGATAGGTCTTAACCTTGGTTGATAGTTGCCAAGTATAAATTAAAATCCAAAAGCTAAAAAAGGTTTCAATGTAATAATTAGTTTCAAACGGATTACCGAAGATACTTAAAATAGGTAATGGAGCTCCCATTTGTATTGACCAGAAAGAAGCGTATTTATATATTCCTCTAAAAGCAAAATACCAAGCTAGCAGAAGTAGTAATGTCACAACATAGTAAGATGAGCGGGCTGCTAAACGATATTTCCAACTTTTTGTAATGTCGATTGTAACTGTATAGGAATTTTTTTTGCTCTTTCCGGTTTTAGGATCCTCCCCATTACCTGGTGCATTATTGAGTTCAGCATTCTTTTGAACTGCATTCTCCAAATTCATGTTTCACCCTCTCTTTTAACGAATAAAAAGCAGCGGTGAAATTAAGCAATTCAGCAGAAGTAGCCAATAATATATTCTCTTGTGCTATGGAATTGTGATACAAATCAGTAAAAATGGCTTGCTGCCCATGCTCTAATTCACCCGCTTCATATATCCCCAAGATCTTAATTGGGTTTAGTGTTCGGTGTTGATTTTGCATGGCCAACAATCCTGATAATTGTTGTAATTTAAAGTGTGTGTTAACCTCCCCTACCTTAAGTATTGTTAATATACATAATATTTCTAAGTAATCTAAAGATTTTTTTTCTTCACCAGATGCTTTTTTTCGTAATACCAAAATGTCATCCGTTAGCTCAAGTAGTTTAGAGTGCTGAATCCCTTTCGCTTGCATTTCATTGTTATTAGATATCCACTCTACTGAATAAGGGAAAGAAGAATTTATGTTTAAACGTTCAGTGATTTTTTTGAGCAGATGACTTTTGCTTAAACTATTAATTTCGCGAACTTCTTGAAGAATATTATTTATTATAAGTGCCGATCCACCCATATTACATACGTAAACATGTAGGTTATTCACTACACTTAAACGTGGTATATTGCTGAAGGATTTTTTTAAATTTGTTACACGTGTAGTTCTTTTTTTGTAAGTAGAAATTGTGTGATAGGAGTCATCAATCACTGAAAATAACACGTAAAACTGCTTAGATGGGTTAGCAGCAGCGATATCGAGATATTTTTTTAGTTTATTTTCTAGAAATGGAATGTTTTCTGATCCTGTATCAACTTCAATATTGATAATAGAATCGTTACAAGTAAGAATCCAATCGGGAATGATTAATGGGTTTCCCTTTGAGTCTGGATAAAACTCTTTAGATGGACGAAATGAATAAACGAGTTGAGGTAAATCTGGTAGGAAAGAAACGGGTTGAAGTTCTGGTTGAAACACTTCACGGTATTCTTCATCTTCATATAAAAAGTATACATCTTTTGAATCGGAATACATCCGGTTGGGCAACTGTAAGTTTTGTTTTACAATTTGGCTTAACGGAAAGAGATAATCTCCATTACCGCCTACAATTGCACCGGCATGTTCATTGTTTGATTCTGCTTCAAGTAAATTTAAAACAAATTGCGTAATTGCTATATTGTGTTCATATTGTCTTTTAGTAACAAATGACATACTACAACCAGAAATCAATTTTAATCGATATAATATTTCAGCTCCTTTTGAAGAGATAGAAACGAAATCCAATGTGAAGCCTCGCTTTTTTCTCACACTTATATTTTCCTTTTTTACTAATTTCATTTTTGACCACTTAGTTAACTTTGACGAGAAAGTAGTTCGACTTATAGCCTCCCCACTTATCAATTCATAAAATTTACGTAATTGAATTTGAGATACTGTTCGTTGTTCATATAAAAATAAAACTGTAAAAATGTCAGAACGATTAAAATAAACTCCACGATCATTCTCTCCAACGATATATTTAACGGCATGATCAAATGATTTTTTCAATTTTAAACACTCCCTTGGTATGGAAATAATATACGGAAACCTGCATGAAATCGAGTGTAATTGTCATGAAATGAAAGCAACTAATGTTGGATAAATTAAGCAGTTCAGTACATAAAAATGATTAGTGTATATTTTAACTGAATTTTGCAAAAAAAGTAACCCGTTATCCCCCATGAACTCTTGATTTAAAAATACATATTATTTCGTCAGGTGTGAGTAATAAAATTCAATGTTATCAAGTGGAAATTTGCTATTAGAGTTCGTCATATGTACTTCGACATAGATAAGAGAACAAATGACGAACTCTAATGATGAAAAAAAGGGTTCGTCATATGTATTACGTCATATATGTGTAGAGTATCAAAAATAGATAAAATGTACAGTGAATATACTTTTGCATAGATGAAATTAAGTATTAAACAGAATTGCATTTAATTCTGTAGAGGTATTTGTTTATCAGAAGGAAAAATTACATCATAAAAGAAATAAGTAAATAAACATAATAAAGTAAATGAAAATTTTGTATATTTCATATTTTGCATGTTACAATCTGATTTAAGGGGTGAAAAAATGCGGAATTGGAACACAGAATATGGGTTAATAAAAAAGATAATAAAAAGTGAATTTGAAACGGACTTTCTTTATACCAAAGTAATCAACACATTAAGTAACGAACATGAGATAATTCCAATAAAGTTTGCAGCTCTAGATCCTTATAAAACGTATAATACCGCACAAGTCAGTAGAATTTTGAGGATAAAATCTAATCAATTAAGGTATTTAATCAACAAATACGGTGAATACATCCAATTAATAAAAAAAAGAGCTAAATATTCTATTTCATTTAAAGCTTTATACAGGATTTATTTAGTAAACCTATGTTTAACAAAGAAATTAATTAGTTTAGCTGAGTTTAGCAGCATTATGACTTCACATGTTAGTTATAGCGATTATATTGATATGAAATTGACAAGTTATACTGACAAGTTTGTAGAACTTAACTATAAAACTAGCCAATTGAATGAAAATGAATCACAATTTTATGTGTTATTCCTGCAAATATCAGAAATAACTACGGAATTAATAAAAGAAATAACTAAATATAATATGACATTAACATCCCCTTTCCTTTCTGTTGACAACAGAGAGAGAAATGAGTTGGTAAATAAGAAACGGGATCATGAAGTTCTTTTCAATAAACTAAGTGTTTTATATAAAACTTTATAGTTAGAAGAGTAATACTTTATTAAGTATTACTCTTTTTTTATAGACTTATTTATACACTGTACATATAAGGCTTATAAGTAAGACGTATAAAAAAATGTGATGATGTTATATTGACATGAAATTAATATAAAAGTACATAAAACCTTCATTTATAGGTGTTTTTATATAAGTCTTATATATAGTATGTACATGTAGGTTGTACAAGTGTAATAGAGATGCTAATAGCATCATATTTTAGGTGTATCATATGTTGAAAATATAAATCAAGATAGAGTTCTACATAAATACTGTCATTTTATTAAGTATCCGATAGTTATTGTTAGTTATATGAAATCTGATATTAACATGTTTTGTTTACTGCGCATATAAACGACTTACATATACGTCTTATATGTAAAGTGTTGATATGTCGGAGGTTAATTCGATTTTATTAAATGAAAATCATATATAAGTCTTGTATATAATGACCGTATATAAGACTTATATATAATGACTTGATATACGTCTTATAATGATGTAATATATTTTTAGGAATAATTAACCAACGTTTTAAGGGGGGGACAACTTGAACGAGGTATTAAGTGAAAAATATAAACAGAACAAATTTACTCATGAAGTTGTAGAAATGTTCGCAGACATTATTGAAGAAGACGAAATACTGTACAATGTATTTCATTACATAGGATCTCAAGTAAACAAACAATACCAAGAGACAAAGTATATGAGAGGTATTTCAATAAATGAGATAGTAGAAAATGTTGTTATTGATAGGAGAGTAAAGAAACCTAAGGGAAAATCCTATTCGCTAGAAATTGAAAGAACAAATATTTCAAGAAGGTCAGCAGAGGGAAGTGTTGGCACTTTAGCTTCTATGTCATTAATAACAGAAAAGATTATGCATCCATATAAGTTCCTGATTTCAACTATAAGAGGACAACAAATTTTAATTGAATTAGAGAGACGTAAAAATAATAAAGGAGAGATGTAAAATGGCAAAAAACTTTCTAAAAAATGAAGTCGCGGTAAAAATGACTATGGTTGGTTTTGGGCAAGCTGGTACTAGAATGGTAGATAAGTTTGCTGAGTATAAGCATACAGATGGTACAGCAGTATATAATTGTCTTGCATTAAATAGTAATGACGGAGATTTAGCTGAACTGAAGCATGTTCCAAAAAGCAATCAGGTTTCACTAAAATTAGGTGGTTTAGGTAAGAATCCTGAGCGTGCTGTAAAGGTTTTAGAATCTAATGATGATGCTAAAGATAAATTAAAGGAATTTATTACAGAACGTGTAAGACCATCTGATGAATTAGTGTTATTTTTTGCTGGTTTAGGCGGTGGAACAGGTACATCTACAATTATTAAAGCAATTGAAGAATTCTCTGCTTTTCATAATAAGCCTGTTATCGCGGAAGAACTAAAAAGTATGGCAATGAAAATTCCTAGAGAAGAACTAATAGCAAATCAACAAAAGTATGCAAGAATTGCTTTCAATAATGCAATTGAACGTAAAGATTTCATTAAAATGGGTATTGTGGTTACACTTCCAGTTAGAGCAGATGGACCTGATGTACTGAGACAAGTAAATAAGTTTTCACAAGAAATTTGGAAGCTAGCAAATGATCCGGCTAAAGGCGTAGCATTTGTTGTGTTTGCAGATAATCAACATTTTTATGATGAGTTTAAAGGATTAAATGAAAATGAGAAAAAAGGTATTGCAAACTCACGGGACTATGCAAACCAGCGCATTGGAGATATTATTCATGAGTTAAACACAGCTGCAAACGGCTCAGGAACATCTGTAATTTTAGATTCCCAAGACTTTAAACGAATTCTTCTAGAAAGAAGAGGCTGCTTAGTAATTAATAAGGTTTCACGTAACATGAATCAAATTGAAAATAGTAAAGAAATTGTAGATATGTTCTCAGAATCATTGAAAGGAAGCTCATTCCACCATCCAATTGATCTAATGAAGACAAATGAAAATGGAGATTTAGAGGCATCAAAAGTTCATCATTTTGGTATGTTGGCAATTTTAGATGAACAAAAGAACATTGATGATTCATTTATGGATGACGCTAAGGTAGAAGTTACAAACAAACTACCAATCAATGGAACTGTTTTTAATGGATATCTAGTTAGTAAGAATGACTTTATGGGTAGCGTATATACTTTCTATAAAACAGATGCACTACCATCTCGCTTATCTAAAGGATTAGTCGAAGAATACAATGAATTTAAAGAAAAACAAAACCAAATTCAATATAAAAAGTCTCAAATTACAACTATTGAAGAACAAGATTCAGATGATGATTTCAACATTAATTTTGGTGATTACTTTGAAATAGAACCAGCTAAAGATGAAGAAAAGGAAGTACAAAATGATGAAGAATTAGCTGCATTTATGGACCCGGATAAAATGTTTGGAGCAAATTAAAAAATAAGCCTGGAATTTTCCAGGCTTATTTTTCTGTTTTCATTACATTTTTCATATATTCAATCATGTTCTCATCAATATAGTTTTCTATGAAAAGTTGTTTTCTCGCAAGATCTTCCTCTTTTTTAAACCAGCCAACTTTTTTAATACGAGTTTCTTCTGGTTGTGCACTCCACTCTCTTTCAGCTTGTTTTCTTAACTCTGTACGCGCTCTATGTTGAATAATCATATTATCTAGTCTTTCTTGTCTTTGGCGCTCTTTTAAGGCTTCAAGGTCTTCTGGTTCAGGTAACGCAGAACGCACAGCATCTTCAATTTTTTCTCGATACTCCATTTCAATGCTTTGTAAATGCATTTGAATTTTTTGCTCGACTATTTTTTCAATAGTCGCTGCAGCTTCCTGCATGTTTAATTGGGTTGAGACTTCACTGGTTTGATTTTCTGGAGAAACTGGTCTTAGTTCAAATTGATGTGGTAAAAGCTCAATAATTGCATCTAGCGACCACTTTTCATCCCTCTTTAGCTTGATAAATAAAGCTATGTCTAAATCCAGTGTGTTATATAGCTTTTCATTTGTATTATTGGTTCTTAATGTTCCGTGTAATCCCTTTTCCTCTAAGATATTGAACCAATTGTATACAGTGTTATGATGTCGGCCTACTAGTTTTGAAAACTCTGTTATTCGCCAAGCTTTTTCAAAAGTATCATCATGACTAGAGTTTGTATTGTTTGACTCTATATGTTCAGTTGTATTTTTGTAATCTTGTTCAATCATCGTTATACCTCCTCGAAATATAATAGCCATAGCAAAATAGAATTAACATATAAAGTGAGATTGACATGTTAAGTGTCTTTCGACGATATAAACCTTAATCCCTCTATCGATTGACATTCACATGAAATGTGTCATTGATATATAAAACACCACTTGTTAACATGAAGTTGATAAATAAAGGTTGGGAATTAACTATTGTTAATTCCCTGTTAATAATTCCTTGGTTATTAATGATTATTGTTGCTATGAAATTAACAAATTAGTCTACAATATATTAATGATAAGAAAATATTAGTGATTTGTAAATAAGTTATAAGGATATAGCATTAAACTTAAAGACTTAAAAGCTAAAAAGTATGTATAAATGTAAAGCGAAAAGCCCATAATAATAAATAAAGAGCTATATTTATTATTATTTAAGATACATGGTAGTAGAAAACTAAGAAATGTATAGTTAAATTGGCTTCAGTAGATCTTTAGAATGCACATGAAGGTTATTATAGGTTATTGAATTACTTTTAGTGGGGTTTAATATAAACTCACTTTTTCTAGGAGGTATCGCCCTGTATAAGGGATCTCTTTATAATCAAAATTGATTCATACAATTGCTATTTTTAAATCTGAAGTAATAAAAAGCGATTTATTGTTTTTGGCTACTAACAAAAAGCCTTTAAGAATGATATCTTCCCCGGCTTATCCAGGGAATTATGCTATAAAAAAAGCCTCTTAATAGATATAGAATCTAAAACTCTAATTGTATGTATATTCTCAACGGTAGAATCAACAATTGTTAATGTAATGTCAATACGCGCCAGTGATTGTTGATATGACACTAGTATTAACTAACAACTAACCCTATTAACATGTCAATCTCAGATTATATATCAATGATAAATAAAGAGAAAACTGTTATTTTTGTGATGCTAATAAGAAACTATTAATTGTATGAAGTTCTTGCTAGTTTCTAACCATAACTATAGTTCTATTAAAGTGTTTTTTGATTTTTTAATAGAAATCTGTTGTGGTAGATAAATTTATAACTACTGCGGATTTTGAAAACATGAGATTTGCTTCTATGTGCATTTCAACTATTTAATTGTTAATGTCGTGTTGATGTTAAACGCAAATTGTTGATATGACATTAACAATTAAATAGCATTTCTCTCTACGTTTTACTTTTAGACTATATTTCAATGATAAACAAAGGGTGAAAAGCATTGAATTGCTATCGTCATTTATTATTACGATTAAATCTTAACTATTTTTTTGATAGTGTGAAAACATTTTCTAGGATAGATCATCACGAGATTCACTTCGGGCTAACCGCCACAGAAGAAAATTTTCACCAATATAGATTTTGGAATCCCGAAAGCCATAAACACTGCTTCTTTTTGACGCTTTGTTGTTAATGTTATATCAATATCAATCAGAATAATATTGATAACAAAAGAAAATAAGCACTTAACATGTCAATCTCAGGTTATATATCAATGATAAACAAAGGGAAAACTGTTGATTTTTTGGTGTCACTAATAAGAAACTATTAATTGTATGGAGTTCTTGTTAGTTTCTAACCACAATTGTAGTTCGTTTAGAGTGTTTTTTTGATCTTTCAATAGTAATCTGTTGTGGTAGATAAATTTTTAACTAATGCAGATCTTGGGTCTTTGAGATTTGTATTTATGCGTATTTCAACTACTTAATTGTTAATGTTATATCGATGTTAAATACAAATTGTTGATATAAGATTAACAATACAGACGGTATTCCTTTCTATGTGTTGTTTTTTTAACTATATGTAAATGATAAATAAAGGGTGAAAACCATTGAATTGCTGTTATTATTTATTACTCGATTGGATTTTTAGCTATGCTTTGATAGTGTCGAAACATTTCCTGGGATAAATCGTCACTAGATCCACTTCGAGAAAACTACCACAGAAGAAAAAATTCAGCCGATATAGACTTTGAAATCTTGAAAGTTATAAACATTTCTTCTTTTTAACACCAGATTGTTAATGTTATGTCAATCTTAATCGGAGTGATATCGATAGCAAAAGAAAACAATCACTTAACATGTCAATCTTAGTTAACATGTTAATAACAAATGAAAGGTTAAAAATCGGTTATCTTTTCATTGGTATCAACATGCGATTGATAGTTTCATGATGTTTCCTTTTATGTCTTACTAGCATTGAAACATTATTAAAGGTAGTTTATTAATCAACTCACTTCCGTACAATCTGTCGCAATTGACTTTTGTTCAACTAATATAGATCTTGAAATTTAGATAGGTGCAAACATTTTTGAAAAGTGTCCGCTTGTTGATGTTATGTTAATGTTAATCTATGGATACTAGCGATAAAGTTGGTGCACTTCGGTTGACATGTTAATCTCATTTGATATGTCAATGTCAAATGTGGATAAGATGTATTGATTTTCTGTTGATATTAACATGAGATTGATAATTATATGATTGTTTTATAGTCCTTGGTCTAAATTTTTTTAAAGTAGGACTAATTAATTTCGGACAAAATATAAAGTTACGATACTTGTTTACAAGGAATTAATTATGGTTAACAATAATGCGCTTAATAGTGCAATTAATTGGTTAGTAGGGTATATATACTGTATCAAAAAAATTCAGCAGAGAAACATTAGTGAACCGTTAATAACGGGGATCCTTATAGCTTGATAAATATAGATTGCTAAAATAGTATCTGATTCTGAAGAAGTTCTCGCTTCAAAAGGTCCAAAAGGAGTTAAGCAGTGAGATGCCCATGTATAATTATAGAGTGGGGTTTAATAATATTTAGAAGATTATTTAATTAAATAAAGAATATTATGATTAACCTCTAGATTAAACTGAGAATTTTTAGTATATTCTTATTATAAATTGTAAATTTTTTTATTTTCTAGTGATTACATAAAGCCCTTCGGGTTACGGATTAAATTACACGTTTGTGTGGTATTTAACCTCCGTATTCCAAAGGGCTTTTTTATTTGATTAAGGGAAAAGGAGAGATATGATGTCAATTGAAAAGTTAGCAGCAAGTAAAATATTAAGACCAGTGAGAAGCATGAATAAGGGGGGGAATGAGAGATGGTTTGAATATTATAGAACAACATGCCCTATATGTGGTAAGCAAGGATGGTGCATGGTTAATAATTCTGAAACCAAAATAATATGTGGACGAATTCCATCAGAAACAGTATTCGGGGAAGCAGGCTATTTACATATAGTAGCTGAAGATCAAAAAAGGGGATATGACTTTTCTCAAGAACAGATGATTAAGGAACATAGGAGGAAAAATGATTACACCCTTGATATTATTTACACTTTATTCCTAGAATCTTTAGACGTGCGAGATGAACATATTAAAATGTTAATGGGATCAAAACGTAGGATTACAAGAGAAGTAATAAATGTTAGAAATTACAAAAGTTTTCCTATTAAACCTTGGGATACTACGAAAGAGCTAATAAAAAAAGTAGGGGGGAAAACAAGCTATATTGTTGGAATTCCAGGATTTTATGCAAAAGAAACAAAGGATGGAAGATATTTCACGTTTGCAGGAAGGAGAGATTCTTTATTAATACCGCAAAGAAATATATATAATCAGATATGCGGTTTTCAATGTAGAATTGATAATCCTGAATATATGACAGTTGTAAAAAATCATAAACCAAGCTTTAAGGCAGAAGTTATTGAGCAACCCAATACTATAGAGGTGACCTATGAAATTAATGGGAAGATAGAGTCTATATTTAAAGGTGAAATCGATGTTAAAGAATGGAATGAAATTAATTATGAAGGTGAAAAATTAGGTGAAGTACAATTAAAGTTAGAAAGTAAATATATTTGGATCAGCTCAGGTGGGAAATTCCATGGAACAGGAGCTGGGAACCCATTGCCAATACATGTAGCAGTACCTAGTCGAGAGTTGAAAAGTTTGGAACGTGGAGAACTAATAAAAAAGGATAATGTATGGATTTCAGAAGGGAGTCTAAAGTCTGATATTTCTGCTGAAAACTTAGACGAGCTTCTAACAAATGAGGAAAAAGTAATGTATGGTACCACAGTTGTATCAATACCTGGGGTTAAAGTATGGAGAATATTAATTGAACCATTAAAAAAAATGGGAGTTAAACAGGCGACGTTCGCTTTAGATATGGATATGATTACAAATTCAGATGTTCAGCGGTCTTTATTAGAATGTGCGCAAGCGCTTTATCAAGAAGGGATAAGTATTAATTATGCGAGTTGGGATATTAATCTTGGAAAGGGGCTAGATGATTTATTGTTAAACGATTATATTCCAGCAATAGAGAAAGTCAGATAAACGCTATTTTAATTGAAATAAGTTAAAAAACATATTAATAGGGGATAGAAATGATTAATTACTTGTCTATACCGTAACTAGAATGGTTGGTTTTTATAAAATCGAAATTTCTATGTTAATTATACAAAAATTACATATGAGATTCGAGGAAATATAAATTTGGAAGCTTTAAAGGTAAATTTATTTTTTACTCTTTCTAAACGGATGTTTTGTATAGAAGAATACAAAACATCCATTATTTTATACGTGTTCTTGATAGTCATCACGGTTTATATAAATATAATTAGTTTAATCATAAGGAAATGATGGATATTTTAATATCTCGATAATTTTTGAAATTTTTAGAATAATTCATTTTATATTTTGTTATAATCCTATATCATATACATACAGGATAAATTTGGAAGAGTTTTAGGGCAGAGTTTCGTATCTATGTAATATCGATAGTAGTTTTTAATTACTAAATAATACTATTCATGTATACGAGGTGAAACAAATGGGGAGACGAGTAAGCGAGAAGAAAACGAAAGAGCAGTTTTTATATGAAAGAAGAAGACAATTAGAAATAATGGAAGGTATTAGTAGCATCTGCAAAGGATGCGATATTTATATAGAATTGAGAAAAACGAAAGCACATAAAGAAGTTGCCAATACATGCGCAAGGAATTGTAAGTTGATTAGTAACGTACAAAAGGAGACAAAGATGTTTTTAGAAACAATTCGATAAAATGAGAAGGGAGGGGAGTAACAGTTGAAATAAATCTATAAAACTTTATAAAAGACCCTCTAATTATTATAAAGTTTAAGTAATAATAATTAGAGAGGTGATATAGATGAAGTACTATTCCATAGGTGAATTTGCTAATTTAATAGGAAAGACAACTCAAACGTTAAGAAACTGGGATAAACAAAATGTTTTTAAACCACATCACGTAACGGATAGTGGTTATCGATATTACTCACAAGAACAACTTAATCACTTCTTGGGTATTAAAGGTGAAATGCAGTTAAACAAAATAGTGATAGGATACTGTAGAGTTAGCTCTCATAAACAGAAAGATGATTTGGAAAAACAAATTGATAACGTAAAAACGTATATGTTTGCTAAAGGCTATCAATTTGAAATCATCACTGATATAGGAAGTGGGATTAACTATAATAAAAAGGGATTAAATGAATTAATTGATAAGGTCACTAATTCGGAAGTAGAAAAGATTGTTATTCTATATAAAGATCGGTTAATTCGATTCGGGTATGAATTAATCGAAAACCTATGTAATAAATATGGAACGACTATTGAGGTCATTGACCATACAAAAAAGACCGAGGAACAAGAATTAGTAGAAGATTTAATTCAGATTGTCACTGTTTTCAGCTGTAGATTGCAAGGCAAAAGAGCCAATAAAGCCAAGAAGATGATTAAGGAGTTGATGGAAAATGATACTTGCGAGGAAAGTAAGAATAAGACCAAATAAAGAACAAGAACATCAACTTTGGAAATCCGTTGGAACAGCCCGATGGGCTTATAACTGGACATTAGGTAAACAAGAAGAAAATCACAAGCACGGTGGTAAATTTCTATCTGACGGCCTCCTTCGTAAAGAATTAACAGTTCTGAAACAAACAGAAGAATATGTATGGCTATACGAAGTATCCAATAACATTACAAAGCAAGCGATCAAAGATGCTTGTGAAGCATATAAGCGATTCTTCAAGGGACTGGCTAATAAACCATGTTTCAAAAGCAGAAGAAAATCCAAGCCGTCTTTTTACAACGATAATGTGAAATTGAAAGTTCGAAATAACGAAGTGTTGATTGAAAAAGTTGGATGGATGAAAATTTCAGAATCATTACCAGTCGATGTAAAGTATACGAATCCACGTATTCATTTCGACGGAAAGTATTGGTATTTGTCCGTTGGCGTAGAAAACGAGTGTCCCAAAATAGAATTAACAGATGTCTCACTAGGTATTGATGTTGGTGTGAAGGAACTGGCTGTTTGCTCGGATGGAGAGAAAAAGAAAAATATCAACAAAACACAAACAGTAAAAAAGGTAGAGAAACGCCTTCGTAGGTTGCAACGTCAAGTTTCTCGCAAATATGAAATAAATAAGGAGGGAAACCGTTTCATCAAAACCGGCAACATTATAAAAGTCGAAAAGAAAATACAACACTTGCATAGAAGGTTGACCAATATCAGAACAAATTATTTTCATCAAGTCACGAAAGATATCGTGAAAACCAAGCCATATCGAATCGTGATGGAAACCTTGAACATCAAAGGAATGATGAAGAATAAGCACTTGTCTAAAGCTATTGCAAAACAATGTTTATATGAGCTTAAGCGACAAATTCAATATAAAAGCGAAAAATACGGTATTGAATTTATTGAAGCTGATAAATGGTATCCATCTTCTAAGACGTGTTCAAGTTGTGGAAGCATCAAGAAAGATCTAAAGCTATCTGATCGCACATACAAATGTGCTTGTAGTCATGTCATAGATCGGGATTTGAATGCAGCCATCAACTTGTCACGTTATGAATTAGCCAATTAACACCTAAACGTTATGGCTAATATGTAGGATGTGTTGTATCCGAATTTACGCCCTCGGAGAGTTATATCAAACGGTAGTAGCTTTGGCAAAACCGGACTCGTAGAACAGGGAAATAAACAAACTTTATAGACTTTTATAAGGTTTTGGCAACGGAATAGGTATGAATCAATCATATAGCAGCTTGAATCGCGATGAGTCATTAAATAAAACTATAACACAAGGTTCTACTGCAAGAAGTATTAAGCCAATGGCTAATCCAGAAGAAAACACTTTTGAAATTAAGGGAATTGGGAATTATAAGGTACTATCAAAACAAGAAAGCTTAAAATTATTTCAGCGGTACAAACATGGTGAAAAGGATCTACGTGATTATTTGTTTCATGTGAATGTAGGACTAGTATTATCTATTGCAAGAAAGTACAAAAACAAGCACCCTGATATAGAGTTTGATGATCTAGTTCAAGAAGGTAATGAGGGAATGTTACGGGCAATGGAAGATTTTAATCCGGCTTTAGGTTATTGCTTTTCCACGTACGCTTTTTGGTGGATACAAAAAAGTATGTTAGGAATTATATGTAAAAAAAAGTCTGGGCCTTTTAAAATCCCTAATTATGTGAATCAATTTAATTTAAGATATGTCGAGTTAGAAGATAAATATCTACAAATGTACAACAGGACCCCTTCAGTGGAAGAAGTAGTAAAAGAGTTAAATGTAACTAGCGAAACAGTCATTAAGCACAACGTATATTATAAGCGGGCTACTACTATGACTTTGGATATAGATACAATAAATGAAGATATAGGTATATCAAATCCATTCTATGATGATAGTTCAGCAATTCCGTCAACAAATGAGATGGTAATTGAGGACCTAAATTACGAGATATGGTTAATATTTGATGAAGTATTAAACCCAAAGCAAAAGATGGTACTAAATCTATGTTTTGGTCTTCTAGATAGTAAAGTATATTTGCATAAAGAAATTGCAAAAGCACTTATGATAACAACTGAAAGAGTGTCACAAATAAAGGATGAAGCAATTAAAAGATTGAAGAAATGTGACTATAAAGATGAAATTTTTGATCTACTACATGAAAAGTTGAGAGTAATGGATGAACTTAATATGGCGTGAAAATATATATTCTTATTTATCAGAATATACAGTGTAACGAGCGTATTGCATCTTTTTTTATCTGAAAATTGGAAACAAAGTGATGTATTAAGGGTATAACATGTACTAAAAACTCAATAGATGATAAATAAAAAGAAGGATAAATGGGTGCTACCTGTTTATCCTTCTTTTTATTTATCATGCTTAAAAAAATAATATTATCTTTATTTTTCCTTAGTTTTTCTATAGAAATATCTCATGATTAATTATGAAGGATAAATAATTTAATTACTCTCATTTATGAGGTACCAATAGAAAGGAGGCCATTGTTGTTATATGCAAAATAATAGAAAAAGAAACGTAATTAAAGAAAGAATTAGACAAGAAAAAGAACGAAGAGAGCGATTACTAGCAGAGGAAGAAGAACAATATGGAGATTTCCATGAGGATCAAGTAAGTGAGCAATTCCAGCAAGAGCGTTCAGAACAACCACTGAAACAAAGTGAAGAAAGTGTAGTTTTAAATACACCTAAAAATGAAGCTTCAAAAAGTAATCCGGCTCTTGATTGGATTACAACAATTCAAAAACAGTCAAGCACTTCTGAAAGCGAATTTAATATAGAACAACCAGAAGCAGAAGAAGAAGCAAGAGAACGTGAAGAAGAGGAAGCGCGTAGAAAGGCGGAAGAAGAAGCAAGAGAACGTGAAGAAGCGGAAGCACGTAGAAAAGCAGAAGAAGAAGCGAGGAAACGTAAAGAAGCGGAAGCGCGTAGAAAGGCGGAAGAAGAAGCAAGAGAACGTAAAGAAACGGAAGCGCGTAGAAAGGCGGAAGAAGAAGCAAGAGAACGTAAAGAAACGGAAGCACGTAGAAAGGCCGAGGAAGAAACAAGGAAACGTGAAGAGGCAGAAGCACGTAGAAAAGCAGAGGAAGAAGCAAGAGAACGTAAAGAAGAGGAAGCACGTAGAAGGGCCGAGGAAGAAACAAGGGAACAGGCAAAAGCACGACGGAAAGAAGAAGAGAAAAAACTTGAAGAAGTAAGAAAAAGAAGATTAGAGGAAGAAAAGAAAATAGAAGAAGCTCAAAAGAGACAAAAAATAGTTGTGGCTAAAAGGGAACCAGAAAGTGATGAAATTAATTTAAATAAGGAAAGAAATCTAGCAAATGTAACTAAATTTGAACAGGATGAGAAAGTAGTAATCGATAAAAAAGGAATCTTAAATAATATGAAAAAGTATAAGTACGCTATTATAGGAGTCGCATCAATTGTTTTATTATTAGTAGCAGGTTTTGCCTTTAGCGATATGAAAAATTCACAGGCTGCATCTGCAAATAATGTAAATAGTTTAGAAGTTAATGCAAATTTAATAAATGGATTAAGGTTATCTGCAGTTCAAAAATATCAAGATGCTGCCTTGGAATTTGATAAAGTCGATTATAAAAAGTTAGGAAAAGAAGATAAAAAGGCAGTTTTATTTACGTATCTATTAAGTGGTAAAGCACAAAAGGCAATTGACTTAGAACAAGATTTTGCAGAATCAGTAGTTTCATATTATATAGCTGTAGATAATTTGAAAAAAGTAAAAGAATTAAAAACAAAAAATCCACTAATTAATTTTGAAATTGCTGCATTAGATAACAAACATGAAGAAGTTATCAAATTAATAGATCAAGTGCCACTAGATGGCAGAAGAGAAGGAATTATTGTTAATAGTTATTTGAAATTAAATAAATCTGAGGAAGCTAAAAAGTTTGCTCAAAAGGTTGGAAATAAAGATTTACTTGAAAAAATTAATAATTCTACACCTAATAGTTCTGCTACTTCTGTAGCAACTATAAGTGCAGGTTAGGTAATGGGGAGGAATTGATTGTGCCTTTAGATTATTCGAAAATTTTAAAGAAATTGTTACTTACTACTACTGTAACTACCTTAAGTGTTGGGGTAGTTACAGGCTGCTCGCTGTTTTCTTCTGAAAAAAAGAGCACTAAAACAGCATCAGTATCTAAAAAGAAAAAGGATAATGAAAAAGAAAAGAAAAAAGATGAGAAGAAAGATGAAAGTAAGAATGAAACGACTGAAAATCTAAATACTAATGATTTTGATGAAATCATTGATAATGCAAAACGTAGCTCTGATCAAAATTTAGCCGGTATCATTGAAAATAACAAAATCAAAAAGAAATTTGATGATTTAACTGATTCAATTGCAACCGCAGCTATAAATTTAGATCGAAATTTAGCATCAGTTATTGGCGGTGATAAATCAAATAATCGTTTTTCTGATTTAAATTCTTCAATAGCATCAGCAACAAATAATCCTTCTGTCTCGGATAATAAGGATAGTAAGAACTTTGTATTTGGTGGCGATCTAAATATCAATGATGGAGTGGCTATTGCAGATAACTCAATACCCCCAATTAATAATGATAAAAAACCACCAACTTCTGGTGACACAGGTGTCGGGGAAGTAAAACCGCCAACAGGTGGTGAAGGTAATAATGGTGGAGGAAATACAAAACCACCAACAGGCGGAGATGGTAACGATGGTGGAGGAGGTACAAAACCACCAACAGGCGGAGATGGTAACGATGGTGGAGGAGGTACAGAACCACCATCGGGTGGGGATGGTAACGATGGTGGTACAACAAAACCAGAGAAACCTGAAAAAGATACAGTGGCACCAGTAATTACAGCAAAACAAGGTGTAACTGTTTATGTAGGAGATAGCTTAAATGCAGGAGATTTGGTAGAAGTTAAAGATAATAAAGATCCAAACCCAGTAGTAACAGTAGGAGCGTACGATACAAGTAAGGCAGGGGAAATTCAAGTAACAGTAACGGCAACAGATGCATCAGGAAATAGCTCAAGTACAACAGTAACCGTTAAAGTAGTAGAAAAGGAAGAAGAAAAGGATACAGAAGCACCAGTAATTACAGCGAAGCAAGGTGTGACAGTGCATGTAGGAGAGAGTCTAAATGCAGGAGACTTAGTAGAAGTAAGAGATAATAAAGATCCGAATCCAATAGTAACAGTGGGAACGTACGATACAAGTAAGGCAGGGGAAATTCAAGTAACAGTAACGGCAACAGATGCATCAGGAAATAGCTCAAGTACAACAGTAATTGTTAACGTAGTTGAAAAAGAAGAGGAAAAAGATACAGAAGCACCAGTAATTACAGCAAAACAAGATGTAACTGTACATGTAGGAGATAGCTTAAATGCAGGAGATTTAGTAGAAGTAAAAGATAATAAAGATCCAAACCCAGTAGTAACAGTCGGAGCATATGATACAAGTAAGCCAGGTACAATATCAGTTCAAGTAACGGCAACAGATGATGCTGGTAACAGCTCAACTGCAACGGTAACTGTTAAAGTAGTGGAAAAAGAAGAGGAGAAAGATACAGAGGCACCAGTAATTACAGTAAAACAAGATGTAACCGTACATGTAGGAGATAAATTAAGTCCAGAAAGTTTAGTAATTGTAAGAGATAATAAAGATCCAAATCCAATAGTAACAGTGGGAGCGTATGATACAAGTAAGCCAGGTACAATATCAGTTCAAGTAACGGCAACAGATAATGTGGGTAACAGCTCAACTGCAACAGTAACAGTAAAAGTAGTAGAAAAAGAAGAGGAAAAAGATACAGAAGCACCAGTAATTACAGCAAAACAAGGTGTAACCGTAAATGTGGGAGATAAATTAAGTCCAGAAAGTTTAGTAAGTGTAAAAGATAATAAAGATCCAAACCCAGTAGTAACAGTGGGAGCGTATGATACAAGTAAACCAGGCACAATATCAGTTCAAGTAACGGCAAACGATAAGGCAGGAAACAGCTCAACTGAAACAGTAAATGTGGTAGTTCTTGAGAAAGAAAAACCAGAACAGAAACCAGAGCAAAAGCCAGAACAGAAAACTGCAGGAACAACTTCTAAAGAGCAGGGTAATGGATTACTTGCATCAAATTCTAATGATGTAGCTAAATAAGATTTTAGCGGAAAATTATAATAGCGAAGATTTTAGAAGGTTCATCTATAAGTTTTTGTATCAGTAAAACTTAACTAATCAAAATTATATTGTAAAAAGCTCCGACTGTCCTACAGTTGGAGCTTTTTTTATATGTTTAATTAATTATATTAAAATTTCATGATTTTATTGAACGGTTTATAACGTAAAACTACCTTACCTTCAATATTATTCAAAGATATAAATCCTATTTCTTTAAATCTGCTGTCTAAGCTTTCTTCACGATTATCTCCTAATACAAAAATTGTGTCATTCGGAACCCTATCGAGACCATAAATACTTTTTAATGAAAAATCAGCTGTTTCACCTTTTGAGTATAGATCTTTTTCTACAAGTCCATTTATATAAAGCTGCTGTGATTTAAATTCTATTGTATCTCCAGGTAAACCAACTACTCTTTTTATAATTGTTTTATTATTAGAAGCGTTTTCTAGGGGGGAATTAACAACAACTATATCAAATCTTTGCAGATCTTCTATTGAATGGATAAGATGATTAATTAATACCTTGTCATTATTAAATAAGGAGTTTTCCATAGAAACTCCAGAAACCTTATATGGAAAAAAAACGAACTGTCTTAGTGAAAGTAAGGTAACACCAATTATAAATATTAATATTGGAAAAACAGAAATTAGACGTTTTTTCAATTGTAGATCAAACTCCATTCTGAAGGTTTATAATATTCATCATAGCATAAATTTAACGGGTTAAATATTCTGAATATTGTTGTTTTTACAGGTGTAATTTGTTAAAATTAAGTATACCTTTTTTAATTTCAATTTTTTATATCTATAACTACTATAGCCCTTTCGGGGTTTCGATTTTCAAAGATAGTTTAAGTTTTTTACTTTTACTTTCTTTTTAAATATAACTCCGAAAAGGGCTTTTTTACGTTTTTTGGAGAATATCACATTGTGAAAGGATGAAGATTAAGAGATTGTTTTTAGTGTTAGGCGTTTTAGCTATGATGTTTGTTTTTTATAACACCTTTATAAAGGATGAACCTCAAACAGATGCTTTAACTCCAATCAAAGTAGAAGATTTGAAACAAAAAGTTTAATACAATTATTTGTTTGAAGATGAATTATCACAAAATGTGATTAATGACTTAGGAGGGTAATTCAAATTAATATTTGATGATATTGATAAGAACGGCCACTTAACCATTTATCAAAATAAAAAAGAACTAGAAATGTTTTTAGGAAATCATGTAACTACTGCAGAATTAGCTGATGAATTTACATCGTACTATTTTAGTATAAATAAGAATTACAAAGTTACTTATAAAAGTAAACCAAGTCTATTTAATTATGAAAAACCAAGAACTGTTACAAAAGTAAAAAAAGGATTGTTTTTGGTAAAACAAAACAACTTAATTCTGGAATTTAAATATGTAACAGAAATAGATGGATTTCGAATTTCTGAGATTACATATTTAAAATAAAAAATTATTAGGAGGAAGTTATTATGGTGCAAATTAGAACGGTGATTGCTGATGCATTAAGAATTGATGAAGAAGTGAATGGTTTTTTGAAGTATTGTGCAAATCATGGGAAAATAGTTGAAAAAATAACACCAAGCGGGTTCATGGAACGTGAACAAGGCCAACCGCTTTTGGTTATGGTAATCGAATATGAAGAGAAAAATTAACTGTAGTTATGAAAAAGATGAGGATTAATTCCTTGTCTTTTTTATTTTCTAAGAAAGGTGGATATATCGACTATGAAAATAATAAAAAAAGTGGCCGTCATTTCTAACAAAGAATTCGAGAATTCTTTGTTAGAAATGAATAATCGAGAATCAGATGTGGCGGATTTAATGGTCCCATATTATTATTTCTTATTTAAGCGTAAGATATTGTGGTTAGTACGTGAGACAGGAACTAGAATAATAAACTTATACAACTATGAAAATGAAGAGGATAAAAAAGTAGCATTTGAGATATTGGAATTCTATATTCATCAAAATTGTAGTGTAATCTACAGCATAATCGATGAGAGATTGAAAAAATTAAATAACAATCAGGCTTTAGAATTATTAGAAAGTGTAAAGATATCAAGGAATTTGATTTGTTAACTTGAGAAAGTTAAATAACAGAGTGAATTTTTTGAATCTAAAGATAAAACGAACTTCATTGTGATATAATTTAGTTGCATTTTTTTCTTTTTCTTTTTTATATCACTAATTACTTATAACCTTTCGGGTTAATGAAATTACACAAAAAGGAACTTTATGTTACTTTATTTCATTGTGTAAACAATTCATTTTCCTGGAAGGTTATTTGTTTTTGCCTGAAAGGGGTGATGCTATGTCATAGCAACTAATTATTAAATAGAAACTGCTGCTGCAATGTCAAAAGTTTTTCGAAAAGGGGTGCATATTATGTTGGTTACAGTAATTGTTTCAGTTGTGGCTGGTATGTTCTCAGGATTGGCTAGTCATTACATTACAAACAAAAAGTTTTTGTTGCCTCGTAAGAGCAAGCTTGCATTTCACCCGGGTTTTTTGGGAGAGATGTTTGTAGGAAGTATTGCTTCACTCGTTGGTGTTGCAATGTTTAACCCTGAAACAACGATGGATATTCTTAAGGTGAGTATTCTTGCTGGGATTTCAGGGCAAGCCTTCCTGCTGCACAATCGCTTGGCAACGGAACAAGTAAAAACCGATGAGATTCAGTCAATTTCAAAGAAATTGAACGAACTCGAAAAAAAGAATAAGGAATAAAAGAGGAGTAATCTGGTATAAATAGAAATAGAGAGATGAGGAGATTTGGTTATGTAACGGCCAAATAAAGAGAGTTGAGTAGAGGTGAGCCGGATGTCTCGAAAGAAAGTTTTTGATTATTTAGATGATCAAGAAAAAGAAGATTTAGCAGAATGGACAGAAGAGCTTAAGAATGCTCAATCTACGAAAGCAGTTAAACTTTATTCAGATAAGATAAAGGAACTGCTAGGAAAGATTGAACAACGAATGATTAATTCAGGAGAGGAAGCAGCGACGGTTAGCTTCTAATTGAATAGCAAGAAAAAGGAAAGCTGGTGGATTTTATCCATCAGCTCTTCTTTATTATTTAAAATGTTCTATGAAAACAGAGAACCTGGTTGATTAGGGTTTTTTTATTAAAAAATTTAAAAGGAGTGTTTATAATGAGTACAGATTTATTACAACAATTATTCGAGGTTGATCAAAAAGCAAGAGAACAAGAAAGAGTTCATTTGATGCAAAATTTTTTCAATTTAGGCGTTTCAGTTGAAATCATAGCGGAAGCAACTTTAGTAAGTGTAGAGGATGTAAAAAGAATAATAAAATAATAAATGTATAAGGTTAAAAAATTGTTTAATGCCCTATTTAAAAATATAATACCCATCTATCGTATAACAGATAGATAGGTATTAAAATTGTTTTAAAAACTAGTTAAATATAAGTATTGAGTCAATGTATTCATTTCAAAGCGTAAAAAAAGACACAATGGAAAGTGTCTTTTTTACGTTGACATGCTATGAAAGAAAATGTAGTGATTAATCATAATTTGTTGGATTCTTCTTGGTTGATATTAGTATAACATTATAATCGGTGATTTTAAATTTAATTATGCATATATATGATTTTTATCATGTTATGGTTTGAGTCATATTTTTTCTTCTTATATATAATGCATAATTTGAGATTGTATAATGTCTTTCCATAAATCCTCCCTCATTGAAGTAGAAGGAACATCTATACTAGGAAACAAAAAACAAAAAAGGGAAATTTTAATAATAGAACCGGATTTTATAGTAAAATAGATATTATGGTAAGAATGCACGTTTTAGATATGAGCCCAATGAACCATATGCATATAGAATTGAGAAAGACCTTAAAACAAATAAGTTAAATATTTTAAGACAGTAATGCTTCAAGCAATATAGTTGGAAACGTCAGGAACTTAAATGATTTAAGAATCAAACTATATAAAAGTTAAAGTATACGACTAAGGAAAAGAAGGTTTTGCAGTGTGCTGCACATTCAAGAATAAATCTTACGTAGGGAGTGCTTATATGAAAAGTTTGAAACATGTAATATTGCTAGTATTATGTTTCTTATGTCTAAGTGGTTGTAATCAAGAAAATGGAGCTGAGATACAAGAATATATAAAAGAAAAACACGGTATTGATGTTGTTGTAACAGATTGGAGCTCGATAAATGAAAATAATGGTGGTAATACCTACCATACTGTGCAAGAAAAAAATAACGAATATCTAAAATTCCGAGTAAAGGTACAAGGTCTCCTCTATTCAAATCCAGTAGGTGATGAATACCAATATGGAAAAAAAACATATGAGGAATATAAGAAGTTTAAACCAACTCTAGAAGAAATGAAAAAATTAGGCTACGTGGAATCTGAAACGGAAAATGCTCTTCAATATATTTTAGATAATAAAGATCCAGATGAAGGAAAACCAACTAATGAATTATTATTAACTTTGCAAATGAGTAACGAGATTGACTTTAGCCAATTGGATTCAGTAGAATTAGATCGTTTATATGCTCTATTTCAACTCATTCAGGAGAATAATAAAAAGATAGCAGAGATTGAAATTAAGGATCATACTGGTGAATCTTTAGGTGAACCTTTTAAAGATGTGCAAAAAAAGATAACAAAAGAAGAACTGTTACTAGCAATGAAAAAAACAATGAACAATGCCATTGATATTTATTTGGAAAATTGGATTAAAACTCAAACAAAAGTAGAAGAAAGATTACATGAAATTCAAAACGATCGTTTTGCAATTGAAGGTATTACTTATTCAAATATGCTTGATGGCGATGGGCCGACATATAAGGTGAATTTAGTTATTAATACCATTAGTAATGAATTAGAATACAAGCCACCTTTAGTTGAGGATTTGATCAAGGTAACCACAATCCTTAAGGAAGAACTATATAATAAAAAATATAACATCTATTTAACCAATAAGAATGGAACAAATTATATTTCCTGGTTATCATCAGAAGAAATCAAAAAAGCAATTAACATCGAAGATCTTGTAAAAAAGAGATATCCTGCGAATTAAATTTAAAGTCCATTTAATGTTTCTTATTTGATACGAAAGCATGATATTTCGAAGTCTTAATCCATTCCCATCAACTTAAGAATTTTATTATAAACCAGGATGAAGATTCCATGTAGTTTTGAAAAACACGGCTTATATTTTCGTTTTGGACTATTTGTTTTTCATTGCTCGGTGGTGATGTGGTGCTTTCTTTATATGTTATTAATAATTGCACTAGGAGTATAGGAACGTTATAATAATCCCTAATTACATATAAAGAGGTGCAGAAAATGAATAAAACAGAATTAACAAAAGCAGTTGCCGATAAAGCAGAACTTACGCAAAAAGATGCTGCGACAGCGACACAAGCTGTATTAGACGCTATAACAACAGCTCTTGCAAATGAAGAGAAAGTACAGATTCTTGGATTCGGTACATTTGAAGTACGTGAAAGATCTGCACGAACAGGTCGTAACCCGCAGACAGGTGAAGAAATGCAAATTGCTGCCTCAAAGGCACCTGCATTTAAAGCTGGAAAAGAATTGAAAGAGGCAGTGAAATAAGTATACTAAGAGAAAAAGGATCTGATACTCATATCGGATCCTTTTTATTTGTAATACAGAAATTTCCAATTTAAAGTGTAAAAGGACAATAAATCTACTAAATTTTTAAAACCAAAAACAAGCATAACCCCGTTCTAATTTTAGGACGGGGTTAAAATATAGTTGTTTCTATAATGTTTTAAGAAAAGATTGTACTTTTTAATAGACTACATGCTACTGAATTAAGTCTATAATTCTTTGTGATAATTCAACCTAAAGTTCTATTTTATATTTTTTTTTAGCTGCGTAATCACCATAAAAGTAAGTGTTCTCTAACTCACCGTATTTAGGAGAAGCAATTATAGTGTATTTACCATTTTCATCAACTTCAAACAAAGCTACATTATTATATTCCGATCCCCCATTTGAATCATCTACTAACATATCTATGTTGTATATCCCTTTTGTTAATACTCCACTTTTTTGAAAGTCCTCAATTAGATCTTGGGCCTTTGGGATAGTTTTAGACATGTCAAATTTAAATAGAAAATTTACTACACCTAAATACCTGACATTATAATTTTCACGTCGGGGGTCACTTGGTATTAATGTAGGTAAAAGTTTAGTAGTATCTATCTTTTGGGTCTTTTTAAAATCATCAAGTAGTTCTTGAGAATAAATTATATTAAACTCAAGGTTGTCGTAAGGAAATATATAAACAGGACCATTCTCTACCGAAATAAATTTATTAGGATATTTCACTAATCCATATTTTTTTATGATTTGTTCAATTACTTGAACTACTTCTGGATGTTGCTCAATATATGCACCCTTGAATTGTTCAAGATAGATATCGTCACTGTCATCATTTAAAATTTTCCAAGTACCTCTTTCAATCATTAGAAACGGATAAGCACGATATGGCTTTTTCATTTCTACATAAGTTTGATGGTCAACCCCTTGAAACCAATAATTATCTGTCTCAACAACAGAAAACCCACCTTGTATTCCATAGTTTGTTTTTAAATATTTTTGTATTGGTTGATTCAAATCATCTTTAGAGAAATTAGAGAAACATCCACTAAGAATTAAGATTGATGTACTTACTAAGATGACTTGAATCAATCTTTTAATACTCTTCATTTTTCACCCTACATTTCTTGAATTTTAATAATATTATTACACTTAAATCCAACTAAATTGCCACGTTGATTTAAATACACTTCTTCACTATCTTAACGAAACAATTAATAAAATCACTCTATAATCTAGCCCATTTATTGAATAACATGACCAGTATTTTACATCAACCCTATTATTTCTGTAGAAAAGGAGATTTCATGTGAGGGATATCTTGAAGTTTTCAGAAAATTACCAGGTTAAGAGTATGCAAATTTTTATACGGATTTTCGACTAATTCAGTAACAAACGAGAACTCTAAAACCGCGCTAGGATAGGGATGTATAAAAAATACATAGATCCATAGCACAAAAAAGAAGGTTCCTCTGTGAGAATATGGTTCCCCTTTTCGATGCTACCGATAACGAGACGTTTTGTTAACATCACATGAATACCCTATTTATGCGAATTTGTACAAAATTGTCTTTGCTGATGGTACAATCAAAATCATGGAGGGATATTATGGGGATTTTTTATGTGATACCACTTTTTCTAATATTCGGCACTGCAACATTTTTATTTATCAAGGCTGGTTCACCAAAAATTAAGAATAAAAATATATCATTGATAATGGTTTGTTTAGCGATAAATATACTCATACTTCCAATATCTTGTTTGGTTGGTTCGTTTGTTTCTTATACAAATGAGGCGGCAACAGAATTTACATATAATAATCCATTTTATTTTTGGAAAGGATTTTTCTTTATTCAAATAATACCGCTTTTCGTGCTATTTGTGGCTTTTTTGAAGTTTGTAATAGCAAAGAGAACAAAACAAGTATAGAAACACATAATGAATAGGTGGATGCCTTATTAGAGGAGGGATCCACTTTTTTCTTGCTATCGATAATAAGGCGTTATGTTAAATAGAATTGTATAGAGCATTTATTTATTTTTCTTTCAAAGATCAATTCATAATAAAATATAGAAAATATTTCTTTGTTTCGTCGATTAAGGAGGGAATTTAATATTGGAACAAGAAAAGATTGATATTTTAGCAGAAACCTTATTATGGGAGGTTATAACACAAAAAGTTGAAATGATAGAGCAGCTTCCCATTATGCTAAAAGGTATTGACTATTTAGTTGATTGGGCAGAAGTCATTTCAAAAACAACAGAAAGTGAAATTTTTGAATCAGATGCACCCAGTGTAATGGATTCTTTTGCCGTAGGAGAAAAAATTTTAATTGAGCTAGAGATGCCATGTCTTATATCAACATGGCAGGATAGAGAACAACTTCTGAGAATTACAACTACTGTGAAAGCAAAATGCTTAGTTTCTCATGCAGAAGTATATGATTGGAACAATATGAATAAAAAAGAGTTGTTAAATCGCCAAAAAGATGTGCAATTTGTAGAGTTAGACTATATAGATACTGAATGTGATGATATTCGTGCTTGTTGAATTAACTAAAACAATAAATTCCAGTTTTTGTTTTTACCGTTTTTTACATAAAGGGGTAGCCCCCAACCCATCAAGCTAATATTTTGATGTCCCCTAAAACAAAAATTTTATCTCTTCACAGTTAGTTGTCTATGAGAATTGAGTTCATTTTTTTATTTTGGATATTCGCTTTTCTTAGCTTGATGTCAATGTGGTTCTACCCATAATAATGTTACAAAAATCTTTCAAATAGCTCTAACTTGCACAATGCTTCCCGTTTATATAATACGCTGATTCTGTGAAAACCGTAAATACAACCTCTACTTCTGGAAGTCCAAAATCCATTACATATGTAGTAATGGCCTTGGCAAATCGATCACGAATTTCCTGTCCACGCTCGAACCATTTCACTTCAATAAGAGGAAATGCTACTATTTCTTCTCCATTGAATACAAACGTAGAACTTGGTAGTTCAAACGTAAAATTATCCGTACCACACTCACAAATCTCTGCTAGCTCTTCTACTAATGGCTTGCTTATGCGTTTTAATTGTTCAGTAGTAATTCCACGAAACACAACATGCGGCATGTGAATCCCTCCGTTAGATAGCTTTATATTTGCTCACATCATAACACAATTTATTTTACTGCACTAACACCTATTGGTAAATTTCAATGATATTCATTAAGAATGATCATATGTTATTGAAGCAATACATGTATTGTGACTATTTAAAACATTTGAGAGCTCGGTAATTGGGTAAATATAAAAAGCCTTATCATTCTCCCTGTAAGGAGGCATGAGGGAAGGCCTCTATTAGGAAAGGGATAGTTGCGCTTATATATTTTAAAAAGAAAAGACACCCTAAGGTGCCTTCCTCCGACTTGATAACCACTTTAATTTTAATAACATTGGATTTCCATCCGAATACTATTTTACCACGTTAAGTAATGTTGGTCATTGAGAAATTCAAATACGTAGTGTTCATATATAGTGACATCTAGGAGCATGCAAGATTTAATACAGTTTTTTATTTATCCAACAACAAAAAAGAACCCTAAAACCGTGCCAGGATAGGAATGTATAAAAAAATGCATAGGTCGATAGAACAAAGAAAGGAGGTTCCCTTGTAAGGGAAGATTCCTCCTTGTCCTTGCTACTGATAATGAGACGTTATGTTAACCGAGCATGAATAGAATATTCATCATTTTTTCTCTTGTATTCACTTGTACTAGAATTAAACTAGTCTTCAAACCAAAATAACACTTCAATAGGTGCTCTTAAAACTTTTGCAATAGCGTAAGCCAATTTTAATGAAGGGTTATATTTTCCGTTTTCGAGATTACCAATTGTTTCTCTTCTAACTCCAACCTTATTAGCTAAATCTCCTTGGGACATATTTAGCTTTACCCTATATTCTTTCATCCGAGTAATCAGCGTCATCCTGCATCCCTTTCTTTTCTCTACGTTCAAATATTTCTAAATTAATTACAAAAGTTCCTAACGGTATTACAACTGCAAGTACAACGAATAATCGAATTACATGTACATCTGCAAAAATAACAATACTTAAGATTAGTAAAACACCCGATACTAATGCTACGAAAAATGCCTTTGTGGCAGCAATGCGAACATTCAGGATAAAAAGTTCATCTGGTATAACTTTTGCATATAAAAAGAAGGAAAAGAAAGCGAAAAAGTAATATGTAAATGAAGTTTCACCTAAAAATGAAAGAGGACCTAAAAACCCTAGAAATCCAATAAATCCCAAGTAAGCTAGTTTATTTTTCATATAAAGTCTCCTTTGTGATGTATTTCGCTCTTTATGCGATAAATATATCACATAAAGAGCGAAATAAAAAGGAATTGAAACGGTACATCTTTGTTTCAAATTAATACTTTTAACTTCCGCTTTCGAGAATTATGTAAAAAAGCTAGCATGAATCTAGCTTTTTCTTTTTTAATTACGGGTATTTTACGTGAGGTCAATGTTTGTGAGGATTTGAAGGGTCTGGGATATATTTCGAACTAAAATACTGAAAATTAAAATATTTAAATGTATAATAAAGTACAAAAGATATTGAAGAGATAAATAGAGAAGAGGGAATATCGTATGACTAGTTTAAAAAATGTTCTTGAGCTTGATTTTGCATATCTTGAAACCTTTACTAGCCGAATAGAGAAATCATGGGGTTCTATATTTTGTAATGAAAGTAACCCATATTATTATGATGCAAATCATGCACATGTAAGTGTAGTAAGTTTAAATCCGCAAATGATAGTAGATGAAGTAGTTCATTTCTATAAGACTAAAAATATAGTGCCTAGATTTTATATATACAACTTAGATATGCAAGAAAAACTGATTTCTGAATTACAAATAAAGAATTTTGGATTTGAAGAATTAATAAGTCCAGTCCAATTATGGAATAAGAAATTAACTAAAAAAGATAAAAATGAAAAAGTTACTATTGAAAAGGTATCTAAATTAAATTTTGAAGAAGCTTTAGATATTGAATGTAATATAAAGGAGTTTGGGGGAGGTGAAGTTAGAAAAAAAGCTTTTCAAGAAGAATTCCAGCATCCAGCATTCACTCACTATCTACTTAGATACAATGGAATAGCATGTTCCATTGCTTGTATTTTTGAACATGAAAAACAGGCCCGTATGGAAAGTGTAGCTACAATTGAAAAGTTTAGAGGTAAAGGGTTAATAGGTGAACTTATTCATTTTATTCAAAGTGAAGTAATGCATAGAGGACTAGATAATCTTTGGGTGATTCCAATTAACGAAAAAGTAGAAAAAGTGTATGAAAAGTATGGATTTGAAACAGTAGAAAAAATTAAAACAGGGCATGCATTTTTAGAAGGAAAAAGCATTAAAGAGATTCACGAGGGATAGGGAAAATTAATCCACTTTGTTAAAAAATATTTAGTTAACAATTGTATTGAAAGTAAACTAATATCAAAAAGTTTACATTTGAAAATGAACAATAAAAAACAGTAGTGATTTTATACACTACTGTTTTTTTATTGTTTCTTATAAGTGAATTATTTATATTCCTGTCTATGTAATTTAAACGAATAAATAGCTCCAATAAAGAATACAAAAGCTTCAAATAATATAAAGATTTGACGGAAGTTCTCAATATCTTTACCAACTAAAGAAATAAATATAGCATTCATTAGAATTTGAGTAGTAAACATACGAGAAGTAATTTTTAAATAAATAGCATTTGTTCTTTCATCTGGTTTACCAATTTTTTTATAAATAATAATAAGTGCAATTACTGAACCCAAAAATAGAAGTGCTGTAAGTCCTACAACGATATTGAAATTGCCTGTACTTTCTAACATCCATTTATTTAATAAATCAATCATTATTATCTTCCTTTCCTACATAAGAGAATATTTCGTTCTTCTTTTTCACTATACCACTACTACTTCTTTACCGAGCGATTTTTTTAAAAGCAGGACAAGAACTTATGATATATAAGATTTTTCTTTTTGTTTACAAATAAAGAAAATTTGGATTTTAACAACCTCGGCGCAAAGGTGCATTATACTTTTTGGCTTCGGTTTTGGGGTGAAAGAATCTGGTATGTATTTTTCAAAGTTTGATAGGGATTTTGGGAATAAGTAAGGGAAGTATGTTGTAGGAGCAAGAAGGAAATAGAAAAAATTAGAATGATCAGAGAGAGCTTCCCCTGCATAAAACTTATTTTCGTGTAGATGTTATATAACCTTTATGCTATGAGAGGTTTCTTTTTACAAAATTGTTATGATATTTGTTATATTTTTTTTACATGATGTTTTCTACATAAGAAAGTTAATGGATTTTTTATAAACGCAACAGCCATTGAAATATAGATGGCTGTTGCGTCATAGCTTTTTGTAACAAACGAAAAGGAATGTTGTTTGCAAGAACTAATGGAATTCAATCTCTTCAATGCCAATCTCTTTTGCTATCAATATAAAGTCTTCTTTATTTATTTTAAGATGCCCATATCGAAATGGATAACCCCATCTTTGTTTATCTTGAATAAAAGATAGTTTATTGATAAGAGGGTGAATATTCACTTCTGTACAAGGACAAAAATCGATATTTCTACGAAATGGAACGAACCCATTCCCCATATCAAATTCATAAACATAATCATCCACTACTTTTCCGATTGCCGTGAACATTTGACAGGGATTTGCTTCTTGAAGATGATATCTAGGAGAATAATAAATAATCCAATCTCCTGCTTTCATTTTTTTCAAAGGAGAAGATTTCCCGTGACAAAGCTGGGCGAATCCACCTTCAGCTCCTTGTAACACATGATCTCTTGAAGCAACACCAATCCAGTAATTCGTTGGAGTCATTTTTCTAACACCCACACGATGAATCCGTATTTTCTTCTAAAGATAAAGCGGTAGTTGGAAAGTTCATTGTTTTCCAAGCGGCAATTCCGCCAGCAAGTTCTTTTACGGTATACCCATTTTCTAAGAGTAATACAGCAGATTTTGCCGCTGTATTACACCATACATCCCAGCAATATAAAACAATCATTTTATCTTTTGGCAATTCTGCTATACGTTTTTCTAATTCAAGTTGCGAGATTTCTAATGCACCTGTTATTTTTTCTTTTCTTAATACGGCTGGACCATTTCTCACATCGACTAATACATACTGGTCAGGATTATTTTTTTGAGCTTGTACATAATCCATTGGACTAAAAGTAGAAGCAATGCGACCTTTAAAAAATTCTATTTCCTGCATATTTATCATTCCTCTCTATGTTTTAAAATTTTTAATAAACATGTTTTAAAGAAAAGTTGTTCTTCTTTGTCTAAAGGAGATAAAATATCCATCTCCGATCGACATAATAATTCCCAGCAACTTTCTAGCACTTCTTTACCTTTGTCTGTAATTTGAATACAATATGATCTTCTATCTTGTGGATTTTTTGTGCGAATTAAATAGTGTAATGTTTCTAAGTGGTCAATAAAATCAACCATCGTTGTGCGGTCTATCTGTAATTCTTCTGCGATTTCCTTTTGGGAAAGGTTTGGTTTTTCATCAATTTTCATTAAGACACCATATTGTTTTGCGTTAATGTTATAAGGGGTTAATTTTTCAGCAAAATCTAATTCCAATAGTTGTTCTACTTTTCCTGTAAGGAACCCAAATGAATCTAATATTTTATACAAAAATAATCACCTCTAAAATAATCACTCTTACATATAATCAGTATAACTGATTATATGTAAGAGTCAAGATTAAAATGGTAAAAAATTCTATAAAAATAAAGTTGAGTACCTCACCTCTAAATGGGAGACTAATGCTTTCGAAATCTTCGTGTACAAATATTAAATGTTTGGACATGTTGTATTCGGTATTTGTAAGTATGCTAGTTTCAAAGAATAAATTTTTCTCGGTAAAAGGGTGATGCTTTTACAACAAGGAAAAATTTTTTCGGCAGCAAGCTAGTAATGGTATAATAAAAAAAGAAAAAGGAAAACATCGAACTTTCTTACAAACATTCGTGTATTCTTACAGTTTTGTCATTTTGTAAATGTATTCATCGCCTT
>NZ_JBIYCZ010000008.1:0-221440 GCF_044908245.1 Bacillus sp. RC242
CTGTTGCTCCTGTTGCTCCTGTTGCTCCTGTTGCTCCTGTTGCTCCTGTTGCTCCTGTTGCTCCTGTTGCTCCTGTTGCTCCTGTTGCTCCTGTTTCGCCTGTTGGACCGAGCTTAGGAACTGTCCCATCGCAACTAAAACAGCATGAATCAACATGCACACCATTTTGATTATTACATCCACAATATCCATTTGCATTATTACTCCATAAAGACATGTTGACCCTCCTTCGTGTTCGATCTTTTAAGTAAGCCCACTAATTAAAAATATCTTTCTAATAAAAATCAGTTTTTATTTTCCTTATCAACTACCCGCTCTGGAACAAACCTTTTATAAACAAAGTTTTTTTCCTTACATTCTAATAAATATTACATGCAATACGCTCTCCCTTCGCTTGTACTTTCGCCTTCCTCATTAAAGGAATTTCAGCTCCTTCAACCTTGATACACGTATATATTTTAATACAATATATTAAAATCCGTATAAATCGTTATTATTTCGTCAAAATTCCCAAAAAATATTAACACTTAAAATACCCTCATATTTTGTTAAATTAACATTTTTTCCTTCTACATATATTTTTTGCTGAAACTCTTGTAATTGATAGACCTTATTACTTTTTCGTTTATAATCAATGGCTTTAAATTTCGCAACAGATATAAGCCAATTTCTAAACTTCCCACGATTTTTATCATAACTATTAATGTTGTACCAAACGATTAATAAAATATCGTCAACACATTCATCCACTAGCACCTTACTATGTGCCGTATCTAAAACACTATGAACCACCTTATAAATTAAATCTCCATATTGATCAATGACTGTATGTAACGCTAACATTTCTTGTTTTCGAAGACCTTCTACTATTTCTATATCCTTCACCCTTATCACCACTCTTTACTCTATTCTTTATTCATTACATATACGAATGAAAAGATCGATTTTCTGACACTTTTACAAATATTTTCTAATTATTTTTATATCGTATCAATATATATTGAATTTTTTCTATAAAAAGGGAATGAATTAAGTATCTCGAATTTAATCTATGAACATAAGTAGAGGGGATAACAATAATGTACCAAACCATTGAAGGTTTTCTACAATCATGGACATACGAAGCTGAGTCTACTCAGAAGATGCTCGATGCATTAACCGATGAATCTTTATCACAAGAAATTGCACCTGGGCACTGGACTTTAGGGAGAGTCGCTTGGCATATCGTTACAGCACTTCCTATTATGCTATCAGGGACAGGACTTAAGTTTGAAGGAGAAACGAAAGATTATCCTGTACCAACTTCAGCAAAAACAATTGCAGATGGGTATCGCAAAGTGAATACGGCTTTTATTGAAGCACTTCAAAGTGAGTGGACTGATAAAGACTTAGCTACTATTAATAACTTCTTTGGTCGTCCTATGCCGAATTCTATATTTTTAATGACACTCATCAATCATCAAAATCACCACCGCGGACAGATGACTGTTTTAATGCGTCAAGCTGGCTTAACAGTCCCTGGCGTTTATGGTCCTGCAAAAGAAGAATGGGCTGCTACTGGAATGGAAGCTCCCCAAATGTAACGACAGAAAAAGACAAGGTGTTTATGCACCTTGTCTTTTTCTGTAACTTGTTTCATGTGAAACTATTTTCTACTAAATGGTATTTTATGAGAAAATACGTTAAGATAAATTCATATTAATTGGAGGGAACTAAATTGAATACAAAAAACAAAAAAATAACAATAAGAACTCTCTTACTAACTTCTATCATTGGAGTTATCGGTGTATCTCTTTATTTCACAAGTTATGGTACCCCTTGGGGAAAACAAACAGCAGTTACGGAATCAAAAGAATATATTACAAAATACTTTGATCTAGATGCAGAAGTCAAAAATACTTCTTACGATGCTAAAATGAATAGCTATGCAATCGCCTTTGAAACAATTGAAGATGGAGAGTTTACTATCGAATATAAAGGTCCTAATAACTTTAACATTTCTCCAGGAGTGCAAGAGTATTTAAGCAAACACTATAAATTTACAGAGTAGTAACGAAGC
The DNA here is from genome assembly GCF_044908245.1 of Bacillus sp. RC242. NCBI lineage: Bacteria > Bacillati > Bacillota > Bacilli > Caryophanales > Bacillaceae > Bacillus > Bacillus sp. RC242. The sequence goes on from NZ_JBIYCZ010000008.1 coordinate 2,060, forward strand.
ATACATATACAAAAAAGAGTTGGTATAACGCCAACTCTTTTTTACGTATTCTTGTCATACTGTTATATCTTCCTTCTCTATATTTTTAATTCCGTAATATGCAATCGCAACTCCAATCGCTGCAAATGTGAATTGAAGAGGAAGAAACGTCGCTATAGGAAATATGGACGGGTTATTAATTGCGATTAATACAACGATAATAGAAGAAACGATTGTAGCTGGCACAGAACGTTTACGCATCCCGAAATATAGAGGAATTAAGCTTATTCCTGCCGTGGCAATGGCTAAAGGAATAAGATTTATCCCTTCTTGAATCAATTGATCTACTGTGAATGAATTAGGAAGAATTGAAAAATAACTATCTATCCCAAAGAAAATTCCTACTACTAAAATGTTCGATAAAATAACTGTTATAAATGTTAATGTCGCTGTAATAGCCAACTTACTAACCATCATTTTCTTTCGGTTAATTGGATAAGAAAACATGAGTAGTATTGTTTTACTTTTATATTCATCAATTATTAACTTGGCTATTAGTACGCCACCAAAAATAATAAATGTTGCTCTTACTAACGCACTAGCCATCGACAAAATTATCTGCGGATCCCTTATTTTTGGATCCCCTTCTATTTGAGCAACGATACTAACGAAGATTAGTAGTGCCAGTATAACGATATTTGCAATAACTGCTCTCTTCACATACCATCCAAGCTTAAACTTCCTCAATTCTAGCTTCATAAGACGTAGCATGATAGTCCTCCTTTCATGTAAGCCACTGAAATTAACTTAAAATTGCAATTACTATTATTTTTTTCACTATTCATACCCCAGTTCGTTGTTGTTTTAAGCTTGCTTCACGCCACATCAATCTTGTCGATTTTACGATATGAAAGATAACTAATAAAAATCCCTAATAAACAGAGCACTATTGGGATAGCGATAAAATTAAACATACTTACTTGACCGTTTCCAGAACCAAAGTTACTACTAATTAGCATCCCAATTATTACTGCAGAAGTAATTGTTGTCGGTGTCGATTTCTTTCTCATCCCAAAAAATAAAGGAATTAAACTTATACCAGATATCATAAATGCATTTATAAAAGTAGCTGGAACGATAGCTATTATTTCACCTATCGTAGCTGGCGTTTCAATCAGCCCCATCATTGGACTCACAAAATATACGAGTAAACTAATACTGAAAGTAGCGATAATCGTGCTCACAAAACAAAAACAAAAAACAATTGTTAATTTCGCCCTCATTAGCATTTTTCTTTGCAGTGGGTACATAAACAATAGTTGTATTGTTTTGTTCTTATACTCATCAATTATTAAACGTGATAAAATGACCGAACTAAAAATAATGAATGTTATCCTAATAACAGTGTTTATTAAAACCATTTGTTGCGTGAAGTCAGAGAATAGCCCATCTACCTCGTCTTTCGCTCCCAACGCCATGAGGTTTACTACGGTGAAAATTGTTATAATACAAATTGCTACACTTTTAAAATAACTAGATAATTGATGTTTCTTCCATTCAAGCTTCATTAATTTAAACATGTAAACCATGCCTCCATTCCTTATATAACTGCCTCTACGCTACTAACATTCTAATTCCAGCAGTAACTACGCTTAACATTCCTATCACTAATAAAATTAAAATCCATTTCCGCTCAGGTTTTCTATAATATAAAATCCCACTTATGAACATTACGATCAATCCACTTACTATATTCACTAACAATCCATTAAGCATGAATGCCCTCTCCATCCATTACATTTAAGAAATACTCCTCTAAAGAACTATGTTTCTTATTAATACTTTCAATTTCTACATCGTTCATAATGAGTGCTTTTGAAATGGCTTGCTGCGTCGCCTTCAATTCATACACACGAATCATGTTTCCACTCATTATTTTGTAATTTTTTATAGCGAGTTTATCTTCTAAAATATAAGCTGCACGCTTCACATCAGGAACAGTAATTTCAATGTACTCTGTTTGTTTTCCGTTAATACTCTTCATTGAAACTTCTTTTATTAGCTTTCCATTTTGAATCATACCGATTGTATCTGCCATTAGTTCCATCTCGCCTAAAATATGACTAGAGACTAATAACGTAATACCATATTCTTTGCAAAGCATTTTAAATAAATCTCTTAATTCTTTAATACCAATTGGATCTAATCCGTTAATTGGCTCATCTAAAATGAGTAATTCTGGCTTCGTCATAATCGCCCTTGCAATACCAAGTCTTTGCTTCATCCCTAATGAAAAATCTTTTACTTTTTTATCATCTATACCGTGCAGCTTCACTAAATGTAAAGCATGATCAATGGCGTTTTTATCGTAATACCCCATATATTCACAATGTAATTCTAGGTTTTCCTTCGCCGTTAATTTATCATAAAAAATTGGATATTCGATAATTGTCCCCATGCGCTTTAACAATTCATAAGATGTATCCGTTAACTTCTCACCAAAAATTTCAATATCACCGCTCGTCGGTTTTATTAAGTTTGTGATCATTTTCATAATCGTTGTTTTACCTGCACCATTCGGTCCTAAGAAACCATATATCTCACCTTTTTTCACATGCATGTTAACGCTAGAAATTACTTCTTTCCCTTTAAACACTTTCGTTAACTGATTCGTTTTTAATATATATGTCATGTCACTATCTCCTTTCGCACTACCTTATACTTCTATAATAGACAACGGAATTCTCTTTTTTCTTACCCGTTCCTTACAAATTCCTTACGCTGAAAAAAAGCTTGTAGAATCTACTTCTCTACAAGCTAAAACAGCATCTTTTTTAATACAACAGTAAAAATTGTTTTTTCATACGGCTTACTAGAAAGATGTATTTTTCCATCCATCGCTTCCACAAGTCTTTTCGTAATCGTTAACCCTAAACCGCTCCCTTGGTACAATCTATTTCTGGAATCTTCAAGTGTGTACATACGCTCAAACACTTTATCAATATGAGATTCATCAATTCCTTTTCCTGTATCCCATACATCTATATACACACTCGTTTCATCATCTCTTAACGTCACACCAAGTGTCTTTCCATCGTCTCCATATGTAATTGCATTGGATATTAAATTATTCAATACTCTACCTAATACTTCTACATTTCCAAGTGCAAATATATTTCTTTCTGGTATATCAATATGAACTTGAAATCCTTTCGTCGTCACTAAATCATAAAAAGACAAAATCTTCTCGCGGCAAACTTCATTCATATTTACTTTTGTCATCTCGATTGCCTTGTCACCAGATTCTAATTTTGCTAAATCAAAAAACTTATGAATTAGTTCCATTACCTCTAATGTTTTCACATGCACCTTTTCAAGTAATATTTGCTGTTCTTCTTTACTTATCGCTTTATCCTTATTTAACATTTCTGTATATCCAAGAATAACTGTTAGTGGTGTTTTCAAATCATGTGAAATATTTGAAAGCATTTTTCTCATCGAAATTTCCACTTTCGCATGATCTGCATTCGTTTTCTGTTTTGCATCTAATAAATGATTAATCGCCACTAATAACTTTTGCAATTCTAGATCATCTGTCATAATTAATAGCTTCTCACCAGTTTGTTCTTTTACAATTCGATTTAACTTCTCATACGTGTAGCGTAAATTCCTACTACTATTTTTCCTAATTTTATATTGCACGTAAATAACGATAAGCAATATAATAATCACCACTGTTAAAAATACAACCATACTACATCACTTCCAACTTATAGCCGATGCCCCATAATGTTTTAATATATTCTGGATTAGATGGATCACTTTCAATTTTCTCACGTAATCTTCTCATATGAACATTAATAACATTATCATCACCATAATATTCTTCATTCCAAACAAGCGTATATATTTGTGCTTTCGTAAAAACACGATTTTGATTCTTCACGAATAGCTTTAAAATCTCAAATTCTTTTAAAGTAAGTTTAAGCTGTCTTCCCTTTTTCTCCACAGTAAAATTAATTGGGTCAATTATTAAATCACCAATCTGAATCGCCTCATCTTTTGATTCCACAGCTGAATACTTTGTAGACCTCCGAATACCCGCTTTTACACGTGCAGCTAGTTCAATCATAGAAAACGGCTTACAAATGTAATCATCTGCTCCAAGTCCTAATCCAACAGCTTTATCAACATCTGTATCTTTCGCTGACATCATTAAAATCGGAACGGCACTTTTTTCTCGAATGATTCGCACAACCTCTAAGCCATCTAACTTTGGCATCATAATATCGAGGATAATCAAATCAAATGAACCTTTTAAAAATGCGTTAACTCCTTCTTCTCCATCAGATGCGATTGTAACTTGAAAACCTTCTTTTACTAAATATGTTTCAACCATCTCCTGAATTGAGATATCATCTTCAACTAATAAAATATGATGTGACATATTTCTATCCCCTTTTTTTTACAAACATTAACATTTTAATTGTATCGTAACGAATGAATACTGGAAAGAATTATATGAATTTTCAAACCAACTTCCCTTCCTTCCCTAACAATGATATGATGAAATTCACTACTATTGTTCATAATTAACTTTATATAAAGGAGACTTATCATGTCAGAAAACAAAAAAGTAAGCTTAGCTGATTTAATGCGCGAACAACTTGCAAAGAAAAAGCAAGGAAATGGAAACGGCTCAAATAATGGAAGTCAAAGTCAAGAAACGAAAAAATTACAAAACCAACAAACGAAGAAAACAAACAACCAACGTAGACGTACAGGTGTATAAATGAACGGGCAAAAACGATCTAACATTTCATCAGGCCTTGAAGTTGATATTGTATTAAAACAAGATCAACGTACAGGCAAGCTAACAAGAGGAATTGTAAAAGATATTTTAACTAACTCACCCTCTCATCCGCACGGCATTAAAGTACGATTGCAGGACGGGCAAGTTGGCAGAGTCCAAAATATCATTCAATAAGAAAAGGAGCTCATTTAAACTTGAGCTCCTTTTTTCTTTATTAACCTTTAATTTTCTCGATGAAAACTACTTTTAAATAGTCTCCTTCTTTAAATTGATCAATTGTACGGAAATCTTCCGGTAAAGAATGTTCTTCTAATATTTTATACTTACCGTTCATTTCTTTAAATGCAGTATCGATAAAGCCTTTAAACTTTTTCATATCGAATGCACTGCAATTTGTTGAAGCGACGATAATACCATTATTTTCTGTAATGGCAATTGTTTCTTTTAATAAATTTTTATAATCTTTCGCTGCACTAAATGTATATTTTTTCGAACGTGCAAAGCTTGGAGGATCTAGCACAACCATATCAAACTTCATCTTTTTCTTAGCTGCATATTTAAAGTAAAGAAATACATCTTCTACGATAATATCTTGTGCTTCGTAATCAATTTCATTTACACTGAACTGCTCAATCGTTTTACTTAAACTACGATTGGCAAGGTCAACACTTGTTGTTTTACTTGCCCCGCCAAGCGCTGCAAATACAGAGAAAGCCCCAGTATAAGAGAACATATTTAAAACCGTTCTTCCTTGTGCATACTTATCACGAATTTGTTTTCGAACGTTACGCTGATCTAAAAACACACCAACCATCGCCCCGTCATTTAAATATACAGCAAAGTTTACACCGTTTTCTTTTACGATAAGTGGGAACTCACCGCGCTCTCCTGTTACGAAATCATCACCTTCAATGTACTTTCCTTTCGTATCAAAACGCTTTTTCTCATAAATCCCTTTGAAGTTTGCTACTTTTTGAAGAGCTGCTATAATTTCATCTCGGAAAGTATAAATCCCTTCACTATACCAGCTTACTACGTAATAGCCGTCATAATAATCGATGATTAAACCGCCAAGGCCATCACCTTCACCATTCAGGGCACGAAATGCTGTTGTATCATTTGATTTATAAAAATCTTTTCGTTTATGTAAAGCAGATTTGATTTTACTTTCAAAGAAAGATTGATTCACTTCCTCCTTCTCTTTTCTCGTTAAAATCCATCCATATCCTTTATTTTGTTTTCCATAATAGCCTTTTCCGATGAATTGGTTCTTCTCATCCACTACGTTGATGATTGTCCCTTCTTCACGTACATCATTTAAATTTTGAATTGCATCTTTTAAAATAAGTGGATATCCACCTTTAATTTCTTTTATAAACTTCGGTTTTATTTTTATAGTTACTTCAGATCGCATGTAATGTCTTCCTTTCCATTTGAATGCTTTCTATTAGTAGGAAGCATTTAAAAAACGAGACTGAAAAAAGCCTCGTTTCACTATACCATATTATTGCTTTGCTAGTACAACTAGCTCATCCTCTCGCTTAATCGAAAAAAAACTTATATATTTTATCATTATCATTGACAACGATAATGATTTTCATTATCATTTAATACATATGAAACGATGAACATAATGATAGATTTATAGGAGGAATAAAGAAATGATTATTGTTACAAATACATCTAAAATTACGAAGGGTGACGCACATAAATTAATTGAGCGCTTTAATAAAGTAGGTAAAGTTGAAACGATGCCCGGTTTCTTAGGATTAGAAGTTCTTCTAACTGAAAATACAGTTGATTATGACGAAGTGACGATCAGCACTCGTTGGAATGCAAAAGAAGATTTCCAAGGTTGGACGAAGAGCACTGCCTTTAAAGATGCGCATTCACACCGCGGTGGATTACCAGACTTTATTATCGATAATATAATCTCATTCTATGACGTTAAAATTGTTCGTATGCCAATAGCTGCGGCTCAATAACTTCGGTTTTAATAATTGGTATAGAAGTATGAGAAGTGATACATCTTCTCTACTTCTATACCTTTTCTTTTTTCAATTTCTTTTCACCAATTTCGCATGCACGACTAGTCTACCAGCCTCTGGATCCAGTGCATAATCACACGTTGAAAGTGTTACAATTTGATCATCCGCTGTCACTTTTGTATCTGTTTTATAGAGTGACCTTCCCTTAATTTTTTCTAGAAAAGATACATAGTCCTCATCGCTTCCAAAATCCGTTTCAATATAATAGAAATCAGTTGTCGTTGTATATACTGAAAATACTTCTACATCGTATCCTTCAAACAAAGTATCGTAATACAATTTGCGATGAGACATAAAGAAATCTTCTTCTAACATTTTTTTTAGACTCCCAAACATAGAACCGTCTTTCATACGATGTCCGTATAGAATCGTATTTCGATTTTGAGATTTCACATCGTTACGATGATCCATGAAGATACTTCCTGCTCTCATATCCTCGCCTTTATAATTACGATACAAATAGTAATCATTATCTTTCGCTTGAACAATCGGATAATTGATTTGCGTATCATCCATCGTAATCCAGCCAACTATTTCTGGATTAATTTTTTGTAAGGCTTGGAACTGTGCACGTACTGCTCCATCTGATGATTTTTCTTCCATCGGACTCCTTTGATAAATATCTTGTGCTTCAGCCATTACTTTGCGATTTTCATAGTAATCTATGAACATCCCGCCTAATTCATACACAGAGTAGAAAAAGATGCCTAAAAAAACAACTGTAAGTATTCTTTGAAAAAAGGAATTCTTTTTCTTTTCTTTCTTGCTGCTCAAAATATCACCTCAAAATGAATTGCCAAAGGGATTTAGCCGCCTGTCAAATCCCCATTGGTACCATATACAATCCTGTATCTTCATCGTGTTTCACAACGACCTCTACGCCATATATGCTCTTAATCATATCTTCTGTTACAACATCATGTGGCGTACCTTTCATAACTATTTCTCCATCCTTCATCACGATAATATGATCGCTATAACGGATTGCTTGATTAATGTCATGTAATACCATAACAATCGTTAAACCATGTACTTCATTTAACTCTTTCACTAACTCTAATATTTCAAGCTGATAGTAAATATCTAAATACGTCGTTGGTTCGTCTAAAAACAGCATGGGCGTATTTTGCGCTAAAGTCATCGCAATCCAAACACGTTGCCTTTCTCCACCAGATAATGCGTGTATTGGCTTATCACGCTTATCTTGTAGTCTCGTACACGTCAATGCTCTTTCGATTGCTTCGCTATCCTCATCCGTTTGTGTAGAAAAAATATTTTTATATGGCATACGCCCAAAACTCGTCAATTTTTCAACTGTAATATCTGCTGGCGCCTCATTTTGCTGATGAACGACCGCTAGCTTTCTAGCAAACTCTTTCGGCTTATACTGGCTAATAGCTTTACCATCTAGCATTACTTCTCCACTACGGGGATCATGATTTCGCGACATAACACCTAGTAATGTTGATTTCCCACAACCATTTGGGCCAATAATTGTTGTAATTTTTCCAACCTCTATTTCACTACTAACAGACTTTAAACGATCCGTTACATTATCATAAGAAAAGGTTACATTTTTAATTTCCATGAACTTGATCACTCTTTCTAAGCAAGAATATTAAGAACGGACCACCGATAACTGCCATAATCGTTGCTGCTGGAATTTCATTTGGCGGTACGATAAGCCTACCGATTGTGTCTGCCGTTAAAATTAATAACGCACCTGCAAGGGCTGAAAACGGAATAAGTACTTTATGATCCGATCCAACCAATTGCCTTGAAATATGCGGGATAAGTAATCCAACGAAAGCGATAACGCCCGCAATCGCAGTTGATACAGCCGCTAACAAGACAGCGATAGCAGAAATAATAAGGCGTACCCTTGTTACATGAAGTCCAAGGTTTTTAGCCGTTTTATCTTGTAAAGATAATAAATTACACCATGCCCCTACAAACAGTGCAAGTATAAGGCCGATTGATCCATATGTAACAAGTACTTCCACATCGCTCCATGTCTTCATCGTTATATTAGATGTTGTCGTCTGCTTAATACTTTTAATGAAATATCCGCAAATCGTAACGAAAGATTCATTTAAACCAGTAAACATCGCATTTATCGCTATACCGATCAAAATGATACGCAGCGGACTTAAACCTGATTTCCAAGAAAACGCATAAACGAGATAACAAGCAAACGCACCGCCTAAAAACGCGAATAGTGGTGTCCAGAAAAAGAACTGAGGAAATAGTGTAATGATAACAAGTGTCATAAAACTGGCCCCTGAAGATATCCCGATAACCCCAGCATCCGCAAGTGGATTTTTCATAACCGCTTGGAAAAGCACACCAGAAACAGCAAGCGCTGCTCCAGTGAAAAGTGCAATAATAATACGCGGGAAACGTAAATCTTTAATGACTTCAACATCTTCATTTGTCCCTGTAAATATACCTTGTAAAAGATCAATGACACCTATTTCTAAACTACCTTTCACAGCGGATACAGTAGTCATAATAACTAGTAATACCGTGACGATGAAGAAACTCCAAAATTTTTTATTCATCTCAATCTTCCTTTATATATACATGTATCATGGATACATCATTTTCTTTAATTCATCTAGAGCTTCAATAGCTGCTAAATTCCCTGTTGTTCCAAACAAACGCTCTTCTAAATCGTACACTCTATTATTTTTAACTGCGGCAAAATGCTTCCAAATGTCGTTCGTTTTAAATTCCTTATCGAACATTTTCACAACTTCATCTGGCATACCGTGTGCTGCACGTAAAATAATATCTGGGTCAGCTTTTTTTAAGTACTCTGTATTAGAAGCTAAATACTCTACTTTTTCACCTTGTACGATATTTTTACCACCTAGTTGTTTTACTAAATCCCCAATATATGAGTGTTCTGTCGCTACCAAATAACTTCCAGGTACTCCAAGTAAAATAAGGACTGTCGGTTCTTTCTTCCCTTTTACTTGTTTTTGAATGTCTGTAACCTTGTTATCAAACTTTGTTACAACTGCTTCAGCCTGCTTCTCACGCCCATACTTTTCACCCAACTCTGTAATTGAGTTTTTCATGTTTTTTAAACTCGTTAAATTTAAAAAATTTGCCTTAATGCCCGCTTCATTAAAAACTGGCTTCAACTCATATTCAAGCGTCGTAACAGATAATACTTCTGATGGTTTCATTGATTTTACTTTTTCCATATCAGGACTCATCGGATTTCCAACATCCGGTAAACCTTTATAACGCTTCGGTAATGTTTTATAACTAGTTGGAACACCAACTAAATCTACTTCTAATGCATCCATAATTTCAGTCACGGCGACTGTCGTTGCAATAACACGTTCCTCACTACTGCTCTTTACCTTTTTTGCCGTTTCTTTTTTGGGTGATGAGCACCCAGCTATACTAAATAAAAGAATGATAGCCATGAATACACTCGTGATTTTCTTCACTCTCAATCACCACTCCTTTCGGTACAATATGAAACGAGTCTTGATGCATGAAACCATGCATCAAGACTCCAAATTTTACAGTCTACCTGCTCTATATTTACGAACTAAGAAAGCAAGTGATCCTAGTAATAGCAACATATACATTCCAATCTGTGCTGTATCTGCTGTTTTTGAGTTTTTCTCTTTTTTTACATCATTCTTCACATTTTCATTTTGCTTCTTACCGTCTGCATTTCGATTAAAATCAGGATTACTGATTGTTTTTACATTGTCTACTTTCGGTGTACTCACTGGATTTTTCGGTTCATTCTTCGGATCGTTTTTCGGATCCTCTTTAATAGTTCCTACTGCACCAATATTATTTGTATCAAATTGAATTTGCACGTCGTAGAAATGATGGTAGTTCATTGAATCGATATCTACTTTTGTTTTCGCATTTAATTTCGCAAATAACTCATCAATTTCAAACTCTACTACTCTCGTATCTGCATTTTTATCTTCACTCACTACTTTTGCATCAACAAATGCACCAGCACTTTCTGTTTGGAACTTCGTAATCCATGCACTATTTTTCAGTGTCATCGCAACATATTTCTTGCCATCTTTCACTGTTAATCTTGCTGGCTTTACAACGTATTGATTCATCATTGAAATCTCATCCGTTTTATCTTTTAACACTTTAAAAGTAACATCATATTGACCGTCTTTTAAATTTTTCGGATCAACTATTGTGTGTCCATTTTGATTATTATTTCCACCTTGATTATTGTTATCGTCTTGGTTGTTATTTCCACCTTGGTTATCGTTTCCGCCTTGGTTGTTATTTCCACCTTGGTTATCGTTTCCACCTTGGTTGCCTAAAGCTTTAATACTACCTTTATCAAATGCGAATTGAATGTCGTAGAAATGATGGTAATTCATCGCATCAATATCAACTTTCACTTTTGCATTTAACTTTTTCGATAAGTCGTCTACTTCCACTACTCTTGTATCTAGCTCTTTATTTGTACCTAATACTTTCGCATCGACAAACGAATTATTCTTTTCAAACTCAAACTTTGTAATCCATGAGCTATTCGTTACTGTGAAAGATACATATTTCTTACCATCTTTCACTTTTAATACGCCTGGACTCTTCGTATATGTGTTCATCATTGAAATTTCGTCTGTTTTATCTTTTAGCACTTTAAAACCGATACTGTATTCACCGTCTTTAAGAGCATTGGGATCAATTGTTGTGTTATTGTCTTGGTTGTCGTTTCCGCCTTGGTTGTCGTTTCCACCTTGGTTATTGTTTCCGCCTTGGTTGTCGTTTCCACCTTGGTTATTGTTTCCGCCTTGGTTGTCGTTTCCACCTTGGTTATTGTTTCCGTTTTGGTTGTCGTTTCCACCTTGGTTATCTAACGGCTTAATGCTATCTTTATCAAATGCAAATTGAATATCGTAGAAATGATGATAATTCATTGAATCGATGTCTACTTTTACTTTTACATTTAATTTTTTTGATAAATCTGCTACTTCTACTTCCACTACGCGTGTGTCAGCTTTCGTATCTTCACTTAATACATTCACATCAACAAACGAACCATTTTTATCAAATTCAAACTTTGTAATCCATGCGCTATTCGTTAATGTAAATGATACATATTTCTTACCATCTTTTACTTTTAATACACCTGGATTTTTTGTATATGTGTTCATCATTGAAATTTCGTCTGTTTGATCTTTTAATGTTTTAAAATTGATGCTGTATTCACCATCTTTAATTGTTTCAGCATCTGGGTTCTTATTTCCATCCGGTTTTTCTACTTCCGGCTTTTTATCTTCATCCGGTTGTTTCTCTTCATTTTTAACTTGTTCAAGTTTATCTTGCTCAAATACAAGCTGTACGTCATGAGTTTGCTTGTAACCTTGCGATGCCACTTCAATAAATACTTTTGTATTTAGTTTTTTTGATAAATCAGCTACTTCAAATTCTACTACTCTTGTATCTTTTTCTTTATCTTCACTCACTACTTTTGCATCAACAAATGCACCATCTTTTTCCGTTTGGAAATTTTTAATTAATGAGCTACTTTTTAGCGTTACAATCGCTTTTTTCTTACCATTTTCTACTTTCAATACCCCTGGATTTTCCATGTAAGTATTCATCTTAGATTCTTCATCTGTTTGATCTTTTAATACTTTAAATGGAATGCTGTACGCACCATCTTTAATTATTTCAGCATCCGGCTTTTTATCTTCATCCGGTTGTTTCTCTTCATTTTTAATTTGTTCAAGCTTGTCTTGTTCAAATACAAATTGTACGTCATGAGTTTGCTTGTAGTTTCTTGATGCCATCTCAATAAATACTTTTGTGTTTAGTTTTTTTGATAAATCAGCTACTTCAAATTCTACTACTCTTGTATCTTTTTCTTTATCTTCACTCACTACTTTTGCATCAACAAATGCACCATCTTTTTCCGTTTGGAAATTTTTAATTAATGAGCTACTTTTTAGCGTTACAATCGCTTTTTTCTTACCATTTTCTACTTTCAATACCCCTGGATTTTCCATGTAAGTATTCATCTTAGATTCTTCATCTGTTTGATCTTTTAATACTTTAAATGGAATGCTGTACGCACCATCTTTAATTGTGTTAGAATTTGGTTGTTGATCTGAGTCAGGCTTTTGGTCGGGCTTCTGACTTGGATCCGGATTTTCATTTGGATCTGGCTTATTAGCTGGGTCCTCTTTTTCATCTGGTTTTTCTACATGAATTGGTGTAATGCTATTTTGGTCGAATGAAATACGAATATCATAGTAATGATGATAATTAAAAGCATCAATATCAACTTTCACTTTCGCATTTAATATTTTCTCTAAATCTTCCACATCAAATTCTACTACTCTTGTATCGCTCTCTTTATCTTCACTAACTACATTTACATCAACGAATTGACTACCTTTTTCTGTTTCAAACTTCGTAATCCATGAGCTATGCGTTAACGTAAAGGATACTTTCTTTTTCCCATCCTTCACCTTCAAAGTCCCAGGGCTTACAGAATATTGATTCATCATTGATTCTTCATCTGATGTATCTTTCAAAACTTTAAAACCAATTGAATACTCACCGTCAGCTAATTGGGTAGCTGCTTGAACTGCAAGTGGTTGTAGTGTCGACACGAATGTAAATATGGTTAAAAACATTGCAACGACAATTTTAAAATATCTGTTCAATAGAATGACTCTCCTTTTTGAAAAATTTCCAATTATTTAATACTGTTCCCATCAAATACAAAACGAATATCATATGAAGCGTTATAATTAATAATTGGGATATTAATTTTCACCTTGCCTTTTAGTTTTTCTGACAAGTCAGCAACTTCAAATTCTACTACTCTAGTATTCTCTTTTTTGTTTTCACTTAAGACTGTTGTTTCTAAGAATTGACCATCTTTTTCTACTTGAAAACTTTTAATAGAAGCACTATCTTTCACTTTAAATGAAACATATTGTTTTCCATTTTTAACGGTTAATGTTGCTGGGCTTTCAAAATAACTATTCATTCTAGATGATTCATCTTTATCGCCTTTCCACACAGTAAAAGCAATATTATATTTTCCATCAGCTAGTTGTGTAGCAGCTTTTGCATCTTGTAAACCTAGTGTTGCTATAAACGTAAATAAGGCAGCAAATACGGCAATAATCATTTTAAATTGTTTAAACATATATTCATCGCCCTTCCAAAGATTTATTTACTTAACTTCACTTTACGAACTAAGAAAATACCTGAGATTAAAACTAACGCTGCAAATAATCCAATGCGAGCATCATCACCTGTTTTTGGGTTATCTGTTTTTTCAGCCTTTCCACTTTCATTTGTTCCTTTATTTGCATCTTTATTTGTTGCTTTGCTCTCTTCTTTCTTTTGCTCTTCTTTTACTTGGCCATCTTTTTTAGTTTGATCATCAGTTTTTGTTACACCAGCTACACCTTTATCGCCACCTACAGCTTTTACATTCGCATCAAATGCAAAGCGAACTGTGTAATGATGGTCATAGTTTGCACTTGGTACAACAACATGAATTTTTACTCCTAACGGTTTAGATAAATCATCAACTTTAAATTCAACCGTTCTTTTATCTGCTGCTTCGTCTTTGCTAATTACTTTTGAATCAACGAAGTTCCCATTATCTGGTGCTTTAAATTCTGTAATCCAAGCACTATGATTCATTGGAACTTGTACTCTCATCTCACCATTTTTCACAATTAACTTAGCTGGTTTTTCAAAATAATCATTTGCCATTGAAGCTGAATCATCTTCCGCCTTTTTGATAACGTAGTTAATATCGTAAGTACCGTCAGCTAATTTTGCTGAAGCTTGTCCAGATGGCATTACGAGAAAAGCTAGCATACATACTAACGTTATAATAAATGCGGATAATACTGAAAACTTTCTCATTTTGCTTACTTCCTCCTTGTTTATCTTTCGTTTTATAATTTGAAAATGATAATTATTCTCAATTTATAAGAAAAAAATAATCTCTTCTACCTTTATTTAATTGTCATTACTTTATGTAATATAAGTATCATTGATTATCATTCTCACTAGAGGTCAAAAAATATAATATCCCTCAATATTCCCTATAAAAAGCAATCTAAAATAATTTAACCATTTTACTGATTATCATTCTCAACAGACTACAAAAAAAATAAACTACCTATTCTACTGTTCCATCACCCCTTCTTCAAAAATGATATAGTCATAGAAAACCTCTTCCCTTGCCCCCGTCACTTCCCTTCCAACATTTCCACAACTAAGTCAATCTTAGCCTAATGCTAATTTTTTTGTCAACTATATTATGTATAAAATTTTTAATATCTAAATTTCTCTATATACGGCTTTCCCTACAAAAAAAGAGACTTTCTTTCATAGAAAGCCTCTTTTCTCTATTTTTCTACAGCAATTTTTTGCTTTTGAAACTTAGGAACTATATAACCAATTCCTATACCGATCATACCTGGAACTAACCAGCCAATCCCTACACTATATAATGGAATCTTCTCTAAAATAGGTGCTAATGCTGCAATTTGCAGATTCGCATTGTGCAATCCATCAAAGAAGCTAATTGCAAATGCGCCTACAATACCGCCTACATACATAGCTAATGGAAGACGAATATAGTTTTCAACAAGTGATAATACGATCAGTACGATACCAATTGGGTAAATTGCAATTAAGATTGGTAATGCTAATGCGTTTAACTGAGTTAAACCAAGATTTGCTACCATAAATGCTAATACAGAGAAAATGAAAATGACTTTTTGATAAGAAAGCTTTGGTAATAACGAAGAAAAATATTCTCCACAAGCTGCTACAATACCGACAGAAGTTGTTAAGCATGCTGCTGTAATTGCGATACCTAGTAATAATGTTCCGTAGCTACCAAATAAATGATTCACGACGTTTGTTAAAATAATTCCGCCGTTTGCTCCCATTCCAAGTGAAACACTTGAAGCTCCAAGGTAAGCAAGTGCTAAATAAACAAGAAGTAAGCCAAGTGCTGCAATAAATCCTGCAAAGATTGTTACTTTCGCAATACTGTTCTTATTTGTAATGCCTTTTGCTTTTAAAGCATTGATCACAACATTTCCGAAAACAAGTGCTGCAAGTCCATCTAAAGTTAAATATCCATCAATAAAACCTTTAAAGAGCGGGGCACTATACGCTTCTGTAGGGGCACCAAACTCTCCCATTGGAGTCATAATTGCTTTCGCTACAATAATTGCAATAACAGCTAATAAAATTGGAGTTAACACTTTACCAATGCGCCCCACTAATTTCGATGGGTTTAATGCTAAATAGAAAGTTACTGCAAAGAAAATAAATGTAAAGATAACAAGTGGATAGGATTGACCAGCTATCTCACTTGGTAAAAACGGTGCAACACTCATTTCATAAGCAACAGTCCCTGTACGTGGCACACTAACAAATACGCCTAAACATAAATAAATTGCAGTAATGAAAATTAGCGCGAATACAGGATGTACACGTCTTGCTAATTCATTAATATCTCCCTTTAGAGCTATAACAATAACTCCTAATAAAGGCAGTCCTACACCTGTTACGATAAAGCCAAATAACGCGATCCATACATCTGTTCCAGCACCTTGCCCTAACGCTGGTGGGAAAATCATATTACCGGCACCGAAAAACAGTGCAAATAACATTAAGCTTATTGCAAACATCTCAGAAAACTTTAAAGATGACTTCATTTCTACTACCTCCTAATTATTTTATTGACAAAATATTCTGAATTAAAATCCGTCACATATCCTCTTTCAAGCATACTTCCCCGTAAAAGAACGCAAAAAACACCCGTCCCTAACAAAGGGACGAGTGTTGAAATCGTGGTTCCACCCTTATTCTAATAAAATGAATTTATAACGAAATAAGCTCATTTTATAGCTCGTGTAAATTGATAACGGTTTTATCCGCCAAGAATTACAATGCATCTGCAGTTCACTCTTGAAGTTTAGAGGTGGTAAGTTTGTCTTTCCGTATTAGGAAGCTCACAGCCTAAGGCTTCCCTCTCTGAAAATCGTCAAAAACAACTCATGTCCTCATCATTACTTTTATAAAATATGTTGTCGAAACTTGTTGTTTTTTATTATATGGGCTATTTTTTAAAAAATCAATAGTTTTATTTTTTCTGACAAAAAAATATAGGGAGAAAACTTTCCTCCCTATAACTGCCTTATTAATATTTCTAATTCCTTAGGTGTAATGTCTCGCCATTTTCCAGCTTCAAGCTCATTTAGCTCTATATTCATAATGCGCACTCGCTTTAGCTTTGTTACAGTAAATCCGAAAGCACGACTCATTCTACGAATTTGCCTGTTCATTCCTTGCGTTAAAACGATGCGGAATGTAGACTGATTAACTCTCGTCACTTTACATGGCTTCGTCATTCCATCTTTAATCTTTACACCGCTGGACATCTCATCAATAAACCAATCTGTAAACGGCTTATCAACAGTGACAACATATTCTTTCTCATGCTCATGATCACTGTGCAAAATTTGATTCGCAATCGTGCCATCATTCGTTAATAAAATGAGTCCTTCCGATGCTTTATCTAATCGTCCAACAGGAAAGATTCGCTCTGGATAATTGATATAATCAATAATATTATCTTCAATATGATCGGCTGCTGTACAAGTAATTCCAACTGGTTTATGGAAGGCAATATACACCTTTTCTTTCTCTTCTTTTGCAATAACTTGCCCATCAATCGTTACAATATCACCTTCATTAACGAGTGCACCGTGCGTACATACTTCACCGTTAATACAGGCACGTCCTGCTTTAATGAGACGGTCTGTTTCACGTCTTGAGCAGGATTTTGCTTCGCTTATGTATTGGTTGATTTTCATGTTTTATTCCTTTTCTTATAGATTAAAAGCGTCAATCCATGGCAATATCATTATGCCAAGATTGACGCTCCTTTACTTCGCAAAAACAACTAAATAAATAACCCCAATTACCAAAAATATTCCGCAACAAGCTAACAATACTTTTGCAAGTTTGTCCATAAACATATAATGGTTTCCCCTTTTGTTTGGTTGTTTGCTATTTTAATTCGACAACTGTTACGCCTAGGCCTCCCTCGCCCATATCACCGTAGCGGTAGGTTTTCACGCCGCGATGTTTCTTCAAGTAATCTTGTACACCTTGGCGAAGCGCTCCTGTTCCTTTGCCGTGAATAATTGATACACGAGGATAGCTTGCAAGCTGTGCATCGTCTAAATATTTTTCAACGCGCATCATTGCATCTTCATAACGTTCGCCGCGAAGGTCTAGCTCTAACGACACGTGATAATCTCTACCCTTCACACTTGCGACTGCTTTTTTCTCAGTTTGCTTCGGTGTATTAATGTATTCCATATTGGATTCTTTCACTTTCATCTTCAGAATACCAATTTGTACGCTCCACTCTGTATCACTTACTTTTTCAAGCAATTGACCTTTTTGACCGAACGTTAACACTTTTACTTCATCACCTGATCGTAATTGTTGTTTCGGCGCTGTATTTTTCACATGTACTTTTTGTTTCTTCACAAGCTCTGGCGCTGCCCCTTCTAGACGGCTCTTCGCTTCAATAAGCTCATGGTCTTTCACATTTACAAGCTGTGCTTTACGCAATTGACGAAGTTCATGAATAATGCCTTCTGCTTCTTTCTTCGCAGCTTCGACTTTTTCTTCCCCTTCTTTTTGCGCTTTTAATAATTTTTCATCGCGCTCATCATTAAATTCAATAATTTGACGCTGTAATTCACGATGAAGTTTTTCAGATTGCTTACGATGCTCTTCCGCTTCTTTTCGTTCGCGCTCTGCATTTTTTTGGCTTTCTTCTAGCTTTGCAATCATATTTTCGATTTTGTTCGTATCTGTACTAATATGGTTACGAGCGCGATCAATAACTCGATCAGACAAACCAAGACGCTTCGAAATTTCAAAGGCGTTACTACGTCCTGGTACACCGATTAATAATTTGTACGTTGGGCTTAATGTATTCACATCGAACTCAACGCTCGCATTAATAACTTGCTCACGATTGTATCCATATGCTTTTAATTCTGGGTAATGCGTCGTTGCAACAACGCGAGCACCACGGTTACATACTTCATCTAAAATAGAAATCGCTAGTGCAGCCCCTTCTTGCGGATCTGTCCCAGCACCTAATTCATCAAATAGGACTAAACTTTCAAAATCAGCTTTTTCTAAAATATCTACAATGTTTACCATATGAGAAGAGAATGTACTTAAATTTTGTTCAATCGATTGCTCATCACCGATATCAGCAAAGATGTTTTTAAATACACATATCTCTGATTCATCCATTACTGGAATATGAAGACCAGATTGCGCCATTAAGACACAAATACCGACTGTTTTCAGTGTAACTGTTTTACCACCTGTATTCGGTCCTGTAATAACGATTGTTGTAAAGTCTTTACCAAGCATAATGTTATTTGGCACGATAATTTCCGGATCAATAAGCGGATGGCGTGCTTGTTTTAAATCCATGTAGCGTTCATTATTTACGATTGGCTTCGTCGCTTTAATTCGCTTCGCATAAAGAGCTTTCGCAAAAATAAAATCAAGATTTGCAACTACTTCTACGTTTGATAAAACAATATCAGCTTCCACTGCCACTTCTTCCGTTAACATCATTAAAATGCGTTCTACTTCTTGTTTTTCTTTCACACGTGCTTCTTGAAGTGCGTTATTTAATTCCACGATTACTTGCGGTTCGATAAATAATGTTTGTCCAGAAGCAGATTGATCGTGAACAATACCACCATATACGCCGCGGTATTCTTGTTTTACCGGGATTACGTAGCGTTCGTTACGAATCGTTACAATTGCATCTGATAACATTTTTTGCGCGTTTGAAGAACGCGTCATGTTTTCTAATTTCTCACGAATACGGCTTTCCGCAGTACGAATTTGATTACGAATACCACGCAATTTGTCACTTGCGCTATCGACTACTTCACCGCCGTCACCAATACAATTTGTAATCTTCTTTTCTAAGTCATATAAAGACACAATTTGCGCGACATGTGTTTCTAAAATTGGAAGCTCAACACCGTTGTCAATCATATCGTCAATGAAACGTTTCATTTGGCGACTACCGTACATCGTACTTGCGATTTCAATTAATTCATAAGGACTTAACATACTTCCAATTTTCGCACGCTTAATATTTGAACGAATATCAGAAATCCCTCCAAGTGGTACATGTCCTTTTAAACGGATGACTTTCACTGCCTCATCCGTTGTTTCTTGCAATTCCACAATTTCTTCAAAATCTGTGCTTGGCACTAAATTCTTCACTTTATCACGACCAAGTGAAGATGCTGTATGTTCAAGTAATTGTTCTTTTACTTTATTGTATTCTAATACACGCAACGTTCGTTCTAACATGTTGCAGGTCCCCCCTGTATTACTTATTACGTTTAATATAGTCTAATAAACGTTCAATATCCCATGTGTTAATCACGTTATCTTTTTGAATCCAACCTTTACGCGCTGCTGCTACACCTGTTTCCATATCTTCTAACATTTCAAGTGTATGGGCATCCGTATTAATCGCTACTTTTACACCAGCATCTTGTGCTTGTTTTAATAATTTCGCGCTTAAATCTAGACGGTTTGGATTTGCATTTAATTCTAAAACTGTATTTGTTTCTTTTGCGAGCTGGATTAATAAATCTGTATCTACATCGTAACCCTCACGGCGCCCAAGAAGACGTCCTGTCGGATGGGCAATCATTGTGACATGCTTATTCTCAAGTGCAGTGCGAAGACGCTTCATAATCGTTTCACGGTCTTGTGAGAAGCTTGAGTGAATAGCTCCAATGACATAATCTAGTTCTGCTAATACTTCATCGTCAAAATCAAGTGTCGCATCTGGTAAAATGTCCATTTCAATCCCGCGCAAAATTGTAATGTCTGGATACTTTTCATTCATACGTTCAATTTCTTTCGCTTGTTCACGAAGACGCTCTTTCGTTAAACCGTTCGCTACTTTCAAGTATTGCGAGTGATCAGTAATTGCCATAAATTTATATCCATGAGCGCGGCACGCTTGTACCATTTCTTCAATTGAAAAAGCACCGTCACTCCACGTTGTATGCATATGTAAATCACCCTGTATATCAGAGAACTGAATTAAGTTCGGATACTCTTTAATTAATTCAATTTCTTTTCCATCTTCACGCACTTCTGGTGGGATGAATGGAAGGCCAAAGTGGGCGAAGAATGCTTCTTCTGTTTCGAATGTTTTCACTTCACCTGTGTCTAAGATTTCCACACCGTATTCACTAATTTTCTCGCCTCTATCTTTCGCAATTTGGCGCATTTTTACGTTATGGTCTTTTGATCCGGTGAAATGGTGAAGAGTTGTAATAAATTCTTCTGGTTTTACTAAGCGGAAGTCAATTGAAATATCATATTCATATTGAAGACGAACAGATACTTTCGTATCTCCACTTGCAATCACTTCAATCATATTATCAAATTGTAGTAAATGTTCACGCACTACTGCTGGCTCTGTCGTTGCAATGATGAAATCTAAGTCCTTCACTGTCTCACGAACACGGCGTAAACTACCAGCGCGTGAGAAACGAATTATTTCAGCAACATTCGACAATTTCTCCTCTATTTCCCCGGCAATAGGCAATACCATCGCAATTGGTAAACGCTCTGGACGAGAGCCTACTTGATCAATTGCTTCTAATATTTTCTCTTCTGTTTTCTTACCGAATCCAGCTAAAGCTTGTACTTTATTTTCTTCACAAACAGCTTTTAACGTTTCCATATCAACAACACCAAGTTCTTTGTATAACTTGGCCACCTTCTTACCACCAAGGCCTGGTAGTTTTAATAGTGGTAATAAACTGCTTGGTACTTCTTTTTCAAGTTCTTGTAGTACTTCAGATGTTCCCGATTCTATATATTCTTGAATAACTGCTGCCGTTCCTTTTCCGATACCTGGAATCTTTGTGAAATCTTCAATTTCAGAAAGACTACGGTCATCACTTTCTAGTGCTGCCGCCGCTTTACGGAATGCAGATATTTTAAATGGATTCGCGCCCTTTAGTTCCATAAATAGGCCGATTGTCTCTAGTAATTTGATAACTTGTTTTTTATTCACTTTCATCATTGCCCCGCCTTTCTTTCATAGAAAAAAACTTCTCTTTCCGAAAAAAGAGAAGTTACACTCTGCTACCTGTCTGCCATAGTTCCTTCACCTTTTCAGAAAGAATCGGTGTATCGTCTACAATTATTTTGCTAATTGATGATTTTTGTAATGGTGTTTGTATTTGTTCAATTGGAAGAATTGTTCCAACAATAATTAAGACAAACAGAATGATATACACTTCTAAAAAGCCAAGAAGTGCCCCAGCAACCGCATTGACTTGCTTTAAAACTGGGATTTCTGCAAACATATTCAGTAAATTACCAAGTAGTGAAAGTGCGATTTTTGTAATAATAAATAATACGATAAACGCAATTGCTTGATAGAAGACACCCTCAATATTATTCGCATCTATCCATTCTGGAACAGAAACATTCTTATCAAATGGATACGGAATAATTTTCGCAAGTGCTGGCGCTAAATCTTTACAATACCAGTATGCAACGAGGTATGCGATAATAAAGCTTGTTAACTTTACAAGTTGCAAAATAAATCCTCTGCGTAAACCGAGGAAGAATCCCATAACAAGCAATAAAATGATAATAATATCAATCATGTTTATTCAATTCCTTTTTGTGTCATACTTTCTTTCAATTTCTCATGTTCTTCTTTTAATTTTATGTAATCGTGTATGACGTTTACCGCCGTCAATACCGCTAGTCTACTCGTATCAAGCGAAGGATTCTTGGCATTGAGTTCGCGCATTTTATCATCCACAATCGCTGCTACCATGCGGATATGACTTGTACTTTCATCGCCAACAACTGAATACTGTTGGCCATATATTTCTACATTAATTCGACTTTTATTTCCCTTTTGTTGTGACAACTCACCGGCCTCCAATCACGTACAGAATCCTAAAGTTTATCATACCATGAACCATCATAATATGGAAACAGAAAGAACAATCCGATATGATAAAAATAACAACATAAAAAAGGAGCGACCATTTTGTCAAATTCTATCGTAATACAAACAAGTTCTACAGTAATTGAAGACATGAAACAACAATACAAACAAGCACTTAGCCCCAAAATTCCGCAAGGCGGTATCTTTATGGCAAAAGTTCAATCTTGCACAATTACAGCTTATAAATCAGGAAAAGTGATGTTTCAGGGTGGACGTGCTGAAGCAGAAGCTTCTCGTTGGCAAACTGTCTCTCAAACACCAAAATCAGCTGTAAAAAAATCGGTCAATTCACATCGTTATGCGCCGCCCGCTTCCATCGGCACAATGTCTATTCTAGGATCAGACGAAGTAGGTACTGGTGATTACTTCGGACCGATGACAGTAGTTGCTGTATATGTGGATGCAAAGCAAATTCCACTTTTAAAAGAACTTGGTGTAAAAGACTCCAAAAACTTAAATGATGCTCAAATTGCTGAGATTGCAAAACAACTCCTTCACGTTGTTCCTTACAGCTCCCTCGTTCTTCATAATGAAAAATATAACGAGCTATTTGATAAAGGAAACAACCAAGGTAAACTAAAAGCTTTACTGCATAACAAAGCCATCACAAACTTATTGGCAAAAATCGCGCCTACAAAACCAGAAGGCATCTTAATCGACCAATTTACACAGCCTGATACATACTATAAATATTTAGCGAAACAAAAACAGGTACAGCGTGAAAATGTTTACTTCGCTACAAAAGGTGAAAGTGTCCATTTAGCAGTAGCCGCCGCTTCCATTTTAGCTCGTTACTCATTCGTAAAACAATTTGACGAACTAAGCAAAAAAGCTGGTATGCAACTTCCGAAAGGTGCTGGTAAACAAGTTGATATTGCCGCTGCTAAATTAATTCAAAAGCTTGGTAAAGAACGACTACCTGAGTTTGTGAAAGTGCATTTTGCTAATACAGAGAAGGCGTTTCGCTTATTAAAATAGTATCGACAAAAACAGGAGCCTACAAACTCCTGTTTTTTGTTTCGCTTTAGTCCACTCTACTATCGCCTGTGTATTTTTGTTATAATTAAAATATACATATTTTTCAAACATATGAGTTCCTATTACTACTTCTACAAATGATTCTAGATATTTTACTAGGTGATCCACACGAAAAACAGTTCGAAATTAGAGAAAACATTCAGCTACTAAGTGAACAACCAGTGTTCAACGATTTAATAGAGCGCTATGGCCGATCTTTCTTATTAAACTTTCGGATTCAAAGATTTATCGGGAAACACGATGCCCGCTTGTTAATACATAATCCAGCAAAGCTGCAACACTTCTGTGAGGAACTTGAATTTATGATTAGAAAAAGAGGATTGTTTAAATAAGGAGGTAATTCATATGAACTCTGTTAAAGTTAAAAAGATATTATATGTTTTCGTACACCTCGTGTTCCCTCTTTCTTATCTTACAATCTCTATCATTTGGGGAGCTTTTTTCACTTCCAAATCCACATTCGAAAATATATCTGATAATCTTTGTGTTATGGCCATCTATTACGTTCTCATGAGCTTACTGTGGTTTTTCTATTTAGATCGATTAGACAAAGATGTAGATAAAATTACAAAAGAGATTAATGATAATAAGATGTAATACATAAAAAAGGAGAGCCGCCAAGACTCTCCTTTTTTATGTTAGCTTCGTTTCTGCTTCTTATTTGATGAAGATACTTTATGAGAACCTGTTTCATGTGTCGTCGTTCCTTGCCCTTCTACTTCTGGAGAACCTAGGCTTGATCTTGAATGATCTTTTTTCACTTTTTTACTCATTTATATTCACCCCTTCGCGTTACTTTTTGCTACGAGGTAATAAACTATTCAAAATAAAAAGCGAGAGGAAACCCTCTCGCTTTTTTCATATTTTAGAACTCAGAAGAACCTGGAGTTCTTGGGAATGGAATTACGTCACGGATGTTAGCCATGCCAGTGATGTACATTAGGAAGCGCTCGAAACCTAGGCCGAATCCAGCGTGTTTTGTACCGCCGTATTTTCTAAGTTCTAAGTACCACCAGTAGTCCTCTTCGTTCATACCTAATTCTTTAATTCTGTCTACTAAAACGTCCATTCTTTCTTCACGTTGGCTACCGCCGATTAATTCGCCGATGCCAGGAACTAGAAGGTCAGTAGCAGCTACTGTTTTACCATCTTCGTTCATACGCATGTAGAATGCTTTAATGTCTTTCGGATAGTCAGTTACGAATACAGGGCGTTTGAAGATTTCTTCTGATAAGTATCTTTCGTGCTCTGTTTGTAAGTCAATACCCCATTCTACTGGGTATTTAAATTCAGCACCTGATTCTTGAAGTACTTTAATTGCTTCTGTATAAGTGATGCGACCGAAGTCAGAGTTGATCACGTTGTTCATGCGCTCTAGAACTGTTTTATCAACGAAGCTGTTGAAGAAGTCCATTTCTTCTGGTGCATGCTCTAGTACGTATTTCATTGCATATTTCAGCATATCTTCTGTAAGATCCATTACATCGCCTAACTCAGCGAATGCAATCTCAGGCTCAACCATCCAGAACTCAGCTGCGTGGCGAGTTGTGTTTGAGTTTTCTGCACGGAATGTAGGACCGAATGTGTACACATCACGGAATGCTAACGCATAAGCTTCAGCATTAAGCTGTCCACTTACTGTTAAGTTTGTTTCTTTACCGAAGAAGTCTTTTGATTCGTCAACTTGTCCGTCTTCACCTTTAGGTACGTTGTTTAAATCTTGCGTTGTTACGCGGAACATTTCGCCTGCACCTTCTGTATCACTACCAGTGATGATTGGTGTGTGAACATGTACGAATCCACGCTCTTGGAAGAACTGGTGAATCGCAAATGCTGCGATAGAACGCACACGGAACGTTGCAGAGAATGCATTTGTTCTTGGACGTAAGTGAGCGATTGTACGTAAGTATTCAAACGTATGACGCTTCTTTTGAAGTGGGTAATCAGAATCTGATAAGCCCTCGATATCAATTTTTTCTGCTTTAATTTCAAATGGTTGCTTCGCTCCAGGTGTTGCAATTACTTTACCTTCTACTTTAACTGAAGAGCTAAGTGGAAGTTTTGCAATTTCTTTGAAGTTCTCTAATTCTGTATCGAAAACGATTTGAACGCCTTTGAAGAAGCTACCGTCGTTTAATTCGATGAAACCAAATGCTTTTGAATCACGTAAGTTACGAATCCACCCTGATACTTGTACTGTTTGATCTGCATACTTTTCTGTATCTCTATACAGACTTTTTACTAATGTGTTTTCCATAGTGAAATTCTCCTTTGCTGATATATTTAAATACAAAAAAACCTTTCATCCATAAAGGGACGAAAGGTTAAACTTCGCGGTACCACCCAATTTGTCATAAAGACCAACTTTAACTCGTATGTAATACATACTTCCCGGTTTGTAACAGGCCGGATTCCCGTCTAAGTCTACTCTTGAATACAAGTTTCAATTTCGGTTAGCAACTCCAAGGTGTTCTTCACATATACCGCCTCATCAGGCTCTCACCGTCCCTGACTCGCTTTGGATTATAGTATATACTACTTTTCCTTATCATCGTCTTTCGTTTTGTTAAACTAAAATTAATGTACTACATTCGAGAGAAAGATGCAAGATGCCAGAAAATATATCAGCGATTTTCGCAATATATCGACCGTAACTCCAAATATATCAGCGATTTTTATAATATATCGACTTACCGACATTTTCCGACAATCATGCCATAAAAAAAATTACCGGACTTAATCCGGCAATTTTTTATTACTTACGTAACTCCGCACCAAATTTCTCTTCTACCGCTGTTAATACACGGTTATGTGCTTCTGTTACTTCTTCGTCTGTTAATGTACGTTCTGCATCGAAGTAGTTCATAGAGAATGCAAGTGATTTCTTGCCTTCTTCCATTTTTTCGCCTTCGTATAAGTCGAATAGTGCTACGTCTTTCAGAAGTTCTCCGCCAGCTTCAGCAATGACTTGCTTCATTTCACCAGCTTTTGTTTCTGTTGTTACTACAACAGCCATATCACGTGTCATAGATGGGAAACGTGGAATTGCTAAGTAGTAAGTTTCCTCAGCGTCTGCACCGAATACTTTTGCAAGAGATAATTCGAATACGAATGTATTTTTCACATCTAATTGTTTTTCTGTTTCCGGGTGCAATTGACCGATGAATCCGATTGCTTCACCATCTAATACGATGTCAGCTGTACGGCCTGGGTGCATACCTTCACGTTTTGCTGGTGCATAAGTGATTTGATTTGCCACGCCAAGTACGTCGAATAATCCTTCTAATACACCTTTAACAACGAAGAAGTCTACAACTTTCTTCTCACCTTGCCATGCATGGTGAAGAGCAAGACCTGTCATAACACCTGCAAGATGTTGTTCTTCTTTCGGAAGTTCTCCTGCTTCTGTTGGTAAGAAGATAGAACCTACTTCATATAATGCAACGCTGTCGTTTTTACGTGCAACATTGTATGAAACTGCTTCTAACAATTGTGGCACTAAGCTTAAACGAAGTTGGCTACGCTCTTCGCTCATTGGAAGCGCAAGATTTACAGGAGCTTTTTCGTTCGGCTCAACCATATATTGTTTCGCTTTGTCAGCGCTTGTTAATGAATATGTGATTGCTTCATATAAACCAGCACCTTCTAGGAAGCGGCGTACTTTACGACGTTTCGTTTGTGCTGATGTTAATTTACCACGTGTCATTGTTCCAGATGGTAATGTAACTGGAATGTGATCATAACCATACAGACGACCTACTTCTTCTACTAAGTCTTCTGAAATTGTAATGTCAGGACGACGTGCTGGTACATTTACATGGAATGTTCCTTCTACTTCTGTGAATGGGAATTTTAAGTTTGTGAACATTGTACCCATTTCACTCGCAGAAATATCTGTACCTAATACACGGTTTACTTTTTCAGCTGTAACAGATACTGTACGTTCTTGTACTTGTAAGTTATCAGCTTCTACTACACCTTCAAGTGCTTCTCCACCAGCGTATTTTGCCATTAAAGCAGCTGCATGTTGAATTGCTTCAAATGTACGTGTTGGGTCGATTCCTTTTTCAAAACGTGCACTTGATTCGCTACGAAGACCTAAGTCTTTTGATGTACGGCGCACGGTTTGACCTGCAAAGTATGCAGACTCAATTAGAACGTTTACTGTCTCGCTATCAACTTCAGAATCCGCTCCGCCCATTACACCAGCAACAGCTAACGCTTTTTCACCGTTTGTAATAACAAGGTGGTGGCTTTGTAACGTACGTTCTTGAGCATCTAATGTTTGAATCTTTTCGCCTTCTTTTGCAAGACGAACAACGATTTCTTTTGAACCTAATTTATCGTAATCGAATGCATGTAACGGTTGACCGTATTCCATTAAAATGTAGTTTGTAATATCAACTACATTACTAATTGGACGAATGCCAGCTGCCATAAGACGAGTTTGCATCCACATTGGTGATGGACCAATCTTTACGTTCTTCACCATTTTTGCAATATATAATGGGTTTTCTTCTTTCGCTTCTACACTTACAGAAATGTAATCAGAAGTTTTTTCTTCTGTTTCTTGTAAGTCGATAGCTGGAAGTTTTACTTCACGGCCGTAAATAGCAGCTACTTCATATGCAACACCTAACATATTTAAGCAATCTGCACGGTTTGGTGTTAAACCAAGCTCAAGTACTTCATCGTGTAAGTTTAAAATTTCAAGTGCATCTGCACCAACTTCAGCGTCACTTGGGAAAATGAAAATACCATCTGCGTATTCTTTTGAAACTAACTTCCCATCAATGCCAAGCTCTTGAAGAGCGCAAACCATACCGTGAGAAGCTTCACCGCGTAGTTTTGCTTTTTTAATTTTGAAGTTACCAGGAAGTACAGCGCCTACTTTTGCAACTGGTACTTTTAAACCTTTTGCAATGTTAGCAGCTCCACAAATAATTTGAACTGGTTCTTCTTCACCGATATCGATTAAGCATTTGCTTAATTTATCAGCTTCTGGGTGTTTTTCACATTCTAATACGTGACCAACTACAACACCTTTTACACCTTTATTTAATACTTCAACGCCTTCTACTTCAATACCACTTTTCGTGATTTTGTCTGCTAGTTCTTGTGCTGTTACATCTTTAATATCTACATACTCTTGTAACCAACGATATGATACGAACATATTTATCCTCTCCTTCCCTTACGCTCGTTTGAATTGTTGTAAGAAACGTACATCATTTGTATAGAAATGACGAATGTCATCTACGCCGTATTTCAACATTGCAATACGCTCTGCGCCCATACCGAATGCGAAACCTTGATATTCTTTTGAATCATAACCAGCCATTTCAAGTACGTTCGGGTGAACCATACCTGCTCCTAAAATTTCGATCCAGCCAGTCCCTTTACAAGTGCCACATCCTTTACCGTGACACATCATACAAGAAATATCCATCTCTACAGACGGCTCTGTGAATGGGAAGAAACTTGGACGAAGACGGATTTCACGATCTTCACCGAACATCTTTTTCACGAATACTTGCAGTGTACCTTTTAAGTCACTCATGCGAATGTTTTTATCAATTACAAGACCTTCAATTTGCATGAATTGGTGTGAATGCGTCGCATCATCGTCATCGCGGCGATACACTTTACCAGGACAAATAATTTTAATCGGTCCTTTTTCTTTATTCTTTTCCATCGTACGTGCTTGCACAGAAGATGTATGTGTACGTAGTAACGTTTCTTCTGTAATGTAGAATGTATCTTGCATATCACGCGCTGGGTGATCTTTCGGTAAGTTTAATGCTTCGAAGTTGTAGTAGTCTTTTTCTACTTCTGTTCCTTCAGCTACTTCATAGCCCATACCGATGAATACATCTTCAATTTGTTCAACAACTGCTGTTAACGGATGGTGACAACCTGTTTCAACAGGACGACCTGGCAGTGTAACATCAATTGTTTCAGTAGCTAATTTCGCCTCAATTACTGCTTTTTCTAAGTTGCCAATTTTGTCTTCTAGACGCGTTTGAATCGCTTCACGTACTTCATTTACTAATGCTCCCATACGTGGACGCTCTTCTGCTGATAATTTTCCCATGCCGCGTAATACTTCTGTAATTGGACCTTTTTTCCCTAAATACGCTACGCGTACGTCGTTTAAGCCCTTTAGCTCTTTCGCTTCTTCAATAAGCTCTAACGCTTTTTGCTTTAGCTCTTTTAAACGTGCTTCCATTTGGAACCCTCCTAATTTTAAAAATAAAAAAACCCCGCTCCCAAAAAGGGACGAGGTAAATTCGCGGTACCACCCTAAATTGACAGAACAAGTCTGCCCACTCATTAGTTATAACGATCAATTCTGACCGGAACGCCTTTACATATAAATGGTCCTGGCGCCAACTCCAGAGGTGAATTCACTTCCATCTACCATAAGAATGCTTTCAGTCTACGGCACTCTCTCCCTATATGGCGATTTTGTAAGCTACTCTTCTCTATCAACGTTTTTCATTAATATACTTTTATTATATGTTCAAAAAAGTTCGATACTCATTTCACCACTTTTTTATGAACATGCACTTCAACTTATTATAAAAAGTTTTTTATCGATTCGCAACTGGGCTTTGTAAATAATACGTTAAAATCCCTGCTGCAACCGCAACATTTAATGATTCTGCCCCGCCGTAAATCGGAATATACAAGTTTTGATCACTTTTCGCAAGAATTTCTTGGCGTACGCCGCTTCCTTCATTCCCTACAATTAATGCAAAACTTCCAGCCGGGGTTACTTCACCAAATGGAACTCCATTTTCAAGAGCTGTTCCATATACAGGGACGTTATTTTCTTTTAACTTGTCTACCCATTCTTCTAAGTTCCCTTTCACAACCGGTAAGTGGAAAATAGAACCTTGTGTAGATCGTAGTACTTTACTATTATAAACATCAACGCACCCTTCTCCAAGCACAACGGCATGAATACCCGCTGCATCCGCTGTACGAATAATCGTTCCCAAATTACCTGGGTCTTGAAGGCCGTCTAATAAAAGAAATTTCCCATCAGTAAGAGCTACTTCTTTCTCATGTTTCTCACAAACAGCAAATACACCTTGCGTTGTTTCTGTTTCGCGAAGTACTTTTACAATTGCTTCAGGCACAATATACATTTCAACATCATTAACTGTCCAATCTTTCGGAAGATCTGTCTGATCTGAAACGATAAGTTCTGTTACAACTCCTGCCTTTAACGCTTCCTCTACTAAATGGAATCCTTCTACAAAAAATAAAGCTTTGTTATCGCGCTCTTTTTTCGTCTGCAGCTTTTTCCACTGCTTCACACGCGGGTTTTGTACTGAATCAATGTTTTTCATAATATGTATTTCCCTCTCTTCTTGTCTTATCATTATAGCCTATTTTTCATACATATTTACATAAAAAAGAACAAAAACTAACGTCAGTTTCAATTCTGAAGAAGAGGTGAAGATAATGAGTTTTAATTTACGCGGCGCGGTATTAGCGAATGTATCTGGAAATTCACAAGATCAATTACAAGAAACGATTGTCGATGCAATTCAAAGCGGTGAAGAAAAAATGCTTCCAGGTCTTGGCGTTTTATTCGAAGTCATTTGGAAAAATGCTGATGAAAATGAAAAACACGAAATGTTAGGAACACTGGAGCAAGGATTAAAAAAATAAGCAATAAAAGGTCACCTTAGAAAAAAAACTAAGGTGACCTTTTATGTCTATAAAATTTTTCTTCTCCTAAACATTTCTACTTTACTAACGCTGATTGATGGAGTACAATGTTCAAAATACATTTAAACCGATCGATTTTCTTCATATACATCATTGGATAAAAGGAGTGAATGTTTTATGCACCGTATTACGCTTGAACAAATTTTTAAACATCACATTACGCAAAAATATGTAAACCGTTCTGGAATGGTCCACGCGATTGCTGTCGCTTACCATGCGTTTCACTTAGCCAAAAAGCATCACGCCTCAGTCGATGCTGCGACAAAGGCTGGCTTCCTTCATGATATCGGACATCATACGTGGTACACAGGCGGCGAATGGGACTATGACTTGTATAAAAAGAATGATATACATGCGATTAAAGGAGCAGAAAGATCTCATAAATTGCTTATTAGATTAGGAGAACATCCTAAACTAGCAAAAGAAATTTCTATTGCGATTCTTCTTCATACAGATTCTTTCTTAGTACAGCAAGAAATTGAAAGAACATCTCTTCAAAACATTATTAAATGGGCAGACGAAGCAGATGAAGAACCGGGCGGAGCGCATCATTATAGAACGATTTCTTATGAAAAAGCACTTAAAGCAATTCAGCAGTTAGATCGATTGGTCGAGCGTGAATTACAAATAGAGCAATCGAAATCGAACAATAAAGCAGAACATAGTTATCAATGAGAAAGAGGCATCACTATAGGGTGATACCTCTTTTATTATTTTGCGAAAAATACACCTTTATATGTAATATTTAAATATTACACTCAAAAGCAAAATACTTTATAATTAAATATACAAATATAAAGAGGTGATTTTACAAATGCAACCCGTTACACAACTTTCTAATGAGCAGCAATACTCTATGTCATGGGGACAATTTATTAGCTCCGTTTTATTCGCTTTTTTCGGAACCGGACTTATTACTGTGTTCCTCGCAATGCCCTTAACAATTTATACAGCCGGTCTTACAGATAAAAAACAAATTGCCCTGTATGAATCTATTGCAAATACTGCAAGTATCGTATTACAACTAGCCGTGTTGTTATTCTTCATTTTTAAATTCGAACCCGCAAAAAAATTACTACTAAAATCTTTTAACTTTAAAGTACTTAAAGAATGGCGTACATACGTATACTTACTTCTTTTCTTCGCTATAAACATTATACTCAATTACATCTTGTTAAATTATGTGTTCCAAGACGCAACGAAGCAGCAATCTTCCGCACTAAACTTAGACGTTTTTAAGCAGTATCAAATATTATTACTTCTCGGCTTCGCTATACTCACACCAATTTTTGAAGAACTTATTTTCCGTGGCTTTATACTTCGCTTCTTCTCAGAGCGCTTTCCATTTTGGATTGCAGCCATCATAACAAGCTTCTTCTTCGGTATCGCTCATACATACTCACTTGGAGTAATGGTAATTACTTTCTTCATGGGATTATTAATGGCTATTTTATGTAAAAAAACAAAATCCATTATTCCAGCTATGTTATTTCATATTATGAATAATATGTTAGCATTCTTGAATTAGAAAGAGGTGTCATCGCGATACCTCTTTTATTAATTCGTATCATCACTTCTCATTTCTATCAATTTATACATATTTATTAATAACATCCAAAATAAACCTCATGTAGTAAAATATAACTCATCACCATAGAAGGAGATTATTTATGTCGAGCTTACTTTGGATTTTTTATATGCCACTTCTTGTTTTATGCGGATTTTCCGGTGGTATTTTTTTAATTATTACTAGCATTAAACATCTTAAATTATTTGTGGGTTTAATGGGGCTACTTATCCTATCTTTTGTCACACTACCTTTTGTTTTTTGGGGCATGGGGGTGAATAGCGATACGATCCTCCCTATTTCAACTACTTTATATTGGATACTGTTTTCTTTAACTGGATTATTGGCAGGATTAAATGGATTACAGGCAAAGATTAAAAGTATACGTAATATGGGATTCATTATTTTTATCGCTGGCATATTAGGGGTTATTTTCTGGGTACTTATGTCTGTAGGGGATTCATTCTATATATAATATTTTATCGGAGGTAATACAGAA
Organism: Bacillus sp. RC242; assembly: GCF_044908245.1. NCBI lineage: Bacteria > Bacillati > Bacillota > Bacilli > Caryophanales > Bacillaceae > Bacillus > Bacillus sp. RC242. Next base: position 35,873 of record NZ_JBIYCZ010000008.1, read on the forward strand.
GTGTTTGGAATATTAACTTGGATGTTATGCCAATTCATCGTTGGCATTTTTTTAATTATTGCTGGCATTAAATATCGTAAATCACTTACTATTATAGCTGGTTTGATTAGCATATCGCTTATCTTTGTTCCTATCATTTGTATAGGTTTTGGAATAGATTTAGAGGGGATGGTTCCAATTTCAGGAACTTTATATTGGTGTTTCTTCTCTTTAGCTGGACTATTAGCTATTATAAGCGGAAGACAAATATCCAGCATTCGTGCTATGGGAACAATTTTGTTTATAACAGGGCTGTGCTCCGTAGCTGGTTATCATTTTTTATATCTCACTCTTTAAAAAGACAAAAAAGCAGGGAAATTAATTCCCTGCTTTTCTATTTGGTTTATTGCCTGATGGTAAGAAGAACGATAACACCCAAGCAATACCTGCGAGTATTGTCGCAATTAAGAAGGCATCGTTAATACCGTTAATTGCAGATAGCTTTGAAATTTGTCCGAATAATAGTTGTGTACTCATCGCATCTCCTGCTTGAGCTGATCCGGCTAATGCCGCTAAGCTTTGGCCCATACCGTGTACTTTATCAACTAAAATCGGGTTTGACGTTGTTAACATATTGCCATAATCCGCTACGTGAGCAGTAGTTTGTTGCGTCATAAGCGTGATTAATATCGCTGTTCCAATTGAACCAGCTACTTGTCTTGACGTATTTTGCGTTGCTGTACCGTGAGAAATTAATTTCATCGGCAGTGCATTCATACCAGCTGTCATAATTGGCATCATAATGAATGACATACCAATTGAGCGTATAATATAATCCGTCATAATAACGCTATACGGTGTATCCATCGATAAGGTTGTAAATTTATATGTCGCAAATGTTGTAATGGCTAATCCGACAATTGCTAACGGACGAATACCATACTTATCAAATAGTTTACCTGCAACTGGTCCCATGATCCCCATAATTAATGATCCTGGAAGTAATAATAAACCAGATTCCATCGGTGTAAAACCGCGAATGTTTTGCAAGTATACTGGAAGTAATAACATACCTCCGAATAAGGCCATCGTTACAATCGCGTTAATTACTAATGTGAAAGTGAACGTCGGATATTTAAACACTTGTAAATCAAGCATTTTATTGTCTGTTGTTAACTCTCTCCAAATAAATACAGCTAAACCAATGACACCGATGATAAGTGTTATAACAACTTCTGCACTAGTCCAGCCATTATTTCCAGCTTCACTAAATCCGTACAGTAAGCTACCTAGTCCAATACTTGAACTAATAACACCGAATACATCTAACTTTGTTTTAGACACTGGCTGAGCTAGTGTAAAGAATTTTAAAGATAAGAACGTAATAATTAAACCGATAACAAACATCCCATAGAACATTAAGTTCCAGCTATAGTTTTCAATTACCCAACCTGTTACAGTTGGTCCGATAGCTGGTGCTAAAATCATCGCTACCCCAAGTAGTCCCATAGCTGCTCCGCGTTTATTAGGCGGGAATAATGTCATGAAGATATTCATACCAACTGGCATTAAAATACCTGCACCAACCGCTTGAATAACGCGGCCCGTCATCATCATTGTGAAGTTTCCTGATGTAGCACAAATGATAGATCCTACAGTGAAGAATAACATTGCTGCTATGAATAATTTACGATACGTAAACCGTGAAACTAAAAATGCACTGATTGGTACTAAAATTCCGTTTACAAGCATGAAGCCTGTAATTAGCCATTGTGCTGTTGAAGTTGATACGTTAAATTCGTTCATTAATGGAGGCAGTGCAACATTAATGATCGTTTGGTTTAAAATAGAAACGAACATACCGAGAATTAATACAGCTACAACTGCTTTTACATTCACATTCTCTACCGGCAATTGTCTCTTCAGCATTTCTTTTTCCTGTTTTACTTGCTCTTGCTTCCCTGTTTCTAATTCCACTACGTTAGAAGCTTCTGTTTCTTGTTTTTGTTCAAGTTCTTTCTCTACTGTTTCTGCTTGACTTACTTCTATCTTACTTACGGCTGGGACTTGTTCTTCTCCCACATTCGTTTTTTTCTTTCGTAAAAGACGATTTATAAGGAAGAAGACGATTATACAAAATAGTGCATATCCTACAATTGCAATTGAGGACATCTCATCTCCCCCTTACTTATGAATACGAACTGACACATTCATTCCAGGAACAATATTTACTGATTTACTATGATCTAAAGAAATTTTAACTGGTACAACTTGCTTTACTTTCGTATAGTTCGCTGTTGAGTTACTTGATGGTAACATCGAGAATGTATTCGCCGTTGTTAATCCAACTTGTTCTACTTTTCCTGTTAACGTTGTATCTGGGTATGCATCTACATACACATCTACTGTTTGGCCTTTTTGAACATCATCAATATTTGTTTCTTCAATATTTGCTGTTACCCATAAATTGTTCATATCAAATGCATAAGCAATTGGGCTTCCTGCTCCAACGAACGCATTAGTTGTTGCGTTTGATTGTACAACTGTTGCATTTTGTGGAATTGTTACATCTACTGTTTGCTCACCATTTGCTCCTGCTACAGTAACCGCACCTAATTTATCGTTCTCATTGTAGTTTTTTCCTACTTCAGCTTTCCAGTCTGTTAATTTACCTGCTACTGGTGATGCAATTGGGATTACTTTCCCATCAATCTTTGCATTTTCTGTTTTTAAATAGTTTTCCGATTGATTGTAATAGTAATAACCGCCAATACCGCCGCCAACTAATACAATTAATGTGATAATGTTGATAATTACCATTCTTCGAAACTGATTCATTGCATTCCTCTCCTTATATCGCATATAATTTTTTTCTAAACTATTTACACCCTTAGTGTTTATATTGTTTAATTGTTAATTATATTAACCTTTAAACAAAAAAAGCACACCTTTTACGATGCAAACTATGTTTTGTCTGCATCCTAGCGGTGCTGATTTCTAAAGGACTATCGTTTATAATTATAAATAATTATCCCGAATCTACAACCAACAATTTAAACCTATATGTTGTTTAAACAACATTACACTATACATGTGTTGTTTAAATTCAAAAAATTAAACGAGGTGAAGTAAAAATGTCTATTAAAAATACAAATGATCCACGTGTAAAACGAACGAGACAACTCATACAGGATGCTTTTGTCGATTTAGTAGGCGAAAAGGGCTTCGAAAATGTAACTGTGCAACATATCGCGGAACGTGCTCCTGTAAATCGCGCTACATTTTATAGCCATTACCATGATAAATATGATTTATTAGACAAAAGCATAGAAGAAATGTTAGAAAAATTAGCTGAAGTAATTAAACCACAAAATCGAAATAAAGAAGATTTTCAGCTCACTTTTGATTCACCGCATCCAACATTTTTAGCTTTGTTTGAACATATAGCAGAAAATGTGAACTTCTATAACGTTATGCTTGGTGATAAAGCCGCTGGAAACTACTCTTATAAAATGATGAAAACAGTCCAAACACATTTAACATTAAGCTTATCTATTTCACAACCTGATGATGAAGAACTCATGGTTCCTCGTGACATTCTTATTAGTTATGTTACAGGGGCTCATATCGGAATGATTATGTCATGGTTAAAAAGAGGCATGATTTATACCCCGCATTTCATGGCAATGCAATTAACTCGCTTAATTATTTTAGGAGCCCATACTGCAGCAGGATTAGAACGACCGTTTTAAAAATGGAAAAAGCGAAGGAAATTATCCTTCGCTTTTTTCTATTAATTAAATGTAATGTTATGTACAGCCTCTTTATCAAGACGTTTAATAACTTCCACAATTAACTTCACTGCGTTTTCATAATCATCACGATGTAACATCGCTGCATGAGAATGAATGTAGCGTGTCGCAATCGTAATTGCCATAGACGGAATACCGTTTACAGAAATGTGAATTGCTCCTGCATCCGTTCCCCCGCCCGCTACAGAGTCATATTGGTATGGAATTTGTAATTCATCAGCAACATCAACTACGAAATCACGTAAACCTGTATGACCTATAACAGAAGCATCATATAAAATGATCTGCGGTCCATCGCCCATTTTACTTTGCGCTTCTTTTGCCGTTACACCTGGTGTATCCCCAGCAATACCAACATCTACAGCGAATGCGATATCAGGTTTAATATAGTTTGCAGATGTTTTCGCACCACGAAGACCAACTTCTTCTTGTACAGTACCAACGCCGTATACAACGTTTGGATGCTTTTCATCTTTTAATTGTTTTAATACGTCAATTGCAATTGCACAACCAATTCGGTTATCCCATGCTTTTGCAAGTAACATCTTTTCATTCTTCATCACTTGGAATTCGAAGTACGGTACAACTTGATCTCCTGGTCGTATGCCCCACTCCATCGCTTCTTCTTGGCTAGAAGCACCAATATCAATGAACATGTCTTTAATTTCAACTGGCTTTTTACGAGCTTCTGGAGGTAAAATGTGCGGTGGTTTTGAACCAATTACACCTGTTACATCTCCTTTACGCGTTACAATCGTTACGCGCTGTGCAAGCATAACTTGCGACCACCAGCCACCCACCGTTTGGAAACGAAGGAAGCCTTTGTCATCAATTTGCGTAATCATAAAGCCAACTTCATCTAAATGACCTGCAACCATAATTTTCGGGCCGTTTTCTTCCCCAACTTTTTTCGCAACTAAACTTCCTAAATTGTCAGTAGAAAGTTCATCTGCAAACGGCTCAATATATTTCTTCATTACTTCACGTGGTTCGCGCTCGTTACCCGCAATACCGCGTGCGTCTGTTAATTCTTTTAGCATTGTCAATGTCTCGTCTAATTTTATCATTGCCAACACCCTCCTTTTTCTTCAGTCACTTTATTATACAAAAGGAAATTGAAATATTCAAAAATTAAATTAGTATCCTTGTGTTTGACGCTGATGATTTACTTCATTTTTATCTAAATATGCTTTTTCAATTTCATCTTGTTCAAATTCAAGCGCTTGTCCAAGGCGAAGATAGCTTGTAAATAGTTCAATATAGTTCGTAATAGAAGGTTGATCTGTAAAACGAATTACTTTCGCATATGTGTCTAAGAAAATTTCCACTTGTGTTTTATTCGTTTGCGCACATTTATAGAATAAGAAGTTTTTATCAATTCCTAAATCGATTCCGATTGATAAAATAAAATGCAAACCATCTACGTATTCTTCTAATATTACTTCACGTTCTGAAGCTGGTTTATTGCTCCAATATTTAAAACAACGTGTTTCATTTGCAAGTTCTCCAATTTCTACAAGAAGAGCTAACATTTTTTCTTTTAACAATTTCTTCGGTTGTAAGTCATGTTCTTTCACAATACGGTCATCTAATTCTTTTTGTAATTTAAATAGTTGTAGTAAGTCCATTCTATTGTCCTCCTCCAACATCGCATTTTCCGCAACAATGTTGTTTCATCTCAAAGTTCATTATTATTTTTCGTTTCTTATTAACAAGTCAGCTACCTACATCTTATAAAGATAGCTTGTCCTTAATTTGCAAATACGTTTCAATCATCACTCATATATTGTTCACTTGATGAAAGTTCCATATCATCTTTCCATTATAGCAGTGTCGTTTCTGCTAGGAAAGATGCACTTCTCACGAATGAGTTCAAATAAAGTGAAACTTTAATAAGTGGGGGGTTTTGTTCATCCCCACTTATTATTAGCCTTCACCAATCGGGCTTTTACGGGCAGTTGATCTCCCACCTAACTTCTTTGCTCCAGCTGAATTTTGAGGTGGGAGTTTTACTGCCCGCAAATAGCGGGATAAAAAAAGTCAGGAGGATTCTCCTGACTTTATATATATATTCTTTTATATCGCTATAGCTTTTATATTGATTTTGTCATATCGATAACGACACATCCGTTAATCTTTCCTACTTTCATGTAAAAGCCTCCTCGTTATCGTTACAAAAGTTCTTACAAGCACATCTTAATATACTTGAGCAAGAAATAACGATAATAAGTGGAGGATTTTACAATAAATGCAAATAAAAAAACCTTAGAAGAAAATCTTCTAAGGTTTTAAACAATTAGTTAATGTTGTTTTTTGCAACTGTTGCTAATTCAGCGAAAGCTTTTTCGTCATGAACAGCTAAGTCAGCAAGCATCTTGCGGTTAACTTCGATGCCAGCATTTTTTAAACCGTGCATTAAGCGGCTGTAAGAAAGACCATTCATACGAGCTGCTGCGTTGATACGTGTAATCCATAATTTACGGAAGTCACGTTTCTTTTGACGACGGTCACGGAATGCATACATTAGAGATTTCATAACCTGTTGGTTAGCAACCTTAAATAATGTACTCTTAGAACCGTAGTAACCTTTTGCTAATTTTATAACTTTTTTACGACGTTGACGAGTAACTGTACCACCTTTTACTCTTGGCATAATATTACCTCCTAGTTTGTTCTATATATCAGCCGAACTTATTTTAAGTTGTCAAGCATTTGACGAATGCGTTTGAAGTCACCAGCGCTAACTACACCAGCTTTACGTAGTTTACGTTTAGCTTTTGTAGATTTGTTAGCGAATAAATGGCTTGTGTAAGCGTGAGAACGCTTCAGTTTACCAGATCCAGTCTTTTTGAAACGCTTTGCAGCGCCGCGATGAGTTTTTTGTTTAGGCATAGGTATTTCCTCCTCTATCTATTACTTATCGTTTTTCGGTGCTAAAACTAAGAACATACTACGTCCTTCCATTTTAGGCTTAGATTCAATTGTACTAACTTCAGCACAAGCTTCTGAGAAGCGATCTAAAACACGTTGACCGATTTCTTTATGAGTAATGGCACGTCCTTTAAAGCGAATTGACGCTTTAACCTTGTCGCCTTTCTCTAAAAACTTGACAGCATTACGAAGTTTTGTGTTAAAGTCATGTTCATCAATTGTTGGACTTAAACGAACTTCTTTCATGCTAATTACTTTTTGATTTTTGCGCTGTTCTTTTTCTTTCTTCTGTTGCTCAAAGCGGAATTTACCGTAGTCCATAATGCGGCATACTGGTGGTTTCGCATTTGGAGCAACCAATACTAAATCAAGATTAAGACCTGCAGCTAAGTCTAAAGCGTCATTACGAGACTTGATTCCAAGTTGATCGCCGTTTGCGCCAACTAAGCGTACTTCACGTGCACGAATTTGCTCGTTAATCATCATATCCTTGCTAATAGTAAGCCACCTCCAAGGTTTTCTTAGAATACGTTTTGCAATTGTAGAACCCGAACAAAAAAAGTGCGGGCACACGGCACCCACACTTGTAATATCTCTAGTAAGAAATACATTTACCTGCTAACTGCGAATGCGTCCATCAGGTGAGAAGCGGGTGCTTCTACTTGTCAAAACCATATTCTATTATCCTTGATGAGTTTATCATAGGACATGACGTCTGTCAAGAAGACGCGATGTGTTTTACTAACAACAAGAAATATTGTAACAAACAACCAGCATACTTGCAATACTTTTTTATGATAAGTATTGTTTGGTTATTTTTTCTAGATTTTCTTTTTTATTATACATAAAAAAGCCGCGGTATACCGCGGCTCTTTCTTATCGTTTTCCTTCTACCTTAATCATGTCAACAAACGCATCTAATGCGATTGTTTCTGATTTTTGTTCACCATATTTACGTACGTTAACGCCATTTTCAGTAACTTCATTGTCACCTACTACAAGCATGTACGGAATCTTTTGCATTTGTGCTTCACGGATTTTGTAACCAATTTTCTCTTCACGAGTGTCTAATTCAACACGGATACCAGCACGTCGTAATTCATCTTGTACTTTCTTCGCATAGTCTAAATGTACTTGCGGAGAAACTGGAATTACTTGCGCCTGAACTGGAGCTAACCAAGTTGGGAATGCGCCTTTGTATTCTTCAATTAAGAAGGCTACGAAACGTTCCATAGTTGATACAACACCACGGTGAATTACAACTGGACGATGTTGTTTACCGTCTTCACCAACGTAAGTTAATTCAAAGCGTTCTGGAAGTAAGAAGTCTAATTGTACAGTTGAAAGTGTTTCGTCTTTTCCAAGAGCAGTACGAACTTGAACGTCAAGTTTCGGACCATAGAATGCCGCTTCACCTTCAGCTTCATAGTAATCAAGACCCATTTCATCCATAGCTTCTTTTAACATACCTTGTGCTTTTTCCCACATCTCATCATCAGCATAATACTTTTTAGTATCTGCTGGGTCACGATAAGATAGACGGAATGAATAGTTTTCTAAACCGAAATCTTTGTACACTTCTAACGTTAAGTTTACAACACGTTTTAATTCTTCTTTAATTTGATCTGGACGAACGAAAATGTGCGCATCATTTAAAGTCATTCCGCGTACACGTTGTAATCCAGATAATGCTCCAGACATTTCATAGCGGTGCATTGTTCCAAGTTCCGCAATACGGATTGGTAATTCACGGTAGCTGTGAATATCGTTTTTATAAACCATCATATGGTGAGGGCAGTTCATTGGACGAAGAACTAACTCTTCATTATCCATTTCCATTGATGGGAACATGCCATCACGGTAATGGTTCCAGTGACCAGAAGTTTCATAAAGTTCTCTACTTCCTAATACTGGAGTGTATACGTGATCATAGCCTAAGCTTGCTTCTTTATCAACGATGTAACGCTCGATAATACGGCGAATTGTTGCACCTTTTGGTAACCAAAGTGGTAAACCTTGTCCTACTTTTTGGCTATTAGTAAATAGTTTTAACTCTTTACCTAATTTACGGTGATCGCGCTCTTTCGCTTCTTCAAGCATACGTAAGTGCTCATCTAATTCTGCTTTCTTAACGAATCCAGTACCGTAAATACGTTGTAACATTTTATTATTGCTATCGCCGCGCCAGTAAGCACCAGCAACACTTAATAATTTAAACACTTTAATCTTCCCTGTAGATGGAAGGTGAACACCACGGCAAAGGTCGAAGAATTCGCCTTGCTCATAGATTGAAATAACTGCATCTTCTGGAAGATCGTTAATTAAATCTAATTTTAACTCATCGCCGATTTCTTCAAAGCGACGAAGTGCTTCTGCACGTGGTACTTCATGACGAACGATTTCTAAGTTTTCGTTCACGATTTTTTGCATTTCTTTTTCGATTTTCTTGAAGTCCTCAACCGTAATTGCTTCTTCCATATCAATATCGTAGTAGAAGCCATTTTCGATTACTGGACCAATGCCAAGCTCAAGCTTAACATCTTTATATAAACGTTTTAACGCTTGTGCTAAAAGGTGAGCTGTTGAGTGGCGTAAAATATATAAGCCATCTTCAGAATCTAATGTAATAATAGAAACTGCACCATCTTCTTCGATTGGTGTAACAAGATCAATCATCTCATCGTTTAATTTTCCAGCCACAGCTTTTTTCTTTAAGCCTGGGCTAATAGAAGCTGCGATTTCTTCAGTTGTTACTCCTTTTGGAAACTCCTTCACAGCTCCATCAGGGAAAGTAATTTTAACTACATCTGCCATCACTGGTCACTCCTCTTTTTTTTCAAAATAAAAAACACTCATCCCATAAAAAGGGACGAGTGTTGAATTCGTGGTTCCACCCTTGTTCCAATTAACCTTATTGTTAATTGCTCAAGTTCAACATAACGGTGTTGTCCGTTAGCAATTACTAGAAAAACGTTCACTGCTAAAGTTTAGAGGTGGTAAGTAATAATCCCGTACTAGGAAGCTCGCACCCTAAGGCTTCCCTCTCTGAAAATCGTAGATAACTACTCATGTCCTCATCATGACATTTCAATATATTTCATTTATGTAGGTAATTATATGCTCAAAAACTTAGAAAATCAAGGGCGTTACCTTTATTTTTTAAATTTTTCACATTGCGCTCAAACTCATGCAAACCATGTAATTGGACCCGTTCTTGAAATACATTTCGCAAAGTAACAATCATGTTATGATCTTGTTTTTTCGTATATAAATAAATCTTTTTCGGCGAAATAGAAAGAAGTGGTGCAATTACTTTCGTATCGATATATACATCCTGTTTCTTTAATAATTCTTCATCTATATATTGAACCAATTTCTCCTGTTTTAAACGCCTACCTTTATCATCATAGAAAATAAAACTTTCATCAAAAATAAGATGTACACAGGACAAACGTGATTTCCGGCTACTTACTTGTTGGCGAAGTGTCTCAATGAATATTTGGTATTCCTGCTCCATCTTATACTCATCAATTGCAACTTCAGCAAGCTTAGTTACCATTTCCCTATATGTACGAAGACGAAAACGAACGTATGATGAAAACGAGAATGAGAGCGGATCACAAAGCCATTCATTCAAAGACGACGCAATATAAGATTCAAATTTTTGACGTGTTAAATCACTAGCTACTCCTTTTCTTCTTTCCTTTAAAATCTCATGTGCCATATGCAATATTTGATGACACTCTTCTTGTTCTTCATAAAAAAACTTTTCCTTTAAAATGGTATGAATCCATTCATTTTGTTTCACATTCATAATGAAATATAGTAATACTGGCAATAAAATCTTTTCAATATAATTTGATTCACATAATGGTATATGAATAACAACCTTTTGTTCATTTAAATATACACTTGTTTCCTTATATAAGGATTCTGTTCTTTTCGTTAGTTGTCTGTATACGTACACAGCATCATTTTTTTCTTCGAAGCAAATTTCAATCACTTTTGTCCCCCCTTTTATCCCCGCTCTAAAGGATTGCATCTATACGTTACAAATCCTATAAGAGTCCGATCTATGGAAGTTCACTCTTAGTAGAAACCTATCTCCCATCGTTAGAACATCCACTCGATATGGCTTGCTAATTTTATATATATTAAGGGAGGGAGAAAAAAATGATACAAGCTACTCTGAAAAAATGATTAAAATAAAGTGAAGCTTTAATCAGTGGAGGTTTTGTCCATCCTCCACTGATTATTAGCCCGCACCAATCGGGCTTTTACGGGCAGCAGGGCTCCCACCTAACTTCTTTGCTTTACAGCCGAATTTTGAGGTGGGAGTCTTACTGCCCGCCAATAGCGGGATAAAAAAGAGCAAGCTTCTCAGCTCGCTCTTTACTTATTACGACGATTTTTCCCGCCAATTGGGATTGGCTTCGCTAAATATTTAATTCGTTCCATAATACGGGCTGCTTTCATCTCTTCTGCTTCACCGCGCTGTGTATACGTTAAATGATGTTCCAACTGTTTGAAATCAAAGTTAGATGTAAAGAACGTCGGTAAGTTTTCCAACATACGGAATTGCAAGATTGCACCGAGTACATCATCACGTACAAAACTTGACATCGCTTCTGCCCCGATATCATCTAACATTAATACTTGTACACGTTTGACAGCATCAATCTTTCCGCTAATCGAATTATCTTGAATCGAACTTTTGATTTCACGTAAAAATTCAGGGAAGTATACGAGCATCGAACTAATTTTCTTTCGCGCAAGCTCATTTGCAATTGCCCCTAAAAGATACGTTTTCCCTACACCAAATTTACCGTACAAATATAAACCTTGTGCTTTTTTACCTGGTTCGTATGTGTTTAAAAATTCATTCGTTGCACCTATTGCATCAATACGTGCATCTAAATCTGAAGGGTCTAAATTTCCCATAGTTGCCTGCAAAATGTCAACTGGCATATATACACTTTGAACGAGTTTTTCATATTTTTTTCTCTCATCATATGCTACTTTTCTAATACAACGATCGTATTGAATATCAATCATCTTACCTTGAATGACGAGCTTCGGCTCATATCCTTGTAGCATATTTTTACATGACCCTAAATCTGGACAATCCGCACACCCTACACTTTGTCCAATATATTCATATAACTTCACAAGACTTCGTTCAATCATAGAAGTCGTTACTTCACCTTTATGTTCGTCTATAAATTCTTTCACACGAGGGTGCGCCATCACTTCTGCCTTTAAGACTTCATATCTATTTTTAAAGTTTTTATTTTCCATTAATTTCGTAAATGAATTTTGAATATGCTCCATTTTCTCACCTCAAAGAGCGTTCATTTTATTTTATTAATCACGCTTATATTTTTTCAATACTTCTTCTAATCGTTTCCGTTCATCTTCTAACGTACTTGCATCTTTTTTCGCACTTACGTCATTTTTTACAGGTTCTTTCTCTTCTTCTTTCGACTCTTCCTTAAGCCAATCTGGTACCATTTCTTTTCGCACTGTTTTCTTCGCTGTACGACCTTTTTTCTTCGTCTCAGCCCACTCTTGATATTGACGATTCTCTTCTTTTGCTAGCGCCATCGCCTCGCCTACTGTACCGACCTTTTTTCGCGCCCAATGTCCAGCAATCTTCTCGACATACGTTTTAGCAAGCTTCATATCTGAGCGTAGCATAACGTAATAAATAAGTACATTCACAACCCCTGGCGTTAATTTTTGATTTATCATTACATCCTCAACGATTTGCAAGTCCGCTTTCGTCGCCTCTGCACCGCCTGAAATCTCTTTCAATAGTTGTTTTGGCGAGATTTCCTCTAACTGCTTCATTAGCATCTCTTCTTGCGTAGATGGCTCTTTCTCTTTCATTGTACGAGCAGCATGAGGTTGCACTCTTTCACTTAATACAGGTAACGCTTGACCATTTTCGAATTGATACCAATCGCGTGCTCCCTTCCGAAGCCTTTCGATATCAATTGTTTGCACTTCTGTCACTGCGCCAAGAACGATATTTTGCATCGATAACACATCCACACCGTACACATAAGCGAGTGTAATAACACATTCTCTCACTTGATCTGTAATCGCCTTTTTAGGAACAAGCGCTGATAGTCCGTCTACAAATAAAGAGAAATCAAAGAAGTCGTTCCAAACTTTCGGAGCATCCCCATTCTCGTTACTTGGCATAATTGTCGTTTTCGGGATACGCAGTTCTTCTTGCGCATATTCAAACTGACCTGGGTTAAACGAATCAAATATATCGTTGAAGGAGCGCGTAACATTTTCATAAGAACCAAAATCGAATTCTTCTTCTAAGAAATATTGCTTTACTTGGTTGTATTTTGTCCGACTCAAGCGATTATATAAAAAGATACTTAAAACAATATCATCAAAAAACTGCTTCGGAGATAAAGGTGGTTGCAATTCATATATAAACATTCGAATATCTTTTTCTTTCTTAATATATACATTTAAAAGACCAATCGCTTCTAACTTTACTCGTTCCCCATATATTTCAGGAAGTTGCATTTGCATAGTCACCATAAGGGAGTGATGTGTATTCTCTTTTCCAAACACACGATCTTGCTCTAACTCTCCCCATAGTGTCATGTATAAGCTAAAAGCTCTACTACCTATTAACGGCTGATACAACATCGTTAATACTTTCCGGTCGTAATTATGTAACAACCCTTTCGCACTTACTTTATAACGATCAATCGGCAATAGCTCCATCCATGACTGTTTTTCCATTCTTGCTTTTCCTTTCTCTCATCCAATCTAACCTACATTTCACTCGTTCTATCTTTATTATATAATTTATTAGCGAAAAAGAGCTATTAGCTTCCGCTTCTAGCTCTCTTATCTCGTTTACTTACAGTATATAAAGAGATTCCTTCTACTCTCTCTCTTTTTGCAGTATATCTTTTAATTCTTCAATAAATACATTTAAATCTTTAAATTGACGATACACAGAAGCAAAACGTACGTAAGCAACATCATCAATATCACGAAGTTCTTCCATAACAATTTCACCAATCATATCACTTTTCACTTCTGATATACCTAAGTTACGAAGTTCACGCTCCACACTTTGTGTTACTTCCTCTAACTGCCTTAAAGATACAGGTCTTTTTTCACACGCTTTAATTAAACCGCGTAAAATTTTCTCTTTATTAAACTCTTCTCGTGTTCCTTCTTTTTTAACAACGATAAGAGGTGATTCTTCTACTCTTTCAAAGGTCGTAAAGCGACTTAAACAACTTTCACACTCTCTTCTTCTTCGAATAGAGCGCCCCTCGTCTACCGGACGCGAATCTAACACTCTTGTTCCATTATGAAAACAGGATGGACAACGCAATTCATTCACTCCTTTACACTATAATCTTTATTCTTTCGCTACTCACCTACATGTGAAAATATATATACAATATTATATAACTCATTCTTCTATAATGACCACTCTAAGTTATTACATATCATGATCCTATTTTATATAAACTAAAAAAGAGGTGCATTATACACCTCTTTACATTTTAAATCAATTATGTTCTTTTTTAAAGAGCTTTTGTTTCTCTCTGCTTAATTTCGAAGCTACCAGTGCCTCGAGGAAGCTCGATGCTCTCACGCGTTTTCGCGTTTAAACCTTCTGCAATATATTCTGCAGCAACATTTGGATCAATACGATCCCCACAAGTATAAACATCAATACTTGCGTAACCGTGCTCCGGAAAGCTATGAATTGTTAAATGTGATTCCGAGATAATTACTACTCCACTTACACCTTGTGGTGCAAATTTATGAAAAGCAACCTCACGTACCTCAGCACCAGCTCTTAGTGCTGCATCCACAAATAATTGTTCAATATACGGCATGTCATTAAGCTTGTCGAAATCGCAATCCCAAAGTTCAGCAATCACGTGACGACCCATCGTATCCATAGTATCCATTCTACAGTTCCCCCTTGTAAATTTATTCTAACTGTTCGAATTGAAAACTAATTTGCAATTTGGCTTGCTCCACTACCACGGGGGAAAGTTAGTCCAGAGAGGTCCTAACCCTTTAAGTAGTGACTACGTACCTCAGCTCTTAAGTTTACGAGTGTTAGTATACTTTGTTTATTTTCATTTTGCAACAACAGTTTTTTCGATTTTCTGTCATATTTTCCTCTTTACTTTTCCCTAAAAAAAATTAATGATTCACGAATACAGTAATCCCAACGTTTCGTGGTATGTCCACTATTTGAAAATATATTCATATAATTTTTTCCCTTTTCAGAAAAAAATAAAAAAAGAGGGCAAATATTTACTTGCCCTCTCTCTATTTCACTTAAATATGTTGCACATTTTCTTGTTTTGCTAATTCATCAACAACTAACGTTACAAGATCTACAACACGACGAGAGTAGCCCCACTCGTTATCATACCAAGCAAGCACTTTCACTTTACGATCACCCATTACTATTGTAGATAAACCATCAATAATAGCTGAGTGTGTATTTGTATTAAAGTCGATAGACACTAAAGGCTCTTCGCTGAATTCTACAATTCCTTTTAACGCACCGTTTGCAACAGTTTTGAATGCTTCATTAATATCTTCAACTGTTACATCACGTTTTACGTCTACTACTAAATCAACAAGAGACACGTTTGGTGTTGGTACACGAAGTGCCATACCATGAAGTTTTCCGTTTAAGTGTGGAAGAACTTTTGCTAGCGCTTTTGCAGCACCCGTCGTTGTTGGAATGATAGACTGTCCGCAAGCACGCGCTCTTCTTAAATCTTTATGTGGGTTATCAATATTTTTTTGGTCATTTGTATAAGCGTGAACAGTTGTCATTAAACCGTTTTCAATTCCGAACTGCTCATCTAACACCTTTACAACAGGCGCTAAACAGTTTGTTGTACAAGATGCATTTGAAATAACAGTATGTTTTGTAATATCTAATTGGTCTTCGTTCACACCAACTACGATTGTTACATCTTCATTTTTACCAGGTGCTGTTAAAATAACTTTTTTCGCTCCAGCTTCAACATGAAGAATTGCTTTTTCTTTCGAGTTAAATTTACCAGTTGCTTCAATTACAACTTCAACACCTAGATCTTTCCAAGGCAACTCCTTTGGATCGCGGTTGTTTAAAAGGCGAATCATTTTCCCATCAACTAGTAAGTGATCTTCAAATGCTTCCACTGTTCCGTCAAACTTTCCATGAACTGTATCATATTTAATTAAATGCGCTAACGTTTCTGATGGATAGCTTGCATTGATCGCTACAATTTTGAATGCGCTTTCTTTTATTGCTTGACGAAATACCATTCTCCCGATACGTCCAAATCCATTAATTGCCACACGAGTCATAATATGTTATCCCCCTTGAATGCGTTATACTATTTATCTCCAATCCCAATAATAGTATAACACAAAAAGGAGATATGTCACTAAGCATTTTCATTAATTTCACAATTTTTTAATCAATAATGTTCCATTCTTTCAAAATAGAAGCTAATTGTGTTTTCGTTCCAGTAATTGTGCCATCATTATAAATCACCTCATCTGCCTTCTTTACTTTTTCTTCTAATGGCATTTGAGATTGAATACGAGCCGTTGCTTCTTCTTCTGAAAAGTTATTTCGTTTCATTAAACGTTCCAATTGCGTATTCGGTGTGACTGCTACAACTAAAACACGATCAACGAGATTTGTTAATTTACTTTCAAACAAAAGGGGGATATCTAACACAACCGCTTGCATACCTTCTTTTATGTACATCTCCTTTTGTGCATTCATTTCTTCACGCACTGCAGGATGAACAATTTCGTTTAACTGCAATCGTTTTTCTTCATTATAAAAAACGACACTCCCAAGCTTTGGTCGATCAAGCTCTCCATCTTTTTGTAACACTTCCGTTCCGAACACCTCTACAATTTTGTTATATGCCGGTTTTCCTCGTTCTACAACTTCTCGCGCAATAATATCTGCATCAATAACCGGTATACTCATTTCACGAAACATTTCTGATACCGTACTTTTTCCGCTTGCAATGCCTCCTGTTAATCCAATTACTACTGTCATAATAATCCTCCTCACAATATTAAAGGCGCGAAACTAATGTTCCACGCCCATACTTACATTTTCCAAATTCCAATAATAATGAGTAATACCCCAGGCAGGAATGTAAATTTTTGTAACCATTTCATATTTGATAAAATCGTACCGAGCTTCATTCCAATAAATAAAAATAAAGAACTCATAATCGCGACTAATGCCGCCATCATCGCGGGTGCATAACCTAATAAAGATGCACCAATTCCAGCACCAAACGAATCTATAGAAAGAGCGATACCGAGAAGTAGCGCTTCTCCTGCAGAGATAGTTCCTGATTTATCAAAATCCGCAACAGTCGGCTTCCGCAAAATTTGAATCACTAACCCTAGCGAAGCAATTTCTAGTTTCCAAACCTTCTCCTCTTGCTTCGGTTCTTCTTTTTTATCACTTCGAAAAAATTGATATAATACCCAAATACCTATTCCAATAAGAACAAATCCGCCGATACGCGTTGCGATAACAGGTGAAAATATTTTCGCGATCATATGTCCAATTCCCATGGAAACGAGCATTACAGCTGCTGAACAGATCCCGATAATTATAATTGATCTTAGTGGAATTCTTACGCTCCTTAACCCGTATGTTAGCCCTACACTACAGCTATCTAAGCTTAATGTAAAAGCTAATAAAATAAGAGATAAATAAAGGTACATCGGTAAGCTCCTCCCTTATACATAGCTCTGCTCTATGTATATGACAAATGCCTATCCGATGTTATCCCTTTTCTATATTCTAGGTTGGCAAATTGGGCAGTAATGTGTTCCCCTTCCGCCAACAACCGTTTTTTCTAATAGCGTACCGCAAGTCACACACGGTTCTCCTTTTTTCCCATATACATTTAGAAGTTCCTGGAACGAACCAATTTGTCCTTGTGAATTAATATACGTTCTAATTGTACTTCCGCCTCGCTTAACAGCTTCGCCCAGCGTTGTAACAATCGCCTCGTAAATTCTTTCTATTTCTTCTTCTGTTAAAGATGCAGCTTCTCGTTCTGGGTGAATTTGAGAACGGAATAACACTTCATCTACATATATATTTCCAAGCCCTACTAAAAGACGCTGATCTAATAATACGACTTTTATTTTACGATTTGTTTTTTGCAATCTTTCTTGTAAATACTGCGGTGTCAATTCAGCATCAAATGGCTCCGGGCCTAAGTCAGCAAGAGGCATTTGATTCAACTCTTCACCTTTCTTAAAGAGATGCATCGTACCAAACTTCCTCACATCTTTATAATGTAATTCAGTTCCATCTGTAAATAAGAAACGGACGTGCGTATGTTTATCAATCGGCTCATCCTCTTGATGAAGTAAAAACTTACCTTCCATGCGCAAATGTGAAACAATGACATAATTCGTTACATATAAAAGCAAAAACTTTCCTCTTCGCTTTATATTTTCAATTGTCTCGCCTCTTAGCATTTCTTTAAAAATTTCTGCATCATCCGGTCGTTTTACTATTTTGGGATAAGTAATAACGACATCTTCAATCGTTTTTCCTGTTACAAGATTTTCAAGCGTCCGTCTAACGTTTTCAACCTCTGGTAATTCCGGCATTTCATCACGTCCTTATTTCGCATCGTACCAAGTTGGACCGTAAGAATAATCAACTTTCAATGGAACGGCTAGTTCAATTGCATGCTCCATTACTTCAGGTACAAGCTTCTCTAATTTTTCAATTTCTTCTTTTGGTGCTTCAAATATCAATTCATCGTGTACTTGCAGAAGAAGACGTGCTTGTAATCCTTCTTCTTCTAGACGATCTGCCATAATAATCATCGCTTTTTTAATAATATCAGCCGCACTACCTTGAATTGGTGTATTCATAGCTGTACGCTCAGCAAAGCTACGTAAATTGAAATTACGACTCGTAATTTCCGGAATGTAACGGCGACGATTTAATAATGTAACCACATATCCTTTTTGTTTCGCATCTTTTACGATTTCATCCATGTATTCTTGTACACCAGGGAAACTTTCTAAATACTTTTCAATAAATTCCGCTGCTGCTTTTCTTGTAATTCCTAAGTTTTGCGAAAGACCATAATCACTAATACCATACACAATTCCGAAGTTAACAGCTTTTGCTTGTCGTCTCATGTTAGATGTTACTTCATCTTTCCCAACACCAAATACATCCATAGCTGTTTTCGTATGAATATCCATGTCATGTTGGAACGCTTCAACTAACCCTGGATCATTTGCAATATGAGCAAGCACACGAAGTTCGATTTGTGAATAATCAGCCGCGTACATGATCCATCCTTCTTCTGATGGAACGAATGCCTGACGAATCTTTCTTCCTTCTTCTAATCGAATCGGGATATTTTGTAAGTTCGGATCTGTTGAACTTAATCGACCTGTTTGCGTTAACACTTGATTAAAACGAGTATGGATTTTAGATGAATCTTCATGTACAACTTTCAATAAACCTTCAATGTACGTTGAATTTAGCTTTCCTAATTGACGGTAATGTAAAATATTTGGAATAATTTCATGACGATCCATAAGTTTATCTAATACATCCGCCGACGTAGAATAACCTGTTTTCGTCTTTTTAATAACTGGTAAATTTAAATTCTCAAACAGAATAACCCCAAGTTGCTTCGGTGAATTAATATTAAATTCTGTTCCCGCAAGCTTATAAATTTCCTGTTCCATTTCCTTTAATCTACCTGCAAGTTCTTCTCCCATATTACGAAGACGCTCCGTATCAACTTTTACACCTTTCACTTCCATATCAGCTAATACACGTGCAAGTGGTAATTCTAATTCCGTAAATAATTCATATTGCTCGTTCTTTTTTAATTCTTCTAAGAACGTTTGCTTTACATCATATAATACATGCACTTTACGAGCTATATGCTCCGCTACTACCTCTAGCTCCGGAACAGCACGCTTCGCACCTTTTCCGTAAACTTCTTCATCTGATTTTACGGCATGCGTTTCTTTCATTTTCGCTACAGTACGGAAATCTTTATCCGTATCAGCTGGATCAAGTAAATAAGCAGCGATTAATAAATCAAAGTCAATTCCTTGAATATCTACACCTTTCCACTTGAGGGCAACGATAGCACGCTTCGCATCAAATGTATGTTTTCTCATTTCTCCATTTGCAAGCCACTCTTTAAAAGCATCCGATTTAAGAGCAACATCGGCTGGAATGAAGTAACAACCATTTTCATTTTGAATACCAAAACCTTGAATATCGGCTTTATGATAATTATCTTCTTGCACTTCAACAATAAGCGCACTATCTTGCTGAAGCATTTCTTCTGTAACTTCTTCTACAATATCAAATGTAATATCATCTAATTCAGCTGGAGCCGTTTCCTCCGGCGTAACACCTAACTTATTTAAAAGGGATGTAAATCCTAAATTCTCGAACATTGGAATCAAATCGCTTGGTTCATACCCTTTATATTCCATATCATCTACATGCACAGTAATCGGTGCGTCTGTAATAATAGTCGCAAGTTCTTTACTCATAAGAGCTTGTTCTTTATTCGCTTCTAACTTTTCTTTTAATTTCTTTCCACTCACTTGATCTAAGTTTTCATATACTGCTTCTACCGTTTCAAATTGCGTTAATAATTTAATGGCGGTCTTCTCACCAACACCTGGTACACCTGGAATGTTATCCGATTGGTCTCCCATTAAACCTTTCATATCGATAATTTGCTTTGGTGATAAGCTATATTTCTCAAATAAAGCTTCTTTCGTATATTCATCTACTTCCGTAATCCCTTTGCGAGGAATACATACGAGTGTATTATCTGAAACAAGTTGCAGTAAATCTTTATCTCCTGAAATAACTTTAACATGAAACCCTTGCTCACTCGCTTCTTTCGCTAACGTTCCCATAATGTCATCCGCTTCATAATTTTCCAGCTCATAACGCGGTACATTGAATGCATCAAGCACCTCACGAATAAACGGGAATTGCTCTGATAACTCAGGTGGAGTCTTTTGACGCCCTCCCTTGTAATCACTATACGTTTTATGACGGAATGTTGTTTTCCCCGCATCAAATGCCACAAGCATATGCGTCGGTTTTTCTTCCTCTAGTATCCTCATTAACATCATTGTAAAACCATAAATTGCGTTCGTATGTATACCTTTGTCGTTATTTAAAAGCGGTAGTGCAAAGAAAGCACGATACGCGATATTATTACCATCTACTAATACGACTTTTTTTTCCAAACTACAAACCTCCCCATACATATTTGAAACGATTTTTCCCACAGAAAAAAACCGTTCCTGTCCTCTCTCTATATTAACATGACTAATAGAGAGAAGAAAAATAACGGTTTTTTTCTATCATATATAAACAGACTTACATTGGCATAAAGGGAAGTGACGAGAATAGCATAACTACTCTCGTCCAAAATTACTCCTTGGATGAAGGGGTTTTCATATATTATATTAACAGAGCTTTATTAATATTTAATTAAGCCATTGTTAATATATTGTAAATATCCTTCATCCTATTTTTCAGTAGCTGATTTTGGTAAAACAACTGTAAATGTTGTTCCTTCCCCAACCTCACTATCCACCGTAATCGTACCTTGATGCGCTTCAACTAAATGTTTTACAATTGATAAACCAAGACCCGTTCCACCCGTATTTCTACTTCTTGCTTTATCCACTCGGTAAAAGCGTTCAAAAATACGCGGAATTTCCTCTTTACTAATACCAATTCCAGTATCAGATACTTTTATATAAGCATTATATTTATCTTCTGCCAATTCAACAGAAACAACGCCTCCAGCCGGTGTGTATACAATCGCGTTATTAATTAAATTAATAAAGATTTGTTTCAAGCGGCCTGGATCTCCAATAACGGAAACTCGTTTCAATGCATTCACTTGTAAAGAGATTTCTTTTTCTCCCGCTTTATTATCAAGCACCATATGAATATCTTCAAGAAGTTCCTTCATATCAACGGTCCCCATATTTAGTTTAAACCCTTGTTGCTCGATCTTTGACAAGTCTAATAAATCTTCAATTAATCCTTGCATGCGTTCACTTTCTTTTAAAATAATATGTAAGAAATGTTCGCAGAATTTTTTATTATCCATAGCCCCATCCAAGAGCGTTTCTGAAAAACCTTTAATAGAAGTAATTGGCGTCTTTAGTTCATGAGAAACATTCGCTAAAAAGTCTTTTCTCATTTGTTCTAATTTCTTTAACTCTGTTATGTCATGGAACACAAGAACAATACCTTTCCATTCATGGTTCGTCCCGATAATCGGCGCTCCATATACTTCAAAATGCTTTCGCTCAATTCCAAGCGGCAATAACATTTGTTTACGCACTTTCACTTCTGTCATAAAGATTTCTTCCACAAGCTCAATAATTTCTGTATGGTGAAATGATTCATAATATAAGCGATCTAAATATTCTTCATCTGTTACGTGGAAAGTTTCCTTATAAGAACGGTTTACAAGGTTTATATAACCGCGGCTATCAATTAAAATCATTCCACTTCCCATATTTTCAATTAACGTATGCAGACGATCCTGTTGCATTTCCTGCTCAAGAGTCATCTCTTGTAAATTACGAGCTAAAATATTAATCGCTTTACTCAGCATCCCTGTTTCATCCGAATGACTTTCATAAGCGCGTGCTTTATAATTTCCCTTCGCTAATTCAATGGCAACTTTCGTAACCGATTCAATCGGCCTAATATATTGCCCCGTAATTTTCATACCTAAAAATACGACTACGAGACAAGCGATAACAAATCCTATAATTAATAATCCCCACGTTTTTTGATGTACGTCTTTCAATGGCTCAATTGTACTTTTCACCAAAATATATCCTTGTTTTCCTGCTAGATCTTGAACGAACACCGCATGATAAAATTCATTCTTTTGATCTGTTTCTTGCGTAATCACTTTACTTCGTTGTTTTGCTGCTTCAGAAGAAAGTTCTTTAATCATCTCTTGATTAAATGCAGATGGTTGCCCTCCGCTATATTGAACTTTCTTTTTTTCATCAACAAATATAATAGAAGCTGGTATTTTTTCTTCTAACTTTTCAAATACATAAGGCTTTTTTAAAACAGCATCAAACCCTTGCTCTTCTGCTAATACCGCAACATACTGTGTCTCTTTTATCATTCTCTCTTTAGCATGATCTATATAGTAGTTTTCAAATACAGTTTCTAATAATACACCTAGTCCAACTAAAATAAAAACGATAAGAGAAACAAATGTAAAAAGAAGCCTGGAACGAAACTTATTCATCCACTTTTGGCTCCTCTAATTTATAACCTAAACCACGTATCGTTTTAATGTACGTCGGTTTTTTCGTATTTTGTTCAATTTTATCGCGCAAATGGCTAATATGGACATCAACAATTCTTGTATCACCGGCAAAATCATAATTCCATACAGCACTTAATAATTGGTCACGAGTTAATACACGACTTTTATTTTTCGCAAGATAAACAAGTAACTCAAATTCTTTCGGTGTTAATTCCAGTTTCCTTCCTTGGAAGTACGCTTCATAAAACTCCGGTAAAATTTTAAGCTCTCCAATTTTGATGCTCTCTTCATCTGGCGATTCTGAAACTTGTTCTTCCTGCTGTAATTTCGTACGGCGCAAAATCGCCTTCACACGAGCAACAACTTCCCTTGGACTAAATGGCTTCGTCATATAATCATCAGCCCCAAGCTCAAGACCTAGCACCTTATCAAATTCATCATCTTTTGCTGTTAACATTAAAATCGGCGTCATAATACGCTGCAATCGTAATTCTTTACAAACTTCCATACCATCCATTTTTGGAAGCATTAAATCTAATATAATTAAATCTGGGCGTTCTGTAGTCGCTTTTTGAAGCGCCATTTCTCCATCCATTGCTGTAATAACTTCAAACCCAGCTTGTTGTAAATTAAATTCAATTAAAGTTAAGATAAATTCCTCATCATCAACTACTAAAATACGATTGTTCATTCTTTTCCTCCAAGTTATAGACTTGAAACCTTCTTCATCCTAGTATTTTCCCCGTTATTCTCATCATACTAGAAAACAAGGTCTCCCTCAATATAATTGTCTATTTATGGAGCTCGTTTGTACTAGAGTTTCGGAAAATAAAAGCAATCGTAACTTCATTCCCTCTATCCGGTCGCTATCCAAACTTTATAGATGCATCTATCTTTTTTAAACTCTTTTTCCGTATGAACTATAAACTCTCGATTTTGCGCTAGGAAAAACGAAAGAGCATACGCTATTTTATAATCTGGTGTTTCATATCCATCAAATACTTTCCCGTACATTTCATTCGCGATTGAATCGGCCCATACTTCAGCTTCTCTTATCGTTTCAAAAATAATGTCTTCCCTCTCCCATTTCACAGTTATATCACCCTTTCCAAACAAAAAGTAGCGCTAGCATACCCTTAATAAGAATATGACTAACGCTACTTTTATATCATTCTAACTTTCATTTTTTAAAAATTATCTAATGCTTTTTCCATAATGGAAACAGATTTAAAAGGTGGTGTTACTGTTAATGAACCTTTTACAACAGTTTCTCCTTTTTCATCATGAGCAAATACAAGCATATCAATTGTATGTTCCTCCTCTGAAACAGCCACAACTTCAAAGTGGATTTGTAACGTTTCATAATGGTGAACATGTTTCACGAACGTAAGGTCCTTCCTAGTAATATGACTGCCTGGACCTGGTAAATATTTCGTAACCGCCGTTGTAATCAGTCCCGTTAGCATAATGCTTGGGACAATCGGCTTTTCATACGGAGTTTGGGATGCGTAATCATGCTGAATATATAATGGATTGGCATCATTCGTTAACCCTAAGTACAATAACAAATCTTTATCCTCAATTTTTTCAGTGATAGATAATTTCTCTCCTACTGTAATTTCATCCATTCTACGACCAATTTGAACTTTTTTCTTTAACATGTTACAACCCCCTCCGATTTTTTCACCTTATTATCCTACTAAAAGCGATACCTTATCCGAAATTTACTGTGATGAGGGCAATGTATAGTATAAGTCTATAGTTTCATTATAGGATACACCAAATGATAGCGTTTTCATATTATTTCAAAAAAACATTTCAATATATAGTAGAAAAAGATTCGGGGCCCCGAATCTTTTTCCACTTATATTTAATTATTAAACAAGAACTTTCATAACGTTACGTACAGATTCTACAGAGCGATCTAACGCTTCTTTCTCATCTGCAAGAAGTTCTAATTCAATAATTTTTTCAATTCCGTTACCACCTAGAATTACTGGTACCCCTAAGTAAAGGTCACTATAACCATATTCACCTTCAAGGTACGCAATAGCTGGTAATACACGGCGTTGATCTTTCAAGATCGCTTCTGTCATTTCAACTAAAGAAGCTGCTGGTGCGTAATATGCACTACCGTTTCCTAATAAGCCTACAATCTCACCGCCACCTTTACGTGTACGTTCTACGATTGCTTCTAAACGCTCTTTTGGAATTAATGTTTCTAACGGAATGCCACCTGCATAGGAATAGCGTACAAGAGGTACCATATCGTCACCATGTCCACCAAGAACAAATCCTGTAATGTCTTTCACAGAAAGGTTTAACTCTTGTGAAATAAATGTACGGAAACGAGCTGTATCTAATACACCCGATTGACCGATAACACGCTCTTTCGGGAATCCTGCTTCTTTAAATACAGAATATGTCATTGCATCAACTGGATTTGTTAATACAAGAATAATCGCATTTGGTGAATGTTTTGCAATGTCGCGCGTAATACTTTTCATAATTTTAGAGTTTGTTGCTACTAAGTCATCACGGCTCATACCAGGCTTACGCGCAATACCTGCTGTAATAACGACAACGTCAGAATCAGCAGTATCTGCGTAATCAGATGTACCAATAATGTTAGCATCAAAACCTTGTACTGGGCTCGCTTCTAACATATCTAACGCTTTCCCTTTTGTTGGATTTTCCAGCTGTGGAATGTCCACTAATACAACATCTGCAAGTTCTTTTTGTCCTAATAAGAATGCTGTTGTTGCTCCTGTAAATCCTGCACCGATGACTGAAACTTTCTTGCGTTTGATTGTCATAATTTACCCCCCGCTTTAATTATGCGTTTTTGATTATCGCTACATCCATGTTTTTAATAAGTTCATTAGCGAACTCAGAACATTTCACTTCTGTTGCACCTTCCATTAAGCGTGCGAAATCATAAGTTACTACTTTTGATTCAATTGTTTTCTCAACTGAATCAGTTACTAAATTCGCAGCTTCGTTCCATCCTAAGTGCTCTAATAATAATACACCAGAAAGAAGAACTGAAGATGGGTTTACTTTATCTAAACCTGCATATTTTGGAGCTGTACCATGTGTAGCTTCAAAGATAGCATGTCCAGTCACATAGTTAATGTTTGCACCAGGTGCAATACCAATTCCACCTACTTGTGCAGCAAGTGCATCAGAGATGTAGTCTCCGTTTAAGTTCATTGTTGCAACAACATCAAACTCACGTGGACGAGTTAAAATTTGTTGTAAGAAGATATCTGCAATAGAATCTTTTACGATGATTTTCCCAGCCACTTCTGCGTCTGCCATCGCTTTATTCGCTGCATCTTTTCCATCTTTTTCAACAATGCGATCATATTCAGCCCAAGTAAATACTTTGTCGCCGAATTCTTGTTCCGCTACTTCGTAACCCCAGTTTTTGAAAGCACCTTCTGTAAATTTCATAATGTTTCCTTTATGAACTAATGTAACAGAAGAGCGTTTTTCGTTAATTGCATATTGAATTGCAGCGCGAACAAGACGCTTTGTCCCTTCCTCTGAAATTGGTTTAATACCAATCCCTGATGTTTCTGGGAAGCGGATTTTATTAACACCCATTGCTTCTTTTAAGAAAGCAAGAACTTTTTCTGCTTCTGGAGAACCTTGTGCATATTCAATTCCAGCGTAAATGTCTTCTGTATTTTCACGGAAAATAACCATATCAGTATCTTCCGGACGTTTTACAGGTGAAGGAACACCTTCAAAATAGCGAACTGGACGTAGACATACATATAAATCTAATTCTTGACGAAGCGCAACGTTTAGAGAACGAATACCACCACCAACTGGAGTTGTAAGTGGACCTTTAATTGCGATTAAATATTCACGAATTAAATTTAAAGTCTCTTCTGGTAACCACTCGCCTGTTTGGTTGAATGCTTTTTCCCCTGCAAGCACTTCTTTCCAAACGATTTTCTTCTCACCATCATAAGCTTTTTCAACTGCTGCTTCTATTACGCGAGATGCTGCAGCCCAAATATCAGGACCAATTCCATCTCCTTCGATAAATGGAATAATCGGATTGTTTGGTACATTCATAACACCATTAGTTACAGTAATTTTTTCACCTGTCGTCAATGTGATAACCCCCATGTTTGAAATTTCATATGTATGAAACTGAGGGAATAACCCCTCAGTTCAAACCGTTATTCAAATTTAAATATTCTAATCATTACATCTTCCCAAAAAAATCAGACTTTTGAAAGCGTATTTTCACTATCAAAATAGTGTTTTTCGCTTATCGTTGCGCTAGCGGAACGTACACTTGATGTGTCGGTCCATCATAATCAGCACGCGGACGGATTAAACGGTTGTTTTCATATTGTTCTAGAATATGAGCTAACCAGCCTGACATACGGCTAATTGCAAAGATAGGTGTAAATAAGTCATGGTCAATTCCTAAACAATGGTATACAGAAGCTGAATAGAAATCAACATTTGGTGGAAGACCTTTTTCTTTTGTTACAATGTCTTCAATTTTGATAGACATATTATACCATTTATCTTCTCCTAAAAGCACGCATAATCTCTTAGACATTTCGCGTAAGTGTTTCGCGCGTGGATCACCATGCTCATATACGCGATGACCAAATCCCATAATTTTCACTTTATTTTGAAGAGCATTATGAATATATGATTCTACATTTTCTTCTTCGCCAATTTCAGTTAACATCTTCATTACATTTTCATTTGCCCCACCGTGAAGAGGACCTTTTAATGCACCGATTGCTGCTGTAATACCAGAATACACATCTGAAAGTGTAGCTACGCAAACACGTGCAGTAAATGTAGAAGCGTTTAACTCATGATCGGCATGAAGTACAAGTGCCTTATCAAAAGCCTCAATTTCAACTTCATTTGGCTCACGATCATTTAACATGTACAAGAAGTTTGCAGCTAATGATAGATCTTTTCTTGGCTCAACAACATCTAAACCTTTGCGAATTCTTGCATAAGCCGCAATTAAAGTTCCGACTTGAGCCTGTAATTTAACCGCTTTCAAATAATTAGACTTTCCATCCATTATTTCAGCGCTATCATCATATAATGATAGCATGGAAATCGCAGTTCGTAAAACCGACATCGGGTGCGCGATTTTTAAATCTACTTGTTTCAAATATGTTAAAATCTCACCTGGTACTTTATAGTATTCAGATACTGTTCCACTAAATTCCGCTAGTTCTTTTTCGTTAGGAAGCTTGCGGTGCCATAATAAGTACACTACTTCTTCGAACGTAGCATTCTCAGCTAAATCATCAATATTATACCCAACATAAGTTAATGTATCATCAATAATAGAGCTCACAGATGATGTTGTTGCTACTACCCCTTCTAAACCTCGAATAACAGTCATGACATTCTCTCCTTTTCCTGAAAATTCTCCCAACCTTGCTCCTTATATCTATTTGCTCCCCTTATAAATTATGAACGCTCGTTCACTCTTTAGGCAAGCAAAATGCACGTTCATGCAAATTTATTGCGATGTTCCCCTCTTATTGTCCATTGCTTAAATGGAAAGCATGAGCGTGAATGTCTCCCCGAATCCTCACGCTCAGAACAACAAGTTAGTGAGGAAAATGAATTCCGAAGAGTTTATGATAAAAACAACATAAAACAATATCATTATAAAATTGTTTTATGTTGTTTTTATTTTATCTGGTGTAAAGTCTCTGCTGTTATGTAACTTTTCAAAGTTTCTAATCCTATTATAAACAATTATCTGACTTTTGTGAACAGAAAGAATTCAAAAATTTTATATTACTATAAAATTCCTTATTTAAACATCTGTATAATACTCATAACTGCATAGGCAATTCCAGCCCCAATTAATGGACCTACAGCGACTCCATTAAATAAAGCTACAGCTATAATTGTCCCAAAAACAAGTGCGGTTGTAATATGTGGGTCCGTCGTCAATAATTGTACGCCGCCTTTCGCTAACAAAGCGACCGCCACACCTGAGGCTAAAGCAATCCATGCATAATACGATTTCGCTGCTTCTCCGAGTTGTTTAAAGCCTATTTCTCCTGTCGCAATTGGTACGAGCACTGCTATTGTAATGACTGTTACACCAAGGTTAATCCCTTTCGTTTGTAGATAAGGAAAGACTTTATCTCCTAAAAACGTAAATTTCAATAAGAATAACACTCCAATAGCTACAGTAAGCGATTGGTTTTTAGCAATAAGTCCTATAATAAGTAGTATGAATAAAAATAACGTTGACTGACTAATCATGTTTTCACTTCCTTTCTGAAAATAATGAACTCGCTTCCAAACAAAAATACCTTTAAACTTATCGTTATACATGCTATATCGATGTATATGCAACAATAACCACTTCATTTTTTTCATATTTTAAAATGACAAACTGAAACTCTAACCATCAAAAATTTAAGCATGTATACATTTTTAGAAACGGCCGTCTCTCCTTTCTTTTCTATTAAGAAACAGGTAAAATAAAAAGAAGAGAAAATGAAGTTTTTACCATATAGTAGAAGCATCAACACCAAGCTTTTCCGGTCACTCATATATTGAAAAAGCAGGAAAAATCCATCATTCCACTATAACATAAAGTGAAACTTTGATCAGTGAATCTCACTAGTTATAAGTTGAACGAATTAGGATAATCCAAATTGGAATGGGAGGTATACATCTTTGAACCGAAACTTACTATATATGATATTACGACTCATATTTGTCATTGTAGCAACGGTAGTTGGGTTCTATGCATTGCTGTACATGTCAGGTCTTATCTACCCTTTTATTATCGCTTTTGCATTCGCTTATTTGATTAATCCTGTCGTCAATTTCCTTAATCAAAAACTACAATTCCCTCGCGCATTAGCGGTACTCGTTAGCTTAATTCTCGTATTCGGAGCTATCGTTGGACTTGTTACATACCTTGTAACTGAAGCAATATCTGCCACAACGTACTTACTACAAATTGTTACAGTTAAGTTTCCAGATATCGTTGCATTCGCCCAACAATTTGCACTTAATCATATTATGCCTCTCTATGATGATTTAATCTCTAAATTTAATCATCTCGGAGAACCACAGCGATACACTATTACACAAAACATTCAAAACTTAGGCACCGAAGCAACGACACAAATGAAAGAACTTTTAACCGCCATTATAAGTGGGTTAACAAATTTCATTAGTGCATTACCAACAACTTTAACTGTCCTTGTCTTCGTCTTATTAGCCACCTTCTTCATTAGTTACGATTGGCACCGTCTTGCTCATAAAGTAAGAAAACTTCTACCTAATCGTTTGCATGGATACGGAAAAACTATTTTTGTCGATTTAAGAAAAGCTTTGTTTGGTTTTGTTAAAGCGCAACTTACACTCGTATCTATGACAACTATCATTGTACTAATCGGCCTTTTAATATTACGCGTGCCATACGCAATTACTATCGCGATTATTACAGGGGTTGTAGATTTACTCCCGTATTTAGGAACTGGAGCCGTATTCGTTCCTTGGGTTATATACGTATTTTTCACAGGCGATACTGCATTCGCCATCGGTCTTCTCATCCTATACATCGTCGTGATTGTCCAAAGACAAATCATGGAGCCAAAAGTACTTTCATCTAATATTGGACTAGATCCATTAGCGACACTCATCGCTCTATTTGTCGGCTTTAAGCTCTTTGGTTTTTTAGGATTAATCATCGGTCCAGTCATATTAGTACTACTTAATACATTACACAAAGCTCATGTATTCCACGACTTATGGAAATTCATTAAGGGTTCACCATCAAAATAATATTTCCTAATTCATACACAATAAAAAATCAACTGTAATCAGTGGGAAATTCCCACTGATTACTCACTGTACTTTTTTGTACTACCTACATCTATAAGAGAATTTCCTAAAAAAGGATAATCCTCTTATTTTTTTGCATAAAAACGCATATTTTAGGACGAAAATACATTTTTATTCTATATATTTTATAATTATTACTTACATTTATTACTTTTTATGTAAACGAATAAATATACAAAACGAGGCAGATGAACCCTTTAATCAGTAATTTTTCTTCTCCTGTCTAACTTCTGCTCACTAGTCGAATCTTACTACAAGCAAAAAACATCATCCTAATGTAACACTTTTCATTCACAAGAACCCTCTGCATCCTATCGTTTAATAACTAACAAAAATCCAACCCGAGCAGGAAGCTAACAATTGACTATAAATAGCAAATAAAAAAATAACGCGTAGATCGCTATAATCTACGCGTTATTTCTGAACAATAATAGTAGTTCTCTTTCTAAATTTCCAATCAATCCACTTCATAACAGCCGGCTTCAATAAAGCCCTCGTTATAGGAACAACAAAGATAAAACCTATTATATCCGTCACATATCCAGGCAGTACTAAAAGAATACCTCCTACGAATATAAAAATACCATCTAGAACCGCATCACCCGGCATTTCTCCTCTATTTAACCTAAATTGAATCTCTCTAAGTACTTTAAACCCTTGTCGTTTCGCCAAATATACACCTACAATACCCGTAAATACAATCATAGCGAACGTAGACCATAAACCTATTACATGACTCGATCCTATTAACACCGTAATCTCAATCGCCGGCACTAAAATAAGCAAGAACAGTAACCACTTCATAGCTCGCACTCCTTCATATTTCATTTAAAAGGTTTGAAATTATCACCCTTGCAAACCCCCTTATAAGCCCCTTAAAACGCTCATACAAGCTTCACAAAGGACAAATAACCCTCTTCCCGCTAAACATTATAATAAACGTTTTTCAAAGCGATTTCAGGTATTTAAAGCTATCTCTATCCTTTTTTGTGTAAAAAAAAAGAGAAGGACTCCGATCCTTCTCTCCGTATTACTTCTTATAGCACTTCCGCATGTCCATTATAAACAATTCCGCGTGCTGCATCAACTGTTACTTCTTGGCCATTTTTTAAAGTTGTTGTTACGCCGTTTACACCAACGATAACAGGAATACCGATTGATACACCTACAACAGCTGCATGGCTTGTTAGACCGCCTTCTTCTACAACTAGAGCAGCAGCTTTTTCAATTGCAGGAATCATATCTTTATCAGTGCTTGTCGTAACAAGGATATCACCTTTGTTTACGTTCGCTACAGCTTCAGCAGCTGTTTTCGCTACAACTACTTTACCTTTTGCAGATTTACGACCGATTCCTTGCCCTTTAGCAACTTTTTCACCAACAACGTGGATTTTCATTAAGTTTGTTGTACCAGTTTCAGCAACTGGTACACCAGCAGTGATTACTACAGTATCTCCAAGTCCGATTAGACCCGCATCCATACCTGTTTGAATTGCTGTATCTAACATTTCGTCAGTAGAAGCTGCACGTTTCTCAGACATAAATGCTTGAACACCCCAAACAAGTGCAAGACGACGTCCTACTTGCTCGTCAGATGTCACAGCTACGATTGGAGATTTCGGACGGTATTTAGAGATCATTTTCGCAGTATGTCCACTTTCTGTTGGAGCTACGATTGCAGCTACATCAAGAGCAAGTGCTGTATGCGCAACAGATTGGCTAATTGCATCTGTAATTGTTGGAGTGAACTCTTTAATGCGTTTTTTGAACATATCTTCGTATTGTAATGATTTTTCAACACGTACTGCAATGTTCGCCATCATTGTTACTGATTCTACTGGGTATTGACCCGCTGCAGTTTCACCAGAAAGCATGATTGCATCTGTGCCATCGAAGATTGCGTTTGCTACGTCACTTGCTTCCGCACGAGTTGGACGTGGGTTACGTTGCATAGAATCTAACATTTGTGTTGCAGTAATAACTGGTTTGCCTAATACGTTACATTTTTTGATTAGACGTTTTTGTACTAATGGTACTTCTTCTGGTGGAATTTCTACACCCATATCACCACGAGCAACCATTAAACCGTCAGAAACTTCTAAGATTGAATCGATGTTGTCGATACCTTCTTGGTTTTCGATTTTTGGTATAATTTGGATGTATTGAGCGTTATGCCCTTCTAATAATTCACGAATTTCTAATACGTCAGATGCTTTACGTACGAAAGATGCTGCGATGAAATCAACTTTTTGCTCGATACCGAAAACGATATCTTGCACGTCTTTTTCAGTGATACCAGGAAGCTTAATGCTTACGTTTGGTACGTTAACACCTTTTTTATTTTTTACAGTTCCGCTGTTTAATACTTTTGTACGGATGTTTCCGTCAGCTTTCTCGATTACTTCTAGTTCGATAAGACCGTCATCGATTAGAATACGAGAACCTGGATCAACATCATCATAAAGACCAGCATAAGATACAGAGAACTTCTCTGCAGTTCCTAATACTTGTTCAGTAGAAAGAATTACTTCTGCACCTGTTACAAGCTCAGCTTGTCCGTCTACGAAGTCATGTGTACGGATTTCTGGACCTTTTGTATCAAGTAAGATACCAACTGTTTTACCAGTTTTCTTTGAAGCTTCACGAATATTTTTAATACGAGCTCCATGCTCTTCATGGCTACCATGAGAGAAGTTTAAACGAGCAACGTTCATACCCGCTTCCATTAATTGCTCTAATTTCTCAATACTTTCACTAGCAGGACCTATAGTACATACAATTTTAGTTTTACGCATATTGCACCTCCGAAAATTATGAAACCGTTCCCAAATACAAGGCATTAAGCCAATTAGATAGATAATTCTTTAGATAATTGATACATATCTTTATCGATTGTATGCTTTTGAGCTAACGCTTCGATAATGTCATGATCAACAAGTTTATTATTTTGAATACCAACACAACGTCCGCCATTACCAGCAATTAATAATTCAACTGCTCTTGCGCCAAGACGACTAGCTAATACACGGTCTTGTGCACTTGGTGATCCACCACGTTGTACGTGACCTAATACAGTTACACGAGTATCAAAGCTTGTTGCTTCTTCAATGTGCTTACCGATGTCAATTGCACTTCCAACACCTTCAGCTACAACGATAATACTGTGCTTTTTACCACGTTCACTACCGCGTTTCAGACGAGCGATAACATCTTCCATGTCATACTTTTCTTCTGGAATTAAGATAGTTTCTGCACCATCAGCTAAACCAGCCCATAATGCGATATCTCCAGCGTGACGTCCCATTACTTCGATAACATATGTACGTTCATGAGATGTAGCTGTATCACGGATTTTATCAATTGCATCAATAACAGTATTTAAAGCTGTATCAAAACCAATTGTGAAGTCTGTTCCAGGGATATCATTGTCGATTGTACCTGGTACACCTACACATGGGAATCCTTGCTCAGTTAATTTTTTTGCGCCTTGGTACGAACCATCTCCACCAATAACGACAAGTCCTTCAATACCATGTTTCTTTAATTGCTCGATTCCTTTTAGTCGTACTTCTGGGTCTTTAAACTCAGGACATCTTGCTGTATATAATTTTGTACCACCACGGTGGATAATATCGCCAACAGAACCAAGTTCTAATTTTTCAATATGACCAGAAATTAAACCAGCGTATCCATGGTAAATACCATATACTTCAATATCATGGAAAATCGCTTTACGAACAACTGCACGAATGGCAGCATTCATACCAGGTGAATCTCCACCACTTGTTAATACACCAATACGTTTCATTTGTACTCACCTCATAAAGATTATTTGCCTTATAATAAAATAACACGAAAAAATACAAAAACACAATGGAGAAGATGTGTCTTTTCATAATAAAAACGTGCATTCGCGAAGAGGAACGCACGCTTTTCTTATTTTATCCCAATGGAAGCGTTTGAAAACGAAACTTGCCCAATTTTCATATATTTTTCATAACGTTTTTCGATTAATTCATCTTTCGAAATTCCGCTTAATTGTTCAAAAGTTTTCTTAAGCATTAAATCTATATTTTCTGATTGTTTCAAAACATTACGATGTGCTCCGCCTTTTGCCTCTGGAATAATTTCGTCAATTACACCTAATTCTTTCAAATCTAATGCTGTAATTTTCATCGCTTCTGCAGCTTCTTTTGCTTTACCAGCATCTTTCCAAAGAATCGCCGCCGCACCCTCTGGTGTAATAACAGAATAAGTGGAATTTTCCAGCATATGAATGTAATCTCCTACTCCAAGACCTAACGCACCACCGCTACCACCTTCACCGATAACGATACAAATAACAGGTACAGTTAAACCCGCCATTTCAAATAAATTACGGGCAATTGCCTCACTTTGTCCACGTTCTTCAGCTGCTTTACCAGGATAAGCTCCCTTCGTATCGATGAAACAAATAATGGGACGATTAAACTTTTCCGCTTGTTTCATTAGACGCAGTGCTTTTCGATATCCTTCTGGATGAGGCATCCCAAAATTACGACGAATATTTTCTTTCGTATCTTTTCCGCGTTGGTGCCCAATTACAGTTACGGGCATCCCCTTATATTTCGCAATGCCGCCGACAATCGCTGCATCGTCGCCAAATAGGCGATCTCCATGACATTCAAAAAAATTAGTAAATAAGTGCTCAATATAATCGAGCGTTGTCGGTCGTTCTGCATGACGAGCAATTTGAACACGGTCCCATACTTTCATATTGCCGTATATATCTTCCTCTAGTTTTTCTAGCTTGTCTTCCAAAATACGAATCTCCTCACTGAAGTCCATCTGGCTGTTTTTCGTATAGTCTTTCAGTTCACGAATCTTATTTCTTAGCTCAACAACTGGTTTCTCAAATTCTAGCTCTGCCATACAGCC
This sequence comes from Bacillus sp. RC242, assembly GCF_044908245.1. Lineage (NCBI taxonomy): Bacteria > Bacillati > Bacillota > Bacilli > Caryophanales > Bacillaceae > Bacillus > Bacillus sp. RC242. The sequence goes on from NZ_JBIYCZ010000008.1 coordinate 71,787, forward strand.
ATTTCCCCCCCTTGATGAACTTCTAAAATCTTACGGAGTGATTCTCTCATATCATCACGATGCACCACCGCATCTAATTGACCGTGCTCTAGTAAAAATTCTGCCGTTTGGAAATCTTCCGGTAGTTTCTCACGCACTGTTTGTTCAATTACGCGTCTACCAGCAAATCCGATAAGTGCACCTGGCTCTGCAAGATTGTAATCACCAAGTGAAGCGAAACTCGCTGAAACCCCGCCCGTCGTTGGGTGAGTCATAACAGAAATAAATAACCCTCCTGCATTACTATGCTTTTTCAAAGCTACGCTTGTTTTTGCCATTTGCATTAAACTTAATATCCCTTCTTGCATACGAGCACCACCCGAAGCAGTAAAGATAATAAATGGAACTTGTAAGTCGTATGCCTTTTCAACCGCACGGGCAATTTTCTCTCCTACAACAGAGCCCATGCTGCCCATTCGAAAACGAGAATCCATTACTGCAACAACAACAAGCATGTCATCAATTGTTCCTTCACCAGTTACAACCGCTTCATTCAATTTAGTCTTCTTACGATCGTTTTCTAGTTTCTCTTCATATCCCGGAAACTCAAGTGGATTTAGTGAAACCATCTCTTTGTCATACTCACGAAATGAACCTTCGTCCAATATACTATCAAGGCGTTCCCATGCATTCATCGGATGATGATATCCACAATTCACGCATACTTTTAAATTTTTAAGAAGCTCTTTCGTATACATGATTTTTTTACATTTCGGACATTTTGTCATAACGCCATCTGGTACATCTTTTCGTACTTGTTCTGAAGGTATTGCAGCGTACTTTTTCTTTTTCACGAATAAATCTCTTAGCACAATTTGACCCCCTTCATTGAGAGCTAAGGTTAGCGTAAGAAGAAAATGGGGCTAACACCAATGTTTGATGTTAGCCTTATCTTCTCAATCTGTCTAATAACCTCTCTCTTTACGTTTAACTTTAACCGCTATGCGGTAGAATGTTTGTCATAACGTGTCATGGTCATTTCGACAAATTTTATACATTACGAGTGAAACTGTATATTCTCTACTAATTCATCGTAAATTTTTAATGCATCATTTTCTTGTTTCACTTCCAAAGTAGCATAAAGCTTTCTATACATTTCGATAGAATCTCCTGAAACTTCACAAGAAAGAGTTGCAACGTAATCATTTACGATCATCCAAATGCGATAGAGTAAATAATTATTGAATTGTTCAATAAGTGTTTTAAAGAACGTTTGATGAAGCACCGGAATTGAGCTTTCATTTTCTTCAAGCACTTGGTGTAATTTACTTAGTACTTCAGAAAACGTTTCTTTCGGTAAATTACATACAAGTCGAATCATATCTTTCTCAAGCAATCGTTTTGTTTGTAATAAATCACGAATTGTTTTCTCATCTTGCAGCAAGAACGGAGCAATTAATTGTACAAGACCGTTATCGTAAAAGTTTCGAATAAACGTTCCCTCACCACGTCTCGTTTCAATTAATCCTACCAGTTCTAACGCACGTAATGCTTCTCTTACAGAGGAACGTCCAACATTTAAGCGTGAACTTAACTCACGCTCAGATGGCAAACGATCCCCTGCTACTAAACAATCCTCTTCCATAATGGAACGGATTTTTTTTACAATTTCGAGATATACTTTTGTATTTGATGATGTCAATGGAAATTCCTCGCTTATTCTTTACCAATCAGCGCTAATTGTTTTGTTTTCTCAGCGACTTCATTTGGATCTACTTGACGGCGAGCTACTCCTGTCTCCATTGCTGCTTTCGCAACGTAAGCCGCTACTTGAGGCGCTACACGCGCGTCAAATGGTGCTGGAATGATATGATCTGCATTCAACTCATCCTCTGATACAAGCTCTGCAATGGCCTGTACAGCTGCCATCTTCATTTCTTCATTAATTTGTGTCGCATGTACATCAAGTGCACCGCGGAAAATCCCTGGGAACGCTAGTACATTATTTACTTGGTTCGGGAAGTCAGAACGACCTGTTCCAACAACAGCTGCGCCCGCTGCTTTTGCCAATTCTGGCATAATTTCTGGAACCGGATTCGCCATTGCAAAAATAATTGCATCGTCATTCATTGTACGAACCATCTCTTCAGTTAATGCACCTGCTGCAGATACACCAATGAATACGTCCGCACCTTGTAAAACGTCAGCTAAAGAACCTTCTATACGACTCTTATTTGTATATTTTGCAACTTCATCTTTCACCGGATTCATACCGACAGGACGACCTTCATAGATTGCACCTTTACGGTCACACATAATAACGTCACGTACACCATAGCGATATAAAAGTTTAATGATTGCAATACCTGCTGCACCTGCACCATTTGCGACAACTTTAATGTCAGACATTTTCTTTCCAACTAACTTCAGCGCGTTCACAAGGCCTGCTACTGTTACGATAGCTGTTCCGTGTTGATCATCATGGAATATTGGAATGTTTGTCTCTTTTTTCAAACGTTCTTCAATAACGAAGCAGTTTGGCGCTGCGATATCTTCTAAGTTTACACCGCCAAAAGTTGGCTCCATTAATTTTACAGTTTCAACAATTTTATCTACATCGTTTGTATTTAAGGCAATCGGGAATGCATCTACACCAGCAAAGCTCTTGAATAATACAGCTTTACCTTCCATTACTGGAAGAGATGCTTCAGGTCCAATGTTACCAAGACCAAGTACAGCCGTTCCATCTGTCACAACTGCTACCATATTTCCCTTCATTGTATATTCATATACCTTACTTTTATCGTCATAAATTTCTTTACAAGGCTCTGCAACCCCTGGAGAATATGCAAGACTTAAATCTTTTGCATTTTCTACTTTTACTTTTGATACAGTTTCTAATTTTCCTTGATGCACTTTATGCATGTGAAGTGCTTCTTCACGAAGTGTTGACAAACTATCCACTCTCCTCAAATTATGCTTGCTGATATCAATTTCTCCAAGTGGTCTGACCACGAACACTACTACTATAATAATCGAAGTGTAGGGAAATTGTCCATTATATTTTCACAACGACATTTTCGTCACCGACAATTTCACGAAGTGCTCCTAGACATTCTTCACTTGGATGAATCGATAAACTTCGAGATAATTGTACCATTTTATGTTCCTTTTCATAATAAATTAGTACTTTCGTAAAACCTGAATAATCAAACAATATTTTTGTAACTTGATTTACAAGCTTTTTTTCATATTGAGACGGCAATTTCACGTAAACAGATGCTTCTTTCATTCCTTCATAAACATCCATTTCTTCTAGCGGATATAGTCCATTCACGATCCATTGCAACTTATGATTTCTTTGCTCGATCGTACCATCAACTAAAACGATTGCACCTTCTTGTAACCTGTCCGAAAAATGTATATACGTTTCTGGAAAAATAACGGCTTCCATTTCATCATTTTGATCACAGAATGTAATAAACGCCATCTTTTGCAACTTTTTCGTACGAATAACTTTCACACTTGTTATATATACGATCGCTCTTTGTACTTTTTTCTTATGTCGCATCGCCTGAGCAAGAGATGGAATTTCTAATTCTTTTCCTAGTTCCGCATACTGCGCTGTCGGATAACTAGATAAATAAAAACCGAGTGCTTCCTTCTCTTTATTTAACTGTTCAATAAAGGATAGCTCTTCTCCTTGTACGTATTTTGATTTCGGAACAGCATCCCCTAAATCAAAATCACGTGCAAGATTTGCATACTCCAACGCTCCTTTAAGACTTCTCCATAACGTCGTCCTCGAAACACCAAAACCGTCAAAACAACCAGACCAGACAAACGCTTCTAAATTTCGCTCTGTTACAAATTTTGATGGCATACGAAGACAAAACTCAAATAAATCTTCGAACATTTTTTCCTCTCGTTCTTCGAGTAATGCCGTCACGGTAGCCATTCCGATATTCCGAATCGAAAGTAAACTATATCGAATCGCATTTCCTTCTATTTGGAAGTTGTAACCACTTCTCTGAAGAGACGGCGGTAAAACGTGAAAACCTTTCCGCTTCGTTTCTCGTACATACTGCACAATCTTATCTTCATTTCCAATTGCACTTGATAATAACGCAGTCATAAATTCCAGCGTATAATTTGCTTTTAAATATGCAAGCTGATATCCGATCATACTGTAAGCTACAGCGTGACTTCGGTTAAAACCGTAATTCGCAAATCTTACAATTAAATCATAAATTTGTTCTGAAGATGTCTCATCGTATCCGTTTTCCAAACAACCTTGAACAAAATGCTTACGTTCTTGATCTAAAATATCACGATTTTTTTTACTCACTGCACGGCGCAGCAAATCTGCTTCTCCAAGCGAAAATCCAGCTAACTTCGATGCGATTTGCATAATTTGTTCTTGGTATACAATTACGCCGTATGTTCTTTCTAAAATCGGCTTTAAATCCGGATGTAAATATTCAATTCGTCTTTTCCCATGCTTCGATTCAATAAAGGTTGGAATTTGTTCCATCGGTCCTGGTCTGTATAACGAGTTAACAGCGACTATGTCTTCAAATTCATTCGGTTTTAACCCACGAAGTACATTTCGCATACCACCTGATTCAAGCTGGAATACACCTGTTGTATCCCCTCTTCCTAACAATTGAAACGTCTTTTCATCTTGCAGAGGTAAATTTCTTATATCAATTTGTTTCCCAGTTTTTTCAACAATAAATTTTATAATATTTTCAAGTAACGTTAAATTACGTAAGCCTAAAAAGTCCATCTTGAGCAATCCAAGTTCTTCTAATGCATCAGCTGGATATTGCGTAACATAAACATCGTTATGCCCTTCTTGAATCGCTACACTTCCCGTTAACGGTTCTTGGCTCATAATAACGCCAGCTGCATGAATAGACGTATGACGCGGTAATCCCTCTACACGTTTTGCAATTTCAAACACACGCTCATGTAACAGATTCCCTTGTATAAACTCACGGAGCGATTGCGATTCCTCATATGCATCTCTTAACGTTATACCAAGCTTTGATGGGATAAGTTTTGAAAATATGTCAATATCTCTTGGCAGGAGCCCCATTACACGAGCAATGTCTCTAATTGCGGCTTTCGCTGCAAGAGTTCCGAACGTTACAATTTGAGCAACACGAAGCTGACCATATTTATCTTTCACATATCGAATCATCTCATCACGTCTTATATCTGGAAAATCAATATCAATATCTGGAAGTGTCACACGTTCAGGGTTTAAAAACCTTTCAAATAATAATTCATATTCAATCGGATCAATATCTGTAATTTCCAATACGTAAGAAACGAGTGAACCAGCTGCCGATCCACGGCCTGGCCCAGTTAAAATATGATTTTCATGTGCATATTTCATAAAGTCCCATACGATGAGGAAATAATCGCTAAATCCCATACGAGAAATAACATTTAATTCATGATCCAAACGTCCTATATGCGCTTCTTTCGGCGTACCATAGCGTTTCTGCAAGCCTTCTTCACAAACACGGCGCAAATACGTATCATTCGTCTCGTTAGATGGAACAGGAAATTTCGGTAATTGATTTACATGGAAAGGAATTTCTACTTGGCAACGTTCCGCGATTGTTATTGTATTTTGAACCGCTTCCTCAGCATGAGAAAATAGTGCTCCCATTTCATCCGATGACTTTAAATAATACTGATCCGTTTTCATTCTCGGTCTATCTGGATCAGTCATTTTCGTTCCGCCTTCAACAGATAATAAACATTCATGAACAAGTGCGTCACTTTGATTAATATAGCGAACATCATTTGTTGCAACGACTGGAACGTTTACCTTATTAATAAATTCAGGCAGTTTTTCTTGTAAAAGCAGTTCATCTTGAATTGCATGATGCTGCAAACTTATATAAAAATTGCTGAACATATTTTGATACGTATGAGCTACTTCTTCAGCCTGACTCTCTTTGTCTTCTAATAATAGCTGTTCAATCTCTCCGTCTTTCCCTGGTGAAATTGCAATTAACCCTTTCGCATAATGAGCAAGCCACTTCTTCGGGATACCTTCTTTTGACTTCGTCATAATGCTGCTAGAGATCTTTAATAAATTTTGATAGCCTATTTCATTCTCAGCAAGTAAGACAAGTGGATAAGACCTTTCTTCTTCTTCACTAAAAATAGAAGCTGTTAAGCCGATAATAGGCTGTATACCATTTTTCTTGCATGCTTTATAAAACGGAATAACTCCATACATAACATTTTCATCTGTAATGGCCAGCGATGAAAATCCAAGCTCTTTCGCCCGAATGACAAGCTCATCAATTTTACAAGCACTTTTTAATAAACTAAAAACGGTTTGACATTGTAAATGCACAAACTTCACTGTTGTACCCTCTCTTTACCTATGTGACTACTTTTATTATAGGTGATGAGGAAAGCGGAAATCAAAACATACTTCTCATACTTTGTCCATATATATGAAGAAGAAAGGGGAATGACGATGGATGTAAGAGAACATACTTTTTTCTCTCTGCTTATTATTAGTTATTTTATTGCCTTTGGAGTTATACTTGGTGGTTCATTAATAGGCGGATTTGGTGCATTTCTCATCGGAAAACCAACTCTAACTTATATTAATCAATTCGCCCAAAATTTAAGGATTTGGGCACTCGTTGCAGCAATTGGCGGAACGTTCGATACCTTTTATAGCTTTGAAAGAAGCTTCTTTGGCGGAGATATGAAAGATATCGTAAAACAAATTCTCCTTATTTTTTTTGCAACTGGCGGTATGCAAACTGGTCTTATTATTATTAAATGGCTTACACAGGAACATGTATGAGAGTACCCAGTGCCAATACAGCCAAAAGGTGGTATTTAGTTTTAGCTGGCGCTGCTGTTGGAGGAGTTTTGAGCTGGTTTGTTTTTTTGTACATATACGGTGTTTTTCAAGAAGAACAAACTAGTAAAATAGCAGAACAAAAAGAAATTATCGAAAAACAAGAAGCAAAACTCCACGTCCTTCTCGAAGACCAAGAGAAATTGAACACAGAAAATAAACGGCTCTTAACAATTCAAGAAATCAAAATAAAAATTATAAATCGAAAAAAATATGATTTAGACAATCTTACACTTGAAAACATGACCACTTCTATCCATAATGATCTCCAGCATCTTTTAACGAAAAACATTCAAAGCATCGCAAAAAATAAAGACCTGCTCAAAAAAGTCATCGAAAATAAAACGTACAAACATTACGATCGTATATACCGCTTTAAAGTAGACACAGTCTCTTTTGATACCGTACTTGAAATTAGTATTGATATAGAGAAAGAAAAATAAAAAAAGGAGGGCTTCAGTGCCTCTCCTTCTCTTTCGTTCAACATACAATTTTTATCTACACAGCTCACGTAAATCAGCAAACAGGCGATCTGCTTCTTCCCAAGAAGATGCTTTTGCACCAGAAGCCATCGGATGTCCTCCGCCATTATATTGCATTGCTAACTTATTAATAACTGGTCCTTTTGAACGAAGACGAACACGAATAACATCATCTTCCTCTAAAAATAGAACCCACGCCTTTAATCCATCAATATTACCAAGTGCCCCGACAACACCAGATGCTTCAGTAGAAAGTACATCAAACTCTTCTAGTACCTCTTTCGTTAATTTAATGTACGCTGCACCTTCTTCTACCATTGTAAAGTTTTGTAAAATATAACCGTTTAAACGAGCAATTTTTTCTTTCGTTTTATACATTTCATTGTATAAATCTGTGAATTTTACATCCATGTCAACGAGTTCACTTACGTAACGAAGTGTTTTCGCTGTTGTATTTGGGAATAAGAAACGACCTGTATCTCCAACAATACCCGCTAAAATAAGGCGAGCTGCTTCCTTTGAAATCGTTAATCCTTTATCTTTTCCATAACTGTAAAATTCATAAATCATTTCACTTGTAGAACTTGCTGTCGTATCCACCCATGTAATATCTCCGTACGGGTCTTCATTCGGATGATGATCAATTTTAATTAACATCTTTCCTTTTGCATAACGCTGATCACAAACACGCTCTTGATTTGCTGTATCACAAACGAAAACAAGTGCATCTTCATATACACTATCTTCAATATCATCCATTACTCGTAAAAATGCTAAAGAAGGCTCGTTGTACCCAACCATATAAATATTTTTCTCTGGAAACGATTCTTGCAGAATTGTACCAAGTCCGCACTGAGAACCTAACGCATCCGGATCCGGACGTACATGACGATGAATAATAATTGTATCAAACTCTTTAATTGCTCCTAAAATTTGCTCATGCATATGTATAATCTCCTTTTTATTCAACTTCTTCATTTTATCCCGCATTAACGTGTAGTAAGACTCCCACCTCAAAAGTATTAAAAACAATGGGGCAAAATTAATTTGGAGCCTGAATGCACGTAAAAGCCCGATTGGTGAGGGCTAATAATTAGTACTTGGGATCTCCCCACACTAATTAAAGTTTTACTTTATCCCCCATTATAACGGAAAACATTTCATACATGCGAACAATTGCTTTATAATAAAAATTAGAAAGTTTAGATTTTTCTTTTTTTCTAAATTGTTATTTTTATACCAATCGATGGGAGCGTGTATTATGCCAATATTCGTCTTTTGTATTATCATCTCATTTGTGTTGTACCTCTTCTACAAAACAAAGTTCTTTCGTACAAACCGTCCAATGGAGAAAGGTTGGCTCTCTGGAAAATCCGCTATGGCACTCGGCTTATTCGTCCTCTTCTTTGGGATAAACCAATTCTTTTTAGAACTTTCAACTGCACGCATTATCGTTGGTGTTTTGTTTATTTTACTTGGCAGCGCGAGTACATTTAATGGATTCCGCCAATATAAACATTTTCTACCATTAGCAGTCAAGGAAGCCGAATCTTATAAAACAACGTAAAAAAGCATCAACATTGTGATGCTTTTTTACGTCCCTTCACTTTCAAAATCATATATGCAACAAACGCAGATGGTATATTAAAGGGATTACCTTGCACGTGAAAATGTAATTGTTCTTCTTCAAAAGACATCTGTTTGTATAGTTCTTGCTGAGATAATCCTGTTCGTTTCTTTTTTTCATTTAATCCTTGTAAGTATAAGTATTGAATTGGTATCATCACAAGGAAATAAAAGAGTGCGATACCACCAAAAAAGAGTAATTCTGATGACATATTGCATCCCCCTTCCGACATCCATTATCTTACAATCTAATTATATCATAGTATACACTCTAAACGGATTAATATTCTGTTTTTTCTAATTATAAAATCATCTCTCCTTATATATATATTTCCCGCTAAAACTCTTCCACATCTTTAGCAACAGCTTCCAAACCCAATAAAACAAAAAAGATGGAACAAACCAAAGCGATTTGTTCCATCTTTTTATTTATCGATCAATTGCACCATAAGTAATGCTTTCCCGACAACATTACCTTCATGATGCACTTCTACATCAATCTTACCAAATTTACGCCCAATTTCTAATACTTTCGGATGAACTGATACAACATTATCAATTTGAACTGGCTTTACGAAATAAATGGTTAAGTTTTCAACAATTAAATCGCTCTTCTTCTGCGCACGAATGACACGGTTTGTTGCTTCTGTCACAATTGTTGTGAATACACCGTAAGATAACGTCCCGATTGAATTCGTCATTTGTGGCGTCACTGAAAATTGATACAAATGCTCATTTTTCGCTTCTTTCGGCGTCATAAATTGGTTCGTTACAATGTCATCAATTGTTTCCCCAACTTGCGGTTGACGTTGAATCATTTGCAACGCCTGAAGTACATCTTGGCGACTAATGATCCCTTGCAATTTATTCCCTTCTTCCACAACAGGAAGTAACTCAATACCTTCCCACACCATCATACGTGCTGCAGCTGCGACAGACATTTTTCCATTTACCGTAATTGGATGCTTTGTCATCACTTTATCAATTGGTGTTTCTTTCACGACACCAATCATATCTTTTGAAGTTACAATACCTAACACCTTTTTATTTTCATCAACAATTGGATAACGTCCATGCATCGTTTCTTCATTATACGCATGCCATTGCTGTACTGTATCATTTGGCTTTAAATATAACGTTTCTTCAATTGGCGTTAAAATATCTTCAACGAGTACAATTTCTTTCTTGATAAGTTGATCATAAATTGCACGGTTAATTAACGTTGCGACCGTAAATGTATCATAACTACTTGAAATAATTGGAAGTTTTAATTCGTCTGCTAATTTCTTCACATGATCTTCCGTATCAAATCCGCCCGTAATTAACACTGCTGCCCCTGCTTCTAGTGCTAATTGATGTGCGTTCGTACGGTTACCGATGATAAGTAAATTCCCTGCTTCTGTATAGCGCATCATCGCTTCTAATTTCATAGCCCCGATTACGAATTTATTTAATGTTTTATGTAGTCCTTCTCTGCCTCCAAGTACTTGACCATCGACAATGTTAACGACTTCTGCATATGTCAGTTTTTCGATATTCTCTTTCTTCTTTTGTTCAATTCGAATTGTTCCGACACGTTCAATTGTACTAACATACCCTTTATTTTCTGCGTCTTTAATTGCACGGTAAGCTGTCCCTTCACTTACACTCAAATCTTTCGCAATTTGCCTCACAGAAATTTTATGCCCTACCGGCAGGCTATTAATATGTTCTAAAATTTGATTATGTTTGGTAGCCAAATGGTTTCACCATACTTTCTTTTCCCTAAATTCTTCATGTGTTGTATTTTCAGTATACTATATTTTCAAAACTGTTACACTCTCTCTTTATATACCTGTACCATTTTTTTTATAACAAAATACCCCTTACATTCCACCAGTCATTCTATTACAACAATGTAATGCTGTTGTCATCTCGTTCGATAGTTTGTCCACCCGATTCCATATACAATTAAGACAAGAAATGAAACAAAGGAGCGAATACATGATGAAAAAATTTTTAGAGGTTGTAGGTGCTGTATTTTTAGCTTTCGTAGATGGAAAAAAAGTTGCAATGGAGTTGAATGAAACACCCGAACAGCCACGTACAAAACGAGAAGAATCAGCTAAACAAATACAAACTTTAAAAACTGTACTATACACATAAAAAACCCTTCACTTGTCATTTCAAATGAAGGGTTTCTTTTTTATAGTGTAATACTTTCTCCAGCTTCTAATACTTTCCCTGTACAATTTTGTAGCTTTTCTACAAATTGATATGGATCTTGTTCAATAACTGGGAACGTATTGTAATGCATCGGTACAACTGTTTTCGCCTCTATCCATTTTGCTGCTAACACAGCATCTTCTGGCCCCATTGTGAAATTATCGCCAATTGGTAAAAATGCTAAATCAATATTATTCAGTTCCCCAATTAACTTCATATCAGAGAATAAAGCAGTATCTCCTGCATGATATACCGTTTTCTCCTCTGCTGTAAACAAAATACCAGCTGGCATACCTGTATAAGTAATCGTCTTATTTTCTTCATCAATATAACTAGAGCCGTGGAATGCTTGAGTAAATTTCACCTTTCCAAAGTCAAATTCATGTGAACCACCAATATGCATTGGATGTGTATTTACACCTTGCCATCCTAAAAATGTCGCTAATTCAAACGGTGCCACAACGACCGCATTATTGTTCTTTGCTAACGCTACTGTATCCCCAACATGATCACCGTGTCCGTGCGATAAAATAATCGCATCAACTTTTACATCTTCAGCCTTTAAATCTGTTTTCGGATTTCCCGTTAAAAATGGGTCAATTAAAATAACTTTTCCATTCGTTTCAATCTTTACAACTGAATGCCCGTGATACGATACTTTCATCATTACATTCCTCCCCTATTCACATTCTCACTTTTTATTCTACATGATTTCTCAATTCCCTGTCTTTTCTAACATCGATTTACTTGTCATAACGCTTTCCTCCGATGTAAAGTTATATTTGTAATTAAATATCTCGGGGGTGCCAATCGATGAATGCTAGATTAGAAAATTTAATGCAATGGCTAAAAGAAAAAAACGTAGAAGCTGCGTTCTTAACTTCTACACCGAACGTTTTCTACATGACAAACTTCCACTGTGAACCACATGAAAGACTACTTGGTATGTTCGTATTCCAAGAAAAAGAGCCTATTTTAATTTGTCCTAAAATGGAAGAAGGCCAAGCGCGTAACGCTGGCTGGGCACATGAGATTATCGGATTTACTGATACGGACAGACCATGGGATATGATTGCAAAAGCAATTAAAGATCGTGGTATTGATGCAAATGCAGTTGCAATTGAAAAAGAACATTTAAACGTAGAACGTTACGAAGAATTAACAAAGTTATTCCCAAATGCAGCTTTCAAATCAGCTGAAGAGAAAGTTCGCGAACTTCGCTTAATTAAAGACGAAAAAGAACTTTCTATTTTGCGTGAAGCGGCTAAAATGGCAGATTATGCTGTTGAAGTTGGTGTAAATGCAATTAAAGAAAATCGTAGTGAGCTAGAAGTATTAGCAATTATTGAGCATGAATTAAAAACAAAAGGCATCCATAAAATGTCATTCGATACGATGGTATTAGCAGGTGCAAACTCTGCTCTTCCACACGGTATTCCAGGTGCAAACAAAATGAAACGCGGCGATTTCGTACTATTTGATTTAGGTGTAATCATTGAAGGTTATTGCTCTGACATTACGCGTACAGTAGCATTTGGTGATATTTCTGAAGAACAAACTCGCATTTACAACACTGTACTTGCTGGACAACTACAAGCAGTTGAAGCATGTAAACCAGGCGTTACATTTGGTACAATTGACAACGCCGCTCGCTCTGTTATCGCAGATGCAGGTTATGGAGACTTCTTCCCACACCGACTTGGTCACGGACTTGGAATTAGCGTACACGAATATCCAGATGTAAAAGAAGGCAATGAGTCTCTATTAAAAGAAGGTATGGTCTTCACAATCGAGCCAGGTATTTACGTACCAAACGTAGGCGGCGTTCGTATTGAAGATGATATTTACATCACAAAAGACGGATCAGAAATCTTAACGAAATTCCCGAAAGAATTACAATTTGTGAAATAATAAAAAAGGTAGCGTGATCGCTACCTTTTTATTATTTCCGCTTTAAAACCATCTTCTCTTCATACTTATCATCCCATTTAATCACAACCTCTATCGGTTCACCTTTAGATAAAGGCGCACAACTTACACAAGATGATTTCATTTCAATCCTTGCCCCTTTATGACTTTCTGACGTTTTTGTCATTGTACTAAACGCTTCATTAATAGCAATCTCTAAATTTTTAAATTCTGTATTCCCATCTCCGCCCTTATACTGAAACGTAAACATTCCATCTTCACTGTCATCCTTAATATGACCTTTATATTGCCCCGTCCAACTTTTGCTCTCGCTAGAAAAAGTAACATACGAAATCGAACAACTTCCAAAAAAGAAAATACTAATAAAAAAGAATAATGCTCTCTTCATAATGTCCCCCCATCCAAAAGCACTTATTTCTTGTCTATTTCTTCCTCTCATTATACTATTAATATACAGAATTTTCTAAAATAGGAGGTTTACATGTTACAACAACAGTTAGAAGAAATTCGTGATAATAATTACGTAATCAATGGTGCACTCAATATTGATTCTTTAAGTTCAAGTATGCTTCAACATATCGGTGTTACTGATAGCTATTTAAGGGACAAACTCATTTACTCTACTTTTTATCATCTAATCAAGAAGGACTATATTTCACACACCCACTTACAGAAACTATTATCAGAAAGCATCAGTGAAAAATATTTATTTTATAAGATTCATTCGGATAAAGACGATGCTGTATTTACCCGTGCATTTACAACATTATTAATCGCACTCATTATTGATGCTGATACAAATCATAATTTCTTATCACAGGCTGATATTTTAAATGTAAAAGATAAATTAATTCTATATATGAACAAAGAACAGGATTTCCGTGGGTATGTACAAGACCAAGGCTGGGCACATAGTATCGCTCATGCTTCCGATACATTTGAGGCACTTGTTAATAATCCTAAACTGGAAACTTCACATTACGAAGAAATACTACAAACTTTATTAAACAAAGTTTGTGTCCATTCCATTTATTACAAATATGAAGAAGATGAGCGTCTCGTTTATCCGATTGTCGTAATGCTGCAAAATGGCTTGGAGGAAGAAATACTCATATTAGCCCTTCGTGATCTAGTAGCTCAATTACAAGTTCAAAAACCGACACTACATATTGACTCGTATGAATTTCTATACGGAAATATAAAATCTTTCTTGCGCAGCTTATTTTTCAAATTACGTACAATGTCTATATGTAAAAAAACTGAACGTGAAGTTGAAAAATTACTACAAGAACTTCATAAATATTATTACTAAAAAAGAAGGCCACTCAAAAAGTGCCTTCTTCTATCTCACTAATATTTATTTGAAATTTCACGATCCAAACTGAGAAAAGGTGGACAAGAAACGCAAACACCATACATGCTCCGCTTAAAAAAGTTAATATAGGATGCGAATACACATGCCCTAATCCATAAGATGCTCCTACGAAAAACATTGTTATGTAAATATAAATTGCTCCATGTATTTGCCTCATATAAGCCTCCTTTTCCCATATTATAACATAAATTTTCTGATTATTCACATTAATTAATTGTAATCAATATTTCTCAACTGTTACGCCTCTTACAGCCGCCTTAATATATGGTGCTCCTTGTAAATCCTCTGTTTTCCCTGTTACAACTACACCATATATTGGTAGGTCTTTTGGTTTGATGTTTTTTATTTCTTTATAATATTGTTCAAAATAATCACTTGGTATACCTTCACTATTTTTTTTGCTAAAGACTTTATTTGGTACAGAAACTCTTTTGAGTTTATTGTTACATCATTTTTCACACCTTATGTTACTTTTGCATAACTCCCTTCAAATCTAAAAAAATTTTCATAATAAAAAGCACATCTATTTTAATGTGCTTCTCACATATATTTTAATTTTTCAACATACAAATCAATTTTTTCGAAATAAAAACTTCCACTCATTTAAAAGATATATTCTCATAATATCTTTATGATTTAGTTGTCATAATAATTGAACGTGGATAAAATCCCAGCTTTTGATAAAACGATACAGCTTCATTTCCGTACACTACTATTAATTCAATGTCATCTACTTGCTTTTCTTTAAACCATTCCACTGCACTATTCATTAATTTCAAACCGAATCCGTTTCTTCGATATTTTTCATCAACAAATAAAACTTCAATCTTCCCACTTACGCTTTTACTATACGCTATACAAAAGCCTAATATATTATCTGTTTCTGACTCAATCAATAGTTCAATTCTATATTCTCCGTACTTTGAATTTTTTTTATAATCTTCAATACGTTCCTCAAATGTCATTCTTGGATAATCACCAGAAAAATATTTTGATTTACTGTTATGATATTCATGCAATTTATCTAATGAGTCTCTGATTATCTCTATTTCATCGAGAGTGATATATTTATGACTAATTCGCATCTTACAGCATCTCCAATAATATATTTCACCAAAAAAGAGGATGGTTTATCTTTACAAAATACTACTCTATTATTTCATCGCTTCTTTCACAACATCTTGAATCATAACGACTTCCGTCTTCAGATCGACAGACGGTGCTTCTTCATCAATACATTCATACCAAAACTCTAAATGCTTTTTATCAATTTCATGATGAGAATTTTCGACATGAGTACCGCCTTCTCCTTGCACAGAATACCAATATAAGTACTCTTCTCCATCTCTTATTTCCCGAAAAATTGTCTCTACATACATCTTTTCGTCGTTTAATGTCAAAAGCACTTCTTTCATATTTTCATTAAGAAGCTGCATCCATTCATCTACAAGATGCCTTTTACCTGGCTTAACTTTGAATCTTGTTAATTCTACATTCATCTTTTATTCCCCCATTTTCTTGCGGACAAACAAAACATATTCTACTGGATTATGGAAGCTTAATTTACTAGCTAATTTTTGCGAGGGAATGTTATCTACATTACAATCCCAGCATGGTGTAATATGATTTTGTATACACTGTTCAATGAAACGTGTTGCGACAGCTTGAGCTAATCCTTTTCCTTGATGCGCTTCATGTGTTGCAATATCAATTTCAGCAAATCTATTCCCGTTAAATATTGAGACGCATTCAGCTACAATCATCCCATCTTGTTCTATACAAAATCCAAAGCCACCATTTAAAAATGCTTCTTTTGATCCCCAATACTCTTTGTAATAGTCCTCTGTAAATTCATTGCTTCGTTCTATATCACTTTTATCAATACGCTTAATTTCATATGTATTTTTGTTTAATTCTATTTTTCTATCTTCAAAAACTTCTCTTTGAAATTGAAATGTCATTCGTGGGATTTTCCGAAATGCATTACTAAAGCACTCTTCAATCATCATTTCCCACTCTTCACTCGAAGTGAACAGTGTAAATCGTTTCTCTGTTTTTTCAATGGCTGTTTTTATATACGAAAATAAATCTTCGTTATAACTTTGGTCTCGAGTGTCACCAAACAAATAATAAATACCATTAGTGGTGACGATTAGTCCTGCTGTTAACTTCTCATTTATCAAAATCTCACCATTTATGTTTTGATTACAAACTGCATACGCAAAAGTTGTTGTTCGGTGGTTCCCTTCTAAAAGAGGAATTACTTTATCGTATTCTTCAATCTGTAACCTTCTCATACGCCCTCCACAATTACTGTATCCGCCTCTACATGTTCAAAACAAAGATTTACCGTTCTCTCCAATGCTCTCGTCCTATGAATTGTACCTGCTGGAATTAAAATAGAATCATTCGGCTTTAAAACTGCTGTCTCTCTATCTTGAAAATCGATAAGTAATTCTCCCTCTAACACAATGAATAATTCATCCGAATTAGAATGGTAGTGCCAATCATATTCACCAGTAAATACAGCAATTCGTAAGCAATGACTATTTACATTTGAAACGACAAAGTTTTTATGTTGTTCTTGAATGTCCTTTGTTAATTCTAATAAATTCACAGTTTCCATCTTTCGTCCCACCCTTTCATTAGTCGTTCTTCTGAAAAACTAATTTAGTCTCCACCACCTCCGCAATCTCCTCCACCATCACTTGAACTGCTACAATCGTTGCTACTGTAATCACCAAATCCGCTTGATGAGCTTGAATCGGATGAAGATTTTTTTCTTCTTTTTCTATCTTTTTTACTTTCATGACTAGGCCACACTTTATCAAATAATATAAAGAATAAGAATCCTTCTACCATAACAAGTGTAACGCCAAAAATACCTTCAATAACATTAGGGGTTATACCAAAATTTTTAACCATCCCACATAAAAACACGCAAAAAATCACATACAAGAACATACAAATATACCGAAATGTTTTTTCTATCATAATGACTACTTTTTTTGAAAGAGGTATGTTCTGTTCCTGTTTTTTCTTTATATACTTTTGTCTTTTAGCTTGCTTTTTCTTACTCTTTTTGCTCCCCATTGAATCTCCTCTATCGACTTTCATTTTTCATTTAATTCCAAATTATCATAAAAATATACATCTCAACAAGCCATATTTCACGTAAAGTTTTGTTTACTTTTTGTAAAGTTTTATTTACTTATTACCTAAAAATGGATATAATAACTGTAACAAATTTACAAAAAGGAGACTTTGTATATTTGATACAAAATAAAGTAAAACAATTCCGCGTCGTTAGAGACATCACCCAAGAGCAATTAGCTTCCTCTGTTCAAATCACTAGACAATCCCTCATCGCTATCGAGAAGAATAAATACAACCCAAGTTTAGAATTAGCATTGAAATTATGTGAGTTTTTCGGCTGTAAAGTGGAGGATTTATTTCAATTAGATAAAACTGGGGAGGAAAAAGAATGAAAAATACTTTTAATCAAGAGTTCATTTCGCATCTTACCATTTTATTGTTAGGCTCAACTTTTCTTTATTTCGATAATAATGATGAAGAAAAGATTAGTTCTGTCCTTCTATTCGCTGGCGTATACATACTCTTAGCCTTAATACTATTCGTAGTGAAACGAATATTCTTTAAGAAAAAAAAGAACGATTCCGAGAAATATCCATTACCTGAAATGGATGAAAGAATCGAGAAGATGAGTTTAAAACTTATGGCACAAATTTTCGGTCTCTCTCATTTAATCGGTTCTGCAATACTATTTATTTTATATATCACTGACAAAAATTCGATGATACGAGTTGAGTATGCCTTGTATTACTTGTTCGGCATTCTTTTCTTCACAATGATGTTCGGCTTGAAAATTGTGAAGAAATTAGATAATTAGTTTAAACAAAAAGACCCTTCCTACAAAGGAAAGGTCTTTATTTTATTTCTATTATGATAAAGCAGGAGCTTTTTCAAGAAGCTCTTTTGCATCAGCGTATTGTAAGCTGTGCGCTTCTGCAACTGCTTCGAATGTTACGTAGCCATCTAATGTGTTAATACCTTTTAATAATGCAGTGTTGCCTAGGCAAGCTTCTTTGTAGCCTTTGTTAGCAATTTGTACTGCATATGGTACTGTTACGTTTGTTAATGCAAGAGTTGATGTACGTGGAACCGCACCTGGCATATTTGCAACTGCATAATGAACAACACCATATTTTTCGTAAGTTGGGTTGTCGTGAGTTGTAATACGGTCAGTTGTTTCGAAAATACCACCTTGGTCAATCGCGATATCTACAACGACAGAACCTGGTTCCATCGATTGAATCATTTCTTCTGTTACAAGTTTTGGCGCTTTTGCACCTGGGATTAATACTGCACCGATTACAAGATCAGATTCTCTTACAGCTTCTGCAATGTTATACGGGTTAGACATTAAAGTTTTTACTTGGTTTCCGAAAATGTCATCTAATTGACGAAGACGTTCTGCACTTAAGTCGATGATTGTTACATCTGCACCTAAACCTACTGCAATCTTCGCTGCGTTTGTACCAGCTTGACCACCGCCGATAATTGTTACTTTGCCGCGTTTCACCCCTGGAACGCCTGCAAGTAAAATACCTTTACCGCCTTTGTTTTTCTCAAGGAACTGTGCACCGATTTGCGCAGACATACGACCAGCTACTTCACTCATAGGTGCAAGTAATGGTAAAGAACGATTGTCTAATTGTACTGTTTCGTATGCAATTGATACCACTTTGTTATCAATTAATGCTTTCGTTAATTCTGGCTCTGGAGCTAAGTGTAAGTATGTGAATAAAATTAAACCTTCGCGGAAATAACCGTATTCACTTTCAACTGGCTCTTTTACCTTCATAACCATATCTTGATTCCATGCTTCTTCAGCAGTTTCAACAAGTTTCGCACCAGCTTGCACGTATTCTTCATCTGTAAAGCCTGATCCTACACCTGATCCTTTTTGAACAAAAACTTCATGACCATTTTGTACTAAATGTACAGCTCCCGCTGGCGTCATTGCCACGCGGTTTTCATTGTTTTTAATTTCTGTTGGAATACCGATACGCATTATTAGTTCCCCCTTGAGTTATGAAATGACCCCTGAATCATTTTTTAAAGCGCTTTCTATGCTCTTATATTCTAACATAATATCTCAATATTTGACAAAAAATAATACGAGTTTTCCGATAGATTTAATCTTACATGAAAGGACAGTATTATCCGTACCTCTCAGTATAAAGGATAAACTGTCCAATTATTCGAAACTTCACTTTATTTAATTCTATCGATGTCTATGAATAACATCAACAGCGCCTGTTACTTCAATAATCGTGCCAGTAATCATATCAGAATCGTCCTCACATAAAAACGAAATGGTTCTTGCGATATCTTCCCCTGTTCCAGATCTACCAATTGGTGTGTTACTACCTTTCAGATTTCGTGCTTCTTCAATCGTTGCCTCTTTCATTTCACCAATTATATCACCAGGACATACCATATTCGCAGTAATACCGTATTCAGCTTCTTCGTATGCGACTGTTTTCGTTAAAGAAACAAGTCCGACTTTCGCAGCTGCAAAGGCTGAACGATAAATCCATCCAGGCGCGCTATCTGCCCCTTGAAATCCATAGTTAATAATACGGCCAAATTGCTGGTTTCTCATAATCGGTACGACAAGTTTTAATAAATGAAACACCGCTGTTAAATTACCCTGGATCATTTCATTCCATTCGTCTTCTTCGTAATCGACTAATTTTTTCCTTTCAAATACGTAAGGACCAGCATTATTAATTAAGAAGTCAATTTTGCCAAAACGACTCATCGCTTCTTCTACTATTTTATGTAAATCTTCCTTTTTCGTGACATCAGCTTGCACGAACTGTAGACGTTCTTCCATATTTTTATATGTTTCTTTCATTGTTTCCATAGCACTTGTATCGCTATGATATGTTACTGTTACTGAATATCCTTTATCCAATAACTTTTCTGTTACTTGCTTTCCTAAACCTTTCGTACCGGCTGTAATGAGCGCGTGTCTCACAAACATGCCTCCTTTTAAATTGCTATACTCCATATGTAACAAGTTCTCGCTTCAATTACAACTAAAATGAATTAAGGAAAAGTTTTCAAAATTCTGTAACGTTTCCGACAAGCACATTACCAAAATTTGTTTTATAATAAAGTTGTAAACGGTAATAAAAATGATTGGGAGGAATTTACTATGAATAATACATATACAAATATTTTAATTGCGGTGGACGGTTCTAAAGAAGCAGAAAAAGCCTTTAAAAAAGCAATTCAAGTTGCAAAACGAAACAACGCAACATTAACAATTGCTCATATCGTTGATGTAAAAGCATACTCAGCAGTAGAGGCTTATAGCCGCGCAATTGCTGAACGTGCAAATCTATTTGCAGAAGACTTATTAGAAGACTACAAAAAAACTGCGCTTGAAGCTGGTCTTGAAAAAGTAGAAACTGTATTAGAATTTGGTAATCCTAAATCTAAAATTTCAAAAGAAATCGCTCCAAACAATAAAGTGGATTTAATTATGTGTGGTGCAACTGGTTTAAATGCTGTAGAACGTTTCCTAATTGGTAGCGTCTCTGAACATATTATTCGCTATGCGAAATGCGATGTCCTTGTTGTTCGTGGTGATGAGGAGCAAGGTGATCTTTAATTTATAATTAAAACACCAAGTCCATATGGACTTGGTGTTTTTCATTTCACAAACTTCACTATAAATACAAGACAAGCTACAACAACAACGGTACCTGCCAACACATACGGCGGAAGGAATTTCAAAGACCATAGCGCCATCATTATCGTCGCAACAGTTAAGTACGTTTGCTTTGCATCTTCTGTCATTTTTTTACGAAGTAAGAAAACATACACATAACCGATTGGCGGCGTAATGAAGCAAAGAACATATATAATTTTTGATTTTAAATACCACTTTTGTTCGCCAAGTTTCTTTATGTCTTCTTCTATTCTCTTACTCTCTTGTTCTCTCACTTCTTCTTCAATCGGATCTTCCTCTACTCCTCGCCTTTCTTTCATATAAGGAAGAAAATGCATAAAAAAATAACATGCAAATACAATTGCCCAAAATTCAATATCCAATCTTTCTAGTGGAATATGCTCACTAAAAAATGCAGCAGCAATCACTAAAGAAAAACAATACGTTGTCATCCAAAATGAACGTTTTCTCTTTTTCCGTTCTATTTCTTTTTTATCTTTTACTTCTTGTACTTTCTTTTTTCTAGAAAGCCATACAGAAATACAGCAATCTACTACAAATAAAGTAAAGATAAATATTGCTATATGTATTGTTTCCACATTCTCAAATGAAAATATTTTTGGGAATGCAGCGTGTAATACAATTAGCGTATACAAAATTAACCCTACAAAATAAATACGTCTCATTTTCCATTCCTTTCTTATTTCCTAACATTACATTAACATACATTTTTTAGAAATAGACGGACAAAATATATGTGTTTAGAAAAGGAGGATGCTACATGGATGATTATGAACGTATTATTTTAGATGTGAATGATACAGAACTCGAAATGTTAAATACGATTCGCGAGCATTTTAAAGAAAAACATGGTGTTGAACTAAGCCACGGTGCATTGCTTCGAGATTTGATGGATATTGAATACATTCGAATTACGGAAGATCGACACAAGTATGATTAATCGATGAAAATTTAAGCCTAGAGCATATTGTTCTAGGCTTAATTAAATCCATACGGAAATGTTATAATTAGGAAAAAACATGGGGGATATCAAAATATGCAATCTGAAAATATATCAAAACATTTTCACACATTACATGTACAAAGAAACCAGTTCCTTCCTAAGCTTTATTCACTTTCATATGAACAACTATGGTATAGGAAAGAGGACGGAAAATGGTCTATTGGTGAACACTTTTATCACTTATATTTAATCACAAGGATGCTAAAAGTAGCGATTAAATTCTCTTTCACTCTTATCCCTTATGCCAAGCTAAGAAAAAACATCCCATTTGCAACTGAAATACATGACATTTATGCCGAATATAAAGAAAAACACGGAAAAGGAATGAAAGCTCCTTGGATTTTAATCCCTTCAAAAAAAGTCTATTACTCTATGAATGTAAACGAATTAGAAGAATTACTTTCACGTGAAACAGATGAAATAAAAAAACTAGTTCAAAATATAGAAGAAGATATTGCAGGACATATCGTATTTTTAGATCCAATTGCTCACTATCCTAACCTTATTCAATCTATCCAACTATTAGCGATTCATGAGAAGCATCATTTTAGCATTATGAAGAACAACTATAAAATGCTCGACTCCCTTCTAAAAATATAAAAGACTGCTCATATTACTTATCAGCAGTCTCCTATATCTATTTAAGCTCTTGATGCTTCCCACCCATACCACCTGGCTCATTGCTATCTTGGTGTACAGTTATTTTATTTGTTTTAGCATCTTTCGAAACTCTATATGTATACGATTCATTTGGTTCATCTTTAAACTGTACATTCATACCGTAAGAACCGATTTTACTATAAAAGGCCGGTTTTATGTATGAAATATCACTTTCTTTATATCCTTTCTCTTGCAAGTGCCACATCGTTGCGATAATCGCTTCTTCTCGCTTTTCTTGTTCACCAACAAACATATATTTGTCCAAAAGAAATACTTTCACGTTTGCAATTAAGCTAATTAACAGTAAAATGATAAATACTATTTTTTTCATAAATTTCCCCTAAATTGTGTTTTTTCACTATACTATAACTTACACACTAGTAAAAAAGAAAGTACGCCAGACTTTCACAGACTGGCGTACTTTCCAACTCAATTCCTAATAACTTCTTTAGTTAACCCCTTCGCCTTCTCCAAAGCCTTTTCAATCTGCTCAAATCCTGTCCCGCCAGCACTGTTACGACGCTTTACAGCTGCATAAGGTGAAAGAACTTCATATAAATCTTCTTCAAATAACGGACTCATTTCTTTATACGTTTCAAGTGGTACATCTAATAAATAGATTCCTTTTTGCGTACAATGAAGAACTAGTTTCCCAACAATTTCATGAGCTTGACGGAACGGCAGTCCCTTGCTTGCTAAATAATCAGCAATTTCTGTTGCATTAGAGAAGTCTTGCGTCACAGCTTGCCCCATTTTTTCTTTGTTTACAGTCATCGTTTCAAGCATGCCTGCCATAATATGAAGGCATCCTTCTACTGTTTTCACTGTATCAAACATTCCTTCTTTATCTTCTTGTAAGTCTTTATTGTAAGCGAGCGGCAATCCTTTCATTACTGTAAGTAAACTGAATAAATTACCGTATACTCTGCCCGTTTTACCACGAATAAGTTCCGCCATATCCGGATTTTTCTTTTGCGGCATAATACTGCTTCCTGTTGCGTATTGATCGCTCATTTCAATAAATTGAAACTCTTGGCTACTCCATAAAATAAGTTCTTCGCAAAAGCGTGATAAGTGCATCATGAGCATAGATGAGTTACTTAAAAACTCCAGTATGAAATCACGATCACTTACCGCATCTAAACTATTTTCATAGATTCCATTAAATCCAAGAAGCTCCGCACTATATTCTCGGTCAATCGGGAATGTTGTACCAGCTAGTGCTCCTGCTCCTAATGGTGAAATGTTAATACGCTTTAACGAATCTTCATAACGATTCACATCGCGATCTAACATCCAAAAGTAAGCAAGAATATGATGCGCAAATGAAATCGGCTGTGCACGTTGCAAGTGCGTATAGCCGGGCATAATTGTTTCAATGTTATTTTCCGCTTGATGAACAAGAACAGTTTGCAATTGTTTTGTAGCTTTTATAATATCTTCTACTTTTTCTTTTAAATACAAGTGCATATCTGTCGCTACTTGATCGTTACGGCTTCGGCCTGTATGAAGTTTCCCTCCTACTTCACCGATTCTTTCAATTAACATCTTTTCAATATTTAAATGAATATCCTCAGCTTCTACCGAGAAATCCAATTTATTTTCTTTCGCTTCCTCTAGTAAATACTGAAGCCCTATCTTTATTTTCTCTGCTTCTTCTTTCGTAACGATGCCTTGCTTTGCTAACATCGTTACGTGTGCGATACTCCCTTTTATATCTTGGCTAACCAATTGCTTATCAAAGGAAATAGAAGCTCCGAATTCTTCTACCCATGCTTCCGCTTCTTCTGTAAAACGTCCGCCCCAAAGTTTGCTCACGCTTCCACCTTCTTTTGATTCACTTGGCTGTATACTTTTGTAGGTAAACCGAATAATGAAATGAAACCAACTGCTGCATCATGATTAAATTCATCCTGGGCAGTATACGTTGCTAATTTTTCATCGTATAAAGAGTACTCAGATTTACGCCCTTCTACAATCGCATGACCTTTAAATAATTTCACACGCACTGTACCTGTTACATTTTTTTGCGTTTCTTGTAAGAAAGCATTGAGCGCTTGTTTTAAAGGTGAGAACCATAAACCGTTATAAATTAATTCTGTTAGTTTTTGCTCAATCATCGGTTTGAAATGAGCGACCTCTTTCACAAGTGTTAAATCTTCAAGTTCTTTATGCGCTGTTATTAATGTCATTGCTGCTGGGCATTCATATACTTCACGAGATTTAATACCGACAAGGCGATTTTCTACATGGTCGATACGTCCCACGCCATGTTTGCCAGCAAGTGCATTTAACGTTTTAATTAGTTCTGAAAGTGGATATGCAGTGCCGTTTAAAGTCGTCGGTACTCCTGCTTCAAATCCGATTTCTACAAACTCTGGTTTATTCGGTGTATCTTCTAATGCCAACGTCATCTCGTATGCGTCTTCTGGCGGCGCTGCCCATGGATCTTCTAAAATTCCACATTCGTTGCTGCGTCCCCATAAGTTTTGATCGATTGAAAACGGGCTATCTAAATTAATTGGAATCGGTATATCATTTTCTTTTGCATATGCAATTTCTTCTTCCCGTGACCATTTCCATTCACGTACGGGCGCAATAACTTCTAAATATGGATTCAACGCTTGAATAGAAACTTCAAAACGAACTTGGTCATTCCCTTTCCCTGTACATCCATGTGCAACTGCACTTGCGCCTTCCTGCTCTGCAATTTCTACTAATTTTTTTGCAATAAGCGGACGAGATAATGCAGAGACAAGAGGATATTTCCCTTCGTATAACGTGTGAGCTTGCATCGCTATCAATGCATATTCATTCGCATATTCTTCTTGAACATCAATCATATATGATTTAATTGCACCTACTGAAAGTGCTTTTTCTTTTACAAATGCTAAGTCTTTACCTTCCCCTAGATCTAAGCAAAGCGCGATAATATCATAATTCTTTTCTTGTAACCATTTAATCGCAACGGAAGTATCAAGACCTCCGGAATATGCTAACACAACTTTTTTCTTCTCCATTTTGCATCCCCCTAAAGAATAAATATTCATTTTCTCTTATAATAATCCAAACTTTAACACCTTTCATAAAATGAATCAAGGGGAATCCATAAATTTTTTTCAAACAATTTCGTCGAATTTCTTTCTTTTTTTATGTAAAATAGAGGCAGGAAAATGGAGGGGTTTCTATGAAAAAGTATTTTATATACAATGAACATCTAGGGATTGAATTGCCGAACATACAAGAAAAATGGGAAGACATCTCTGAACAAGCGCAGCATTCTATTTTATTAAAATGGGAGCAAGTTCGCGGAAAAATACCTGATCGTATACAAGAGCTTGAACGTCATATTAATCAAAAACAACATTGCTTAAATAACGAAGAGAATTTCGAAATTTCCTGTAGGCTTAATTCAGAAATTGCCGATCTTGCTTCAATTATTAATGATCTTTGGCTTTGGTATCGTCTAACCCAAAACGTATCTGAGGGAAAAGCACACCAATGAAAAAAGCATGCCCCTCAATTACTTTGGGTCATGCTTTTTTGTCGTAACACGATTTACAATATATTTCTTGTGCTGTTTTCGCCAAACACACATCAAACGGACCAACTAATATACTTCTTTCTTTTGGCAACTTTACAAAAGCAACTAGCTCTTCTTCATATTGAATCTTTTTCTGACATGAAACACATTTTAATTCTTTTCTTTTAAACATGTCTTTTAGCATATCTCCATTCTCCCCCTCATCTATCTATATTAATATACTCTCATAATAGTTAGAGCTTGTAAAAAAATGACACATCACAAAGTAAGGGATTCATATACTATGTACAAAAGGAGGCCTCAAAATTATGCGTGCTTTCATTATTATCACTCTAACATTTTTAAGTGTGATTAGCTGGGATGCATTTTTTAAAGATAAAAGTGACGAAAACAATACTACTAAATGAAAACTCTTCTTTTCTTACTTATTGGACAAACTTCTAAAAACTGCCCAATCCTGCAAAATCACTTAGGCTTTTCTACAAAAATATTTAAACATAACATTTTTTGTAGATTCCCTCCGGTTATTGTCGGTTTCCATCCGCATGCATTTTTTGAAAGTATGATATAATAATATAAATCTTGAAGGAAGGGATTTTGATATCATGATCGCTCGAAGGAGCATGTGGCATCGTATTGACGAATCATACACGTAGCGTATTTTTCAGCTCAGATACTTTAGTCTAGCGAAAAAAATACGAGAGTGGGGAAATTATGATTGCCCGAAGGATAATTTGGCAAAAAAAAGACTCTTCTTACACATAGCGTTTTGTTTAGGACTTAATTGTTACTAGCTAAACAAAGAAGAGCAGGATTGCTAAATGAAGAATCCTACTCCACGTTTTGTTTAGTCGCTTTAAGACTTAAACTAAAACGAAGGTAGGGAGAATTGATGGACGAGAGGATTATTCGTTATTTCTTCAGCGACATATAGCGTAGTTAGTTTTTTTCGTAAACTAACTGAAAGCTACATGTGAGCTCGTAGTTAGTTTACAACACAACAAGGACTACTAACTACGGAAAGAAGGAATAACGATGAGGAACATCCAAAGTCGACAAATTATTAAAGAAGTTTTTATGGTTTTAATCGGTTCATTTATTTTAGCAGCAGCGCTATATCACATTCACTTCCAAAACCACTTAACAGAAGGTGGCTTTGTAGGTATTGCACTATTTATCCAAAATTTTTATGATATTTCACCATCCATTTCAACTGTAGTAATGGATATCCCTATTATTTTACTATGTGCTTCATTTTTAGGTAGAAAAATGGTTGGCTACTCATTCCTAGGTTCGATTTCATTCGGAGTATTTTATTCTCTTATGGAAAATTATTCTCCATTTACGGTCGATTTATCAAATAATTTATTTATAGCTGCAGTAGTTGGCGGTGCGTTAGCTGGTATTGGACTCGGTTTTATATTGCGATTTGGCGGTGCAACCGGCGGAGACGATATTTTAACAATTATATTAAGTAAACGAACTCGTTTTACAATTGGGCAAATTTTCTTCGTCTTTGACGCGATTGTTCTTGCGCTTTCATTATATTATTTAAATTGGACAGAAATTGCTTTTACTATTCTTTCGATTGCCGTACAGGCAAAAACATTGGATTTAATTTATTATCCAAAAGCAGAAAAGAAACCAGTATCTATTCCAATGTCCAAAAAGCATGCAACAAATTAAAAAAGCGAAAGGCCTCGGCCTCTCGCTTTTTTTATGCTCTTTTTTCCTTCTCGACTATGTGGCGCACTTGATAAAATCTATTTGCAAATTCAGTAACGCTTCTTGTTAAACGATAGTTCACTGTAGACCCAATTGCCATTCCAATGACCGGAATACCTTGGAATAATTTACGACGAAGAGCATAAATCGAAAATGTTTTCAAAATTTGTTTTAACACAACTTCAGTAGAAGCTGGCTGTAATACCGCTTCGTCTCCTTCATAGAAGAATGAGTCTTCTTGCTCTAGCTCTTGCAGTAAATTGTACCATGCGTATTGCTGAAGCCTTCCTGGTAGTAATGATGCATGAAACACCTTTAACGCAAGCATCATTTCATACGGCTTGTTCACATCATGTCCAAATGATGTTGCAATAAGTTGAACAGCTTTCACATTTAACGCGATCATAACCGGAAAATCAGCTGTTAATAATAATAACCCCCCAGCACCCGTTGCTCCGCCTTGTACGAATGAATATAGGCGATGTCTTGCTGTTTGCTGCTCTGCTATGTATGTTAATTGATCAATAGATAACGCCTTCAAATCTTCAAGTTGCTCAATTGATTCATCAAATAATCTCGATGTTCCTAAAATGCGATTACGTGCATCTAACTGTGATTGTGAACTTTGAATAAGTGCATGCAAATGAAAGAGCCATCCATCTGCTTTCGTAAAGAAATCTTTTCGTTTTTTCTCAGGCAACTTCGCAATTGTAGTATGTACCCATTTATCAAACATTTTTTGAAAATCGGTCGCTTCTTGCTCAACTAATTGCGATTCCCATTCTTTTATATTGTCTAAAATGGCTTGTTCTCGCTTCGATCGCATCGCAACAACCACCTCGTTCGATTTTTTTCTATTGTAACATATTTCCGCTTGTTCTTTGCAAATATGCTTGTCTATCTTTATTCACATACCATTTTTTAGTGACATAAAATATTAGCAAAAAGGATGAGATGAATCACATGAATCTATCCAATATAAAAAAAGAATATAATGCAGTATTCAGCTTAGGACAAAACTGCTGGCCTGCTTGGGCTTTATATCAATTCGAATTATCACTATTTTTTGGTGTTATCGATTTTATGCTAAGCCCTTCATTAGAAAAAGTGAATTTATTATTACAAAATCGATTTGACCGTTTTTTACAGTTCGAAAACTTATCCTTCATCTCATTTTGGGATGATGATGCGAAATTAAGACTACGTGACAGCCTATATGAAATCGACTCCTGTCACGACTTTAAAACAGATGTAAACACACCAACATCCTGGCCTTCTTATACAGAAATTAAGTTAAACTATGAGCATCGAATTAATCGTTTTCTAACTACAATCGAAACGGCAGAATCCACATTGTTTATTCGGACGGGAGGAACATACGAAGAAGCACGTTCCTTGGAACAAATTTTATCTCAAATAGTTAAACATACATTCTCTGTCCTATTACTCATTCCTGAAGATGTACCAACTATCGCCCAAGAAGATTGGGGATTACAAAACATTTGTGTTATAAAATGCCCTATTATGGATGTATATCAGTACAATGAAGCATTTTGGAATGACTTATTTGATGGAATCACGATTCGGCCAAACGCTTAAATACACGTCACCTTTTATCACACCCTGCCTTATAATCATCCTTATACAAAATAAATAAGGAGTGATTATATATGTATCCACGTGCAAAAGCTTTTGGCATTGCTATACATCACGGTCGCCTTCTCGTACAAGAATATCATACAGGCGATGAAACATATTACCGACCTCTTGGCGGATCAATTGAACTTGGTGAAAAATCAGCACATACTGTTATTCGCGAATTTCAAGAAGAGCTTCACACAGAAGTGGAAATCACCAATTATTTAGGCTGCTTAGAAAATATCTTTCATCTTGATGGAGAAATTGGTCATGAAATCATTCAGCTATATTCTTTACGCTTATTAGACACATCACTATATGAAATGGAAAAAATGAATATACAAGATGAGCAAACCGTATCGTATGCGAAATGGATTCCCATTACAGCTTTCATTCAGAAGGAAAAAGTGCTATATCCAGATGGAATTTTAAACTATATCCAAAAGAAAAAAGACGAAATCCTATAGGATCTCGTCTTTTTTTATATAGTATATTAACCAATATCTCCAAGACGTAATACGTCACGAGCAATCATAACTTCTTCGTCAGTTGGAATTACGATAATTTTTACTGGAGAGTGTGGGAAGCTAATGAATGCTTCTTCACCGAATACGTTATTGCGTTTTACGTCGAAGTATACGCCCATGTACTCAAGGCCTTCTAATACGCGCTCACGAATAATTGCACTGTTTTCACCTACACCAGCTGTAAAGATGATAGCGTCAACGCCTTTCATACGAGCTGTGTAAGAACCGATGTATTTATGGATACGGCTCACGAACACGTCAAGTGCTACTTTCGCACGGTGGTCGCCTTCTTCTTCTTTCGCAATGATGTCACGTAGGTCACTAGAGTAACCAGTAAGACCTAACATACCACTCTTCTTGTTTAATACGCTAACTACTTCTTCTACAGTTTGGCCTGTTTTTTCCATGATGTATGGAATTAACGCAGGGTCAATGTTACCAGAACGTGTACCCATTGTTACACCAGCAAGTGGAGTGAAGCCCATAGAAGTATCGATAGACTTACCGCCTTCTACTGCTGCGATACTTGCACCGTTACCTAAGTGACAAGAAAGTAGGCTTAAGCTTTCAATTGGACGACCTAATAATTCAGCCGCACGCTCAGTTACATATTTATGAGAAGTTCCGTGGAAACCGTATTTACGGATGCCAAATTTCTCATAGTACTCATATGGTAAGCTGTATAGGAATGCAGATTCCGGCATTGTTTGGTGGAATGCTGTATCGAATACTGCTACTGCTGGTACGTTTGGTAGTACTTCTTGGAATGCTTTAATACCAACAAGGTTTGCTGGGTTGTGAAGTGGTGCTAAATCGCTTAATTCTTCGATATCAGCTAATACTTCAGCATCAATTAAAACAGAATCAGCAAATTTTTCGCCGCCGTGTACAACACGGTGACCGATACCGCCAATCTCATCAAGAGATTTTACGATTCCGTTTTCAGTTAATTTCTTAAGAAGCATGTTAACTGCTACTGCATGATCTGGGATGTTTGTAATTTCTTTTTGTTTTTCGCCATTTACAGTAATTGTGAAGATACTATCTTCTAAACCGATACGTTCTACTAAACCTTTTGTTAATACTGTTTCACTTGGCATTTCAAATAATTGGAACTTTAACGAAGAGCTTCCTGCGTTAATCGCGATGATTTTTGACATCTAGTCTTTCGCCCCTTTTTCTCTTGGTAGTTGTGTGGATCATTCCACAAACCGCTCGATTTTATCTAATTAAATTCACTCATTATGAAAACGTTTCATCATTAGTAAATTTTATACTCACGATTTTAATTTAAACATCGTCCGACATATATTTCAAGTGAAAAAATTGTAACACCAAGAAAAAAAATATATTACAGATTTCAAAAAAATTCAGTTAAATCTTGTATATATTAAAAAACATTACATATTCTATAAAACTGTACTACATTAATTACTAACCCTGTTACATATATATCGTATTATTTATGTGTTGCAAACCAAGTATTCAATTGATCCATAATGTTCTCCATAGCCTTCATGTTAGAGAATTTAGGTAATTCCACTAGTAGTGCCTGTTTCGGCATTGTTACACCTTGGCCTTTCTTTTGGAGAACAAATATACTTTTTGCATTTTTCTCGTTTTTAAACATGGAAACAGGAAGCTGTAATAATCCTTGAATAAAGCATGTCTCTTTAATGAATGCATGTAGCTTTGGCGCTTGATCACTTTCAAAAATGAAGTTTGGTACTAAGAAGAATAAATACCCGCCTTCTTTCGTATGTTTCACACTTTGTTCAATAAATAAGTGATGTGCATATGACATTCCTTCATTTGCTTTTAATGTATATTCACTTGCAACAATTTCATTTGGATAATAACCAATTGGTAAATCTGAAACGACTGCATCAACTGGATCAATATAAAGTGGTGCTAGTCCATCTTGGTGGAAGAATTCGATTGCATGCTTTTGTAAATTTGCATTTACTAAAGCAAGTTTAATTAACACCTCATCCACTTCTACACCAAATCCACTCATTGTTAGTTCTTCTTTGGCGCTATTAAACAATGTAGTCATTAAGTTACCAGTTCCAATTGCAGGGTCTAAAACAGTAATTTCTTTTTGACCTTGCATAAATTTATGGAATAAGTAGCTCATGAACATTCCAACTGCATCTGGCGTCATTTCGTGATTCGCTTGTACGCCCTCTTTCATTCCTTTTAAAATGGCTAGCTGAAATGCTTTACGAATTTCTTCCCCTTTATATGTTTCTTCATTAAACGTACTATATTCACGATTCAACCTTTCAATTGTTGATTCGGATAATTCCTCTTGTAAAATCGCTCCTTCAAACAAGTTATCACCTGTTTCTACAAGCGCCTCTAAATATGTTACATCTAATTCTTTACGTAAAACTACCGTAGAAGAATCAAAAATAGAAAATAATGTTTCTACTGCCTGACTCACGTACATTCCTCCTTCTCTCTTTTACACATAACTTATATCATACCATAATCTAAATTTTTCCCAAAAGAAAAAGCGACCTCTTGCAAAGAGCTCCCCTTCAAGTTGTTTATGATGTAACGTCTTTTCTCATATATTGGTTCGGTTAACAATACATGAGAAAAGACGACCTCTTCTAAAGTAAAACTTTAATGAGAGGTCGTCTTCATTTACATTACTTCGCAGATTTAGCTGCTTCTAATGCTGCTTCATAGTTTGGATGGCTTGTACCTTCGCCTACGTATTCTGCGTAAACTACTTTGTCATTGCTATCTACTACGAATACTGCACGAGCAAGTAAACGAAGTTCTTTCATTACTAAGCCGTAAGCTTCACCGAATGAAAGGTCACGGTGATCAGAAAGTGTTACAACATTTTCTAAACCGTTTGCTGCACACCAGCGTTTTTGAGCGAATGGTAAATCAGCGCTAATTGTTAATACTTTCGCGTTTTCAATACCTGCTGCATCTTCGTTAAAACGACGAGTTTGTGCATCACATACACCTGTGTCGATTGAAGGTACAACACTAATTAATTTCACTTCACCTTTGTATGTTTCTAAACTTACTGGAGATAAGTCATTTGCTAATACTTGGAAGTTAGGCGCTTGATCGCCAACTTTAACTTCTGTTCCAACTAAAGTCATTGGGTTACCTTTAAAAGTTACATTTGCCACTTAAAAATCCTCCCTTATTTTAAACAAAATATGTACAATGTAAATGATAGTTTGTCCCTATCGATAATGCAAATAAAATCGCTTTATTTACAAAAAAATTAAAGAAGCTAATCCACTGATCAGCTTCTTTATTCGTTAAATTTGAAATTCAGGATCATCTTCTTTTCGTTTATCCATCATTTCTTTCACTTTATCAACAGCTTGTGGCGCTAATTCAATTATTTTATCGATGACGTGTGTTTGCTTATCTAAGTGTAATACTTTCACACCTTCTCCATTTATAACAAGAAAGGCAACAGGATTAATAGAAACTCCTCCACCACTTCCCCCGCCAAATGGATGACGGCCTGAATGTTCTACTTTACCAAATTCACTTCCACCAGCAGCAAATCCAAAACTGACTTTCGAAACTGTAAGAATTACACTTCCATCTGCCGCTTTAATTGGGTCACCAACAATTGTATTTACATCAGTCATTTGTTTTAAATGCTGCATTGCGGTTGTCATTAAACCTTGAATTGGATGTTCCATTCTATATCCCCCCTATGCTTGAACAGATTTTTCTGTCATACCAGATTTTTGCTTTCTCATAAACATGAGTAATTTTATCGCTGTTTTTACAGTACGGAATATACGAAAAGATGCTGTTAACTCGCATCTTGATGCAAATCCCTTTCCTTGAAAAACAGGAGTAATTTCAAATTCTGGTACGTCGACAATATGCATATATTGTCCTACAACTCCAGCAGCCATTCCTTTTGTCCCCCATGCATATCCAGTGACAATTCCAGTACTAGCCGCGTCGCCTGCTCCAATTTGCGTATGCCATTTCCAACCATTGATTTTCACTCTTTTGAGAAAATCTTTAACAATAGTATGAACGTCTTGAAGCTTTTTTATCAGTTCCCCTATACTATCGAGTTGTGCCATAATTTTATTATCTATTCCGCCGTCCTCTTCAGCTTTTTTAATTTTTTGTCCTGTCTTCTTCTGCTGTTTTTCAATTCTTTCCAATACATCAAACGTATATCGAATCATCCATATTTTCACTTGAAATAAACATTGTTTTTCCATTTCTGAATATAAAAACGTCACCTTAAGCGATATTTTCGATAATAGTATAAGCAAAATAAAAAGTAGAAGAATTATCATTCCAATTACGAGCCACTTCATTCGTACCATCCTTTCACTCCATACCCATTATCGACAAGTTTATTCATCATTAAACAGACTTTGATAAAATTGAATATAAAAATTTTTCTAAAAATAAAAAGGAATTTTGACAATTTATATCGAAATATACTATTTGAACATATCATCCAGAAACATACTCTGACGATATGTAGCACTAAGAATAGAAAATTTAACTGCAGTGGAGGGATACATAATGGCAAATCGTCGCAATTTATTTTTCTTTTATGGTGATGACAAAGTAACGCTCGTTGAAAAAATGAAACCAGTATATCGTATTTTAGAGGAGAATGGATTTACCATATTAGATCATCCAAAAAATGCAAACGCTATCGTCAGCGTTGGAGATGATGGGACTTTCTTACAAGCCGTTCGTAAAACCGGCTTTAGAGAAGATTGCTTATACGCAGGTATTTCTACGAAAGATGAAATTTCTTTCTACTGCGATTTCCACATCGATCACGTTGATACAGCCCTTCAAGAAATTACAAAAAACGAAATTGAAGTGCGAAAATATCCAACAATTAAAGTAGATGTAGATCACGGTACATCTTTCCATTGTTTAAATGAATTCACATTACGCTCTAGTATCATTAAAACATTTGTCGTAGATGTACACGTCGACAATTTACATTTCGAAACCTTTAGAGGTGATGGATTAGTTATCTCCACACCAACAGGAAGTACCGCTTACAATAAATCATTACATGGTGCAGTTGTCGATCCACTTATCCCATGTTTCCAAGTAAGCGAACTAGCATCTTTAAATAACAACACATACCGTACACTCGGGTCACCATTCCTTTTAAATCACGAGCGTACGTTAACTTTAACACTTAAACCAGATGGAAATGATTATCCTGTTATCGGCATGGATAACGAAGCACTTAGCATTAAACAAGTGGAAAAAGCCGTTGTTCGTTTAAGCGATAAACAAATTAAAACTGTTAAATTAAAAAACAACTCTTTCTGGGAAAAAGTACAGAGAACATTTTTATAGTAATCAAAAAACCCTCGAATTATGGGATTTCCATAATTCGAGGGTTTTTTATTTATCAAATGCAACTTGATGCTGTTTCACAAAACATTTTGGAACAGGACAACAGTATATGAAATTATATCAACGATTTTTCGAATGTATCTATCACAAGTCAAAATATATCAACGATTTTACCCAAAATATCAATTTACGACATCATCAGCCTACCTAAAAAGAGGAAGCATCACCAACATGTATTTTCGGAGCCGCTCCCTCAAATTTTTAGACGTCTTTTCTATAAACAATCTTCCCATCAATGACGGTCATTTCTGCCTGTACTTCTTTTATTTCTTCCGCCTCAATTTCAAAAATATTGCGGTCTAATATCGTAAAGTCTGCTTCATATCCTTTTGTAATTTGTCCTCGCTTTCCTTCTTTTCCAATTGCATACGCACTTCCTGTTGTAAATAAAGAAACAGCCTCATATACCGTTAATCTTTCTTCTGGGATATAACATACACCATCAATAAAACTTCTACGTGTAACAGCACTATATATACCTAAAAACGGATTCACTTGTTCAATTGGAGCATCAGAGCCTCCATTACAGTGTAATCCTGCATCCAGTAACGTCTTCCAAGCATACGCATAACGAAGACGGCGTTCTCCTAGTTTTTCAATCACTGATGGAAAATCCGATGAAACAAAGACTGGTTGAATATCAATAATAGCTGGCAATTGTTTCATTCTTTCAATCAACTCTTCACGAGCTAGCTGACAATGAATAATACGGTCACGTAATCCTTCTGCTGGTGGATGTAATTCAAGCGCATCAATGACATATTCAAGCGATAAATCACCAATTGTATGAATCGCAACTGGCATATGTAAATCTCGTGCTTTTTTCACTAAACCTGCAAGCTCTTCACGTGAGAAAATGGCAACTCCATTTGTTTCCTTCGCATCTTCATACGGTTCACTTAATAAAGCTGTTCTTCCGCCAAAAGAGCCGTCAGAAAAAATTTTCATCGCACCAAATTCAATATAGTGCTCATTTTCATATTCTTTTCGTTCATTCGCTACTTCATGGTGAACGAG
Organism: Bacillus sp. RC242; assembly: GCF_044908245.1. Lineage (NCBI taxonomy): Bacteria > Bacillati > Bacillota > Bacilli > Caryophanales > Bacillaceae > Bacillus > Bacillus sp. RC242. The sequence continues at coordinate 108,597 of NZ_JBIYCZ010000008.1, forward strand.
TAAATGCGCTTTAAACCGCATTTCTTTTATAACGTGTGAAAACGCATTGTACGTTTTTTGAAAGCCGCCATAATAATTTAAGTCTTCCGTATGTCCGCCAACGAGTCCGTATTGCCAGCAGTCTGAAATCGCTGTTTGCAGAGCACTTTGCAAATACACTCCATCTATTTCGGGCTGAACATGTTTAATTAACTCTTGTCCTTGCTCATATAAAAGTCCTGTTAAATTATTTGACGCATCACGGCCAATTTTCCCGCCCTTTGGATCTTGCGTCGCTTCTGTTATGTTCGCTTCTTGCAATATGTATGAATTCACCCATGTCACGTGACGACAAACACGCTTTAATAAAATCGGATGTTCTTTAGAGATTTCATCTAAATCACGTACATGAACTTGTTTTGTATCTGTAAAATTATTTTCATTCCATCCTTCTCCGATAATCCAAGATCCTTTTGGTGCTTCTTCTACGCGCTTCTGAACAAGAGTAAGTACTTCGCTATAAGATTTGCAATTTGATAGATCTAGACGAAGCAACCTCTCCCCATGCCCAATAAGATGCATATGGCTATCAACCAGCCCTGGAATCATCGTTTTCCCTTTTAAGTCATATAACTTCACTTCTGAATATCGGTTTTCTAACTCTTCTTTATTCCCTATATCAACAATGACGCCATTTTCAACGTAAGTAGCTTCTACTTTTTCATTCTCTTCTCGCATAGTGTAAATGGTGCCGCCATACCAAATTTCTCCCATATACTCATCCCCCTTTTCCCTTTAGTCTACGAAATTCATTCGTATAAAAAAAGCACCATTTCGATTAAAAATGGTACTTTTCCAAAAATTAATTTTGTTCAGTAGGATTCGTTGTAATTTGCCATTCAATGCTAAATTTATCTTTTACTTGTCCGTAAGCTGGGCTCCAGAAAGTTTCTTGAAGTGGCATAATAACTTCTCCACCTTCTTGTAACTTATCGAATACTTCTTTCGCTTTTTCTGCATTACTAATTCGAACTGCAATTGTCACTTGAGATCCAATCGTATGCCCCTGACCTGGGAATGTATCAGAAATCATAAGTTCCGTATTACCAATTTTCAAATGAGCATGTGCAACGCGCTCTTTCGCTTCAGCTGGAATTGGGTATTCTGGATTTTCAGGCATCTCACCAAAAGTTTGTATTACTTCTACTTTTGCGTCTAACGCCTCTTTATAAAGCTGTACAGCCTCTTGCCCACCACCATCTAAAACTAAGTACGGATTAATACCTAAAATCATACGGACACCTCTTTTTTTAATTTACAAAATCGAACTTGTGTTCGTTTTTATAATATCATCGTTTTACATTTCATTCAACTATTTACTTCCCTATTTTCAAAATTATTTTGAAGGAAGCTCCATTTCTTGTTTTCTAAGTTCAATACGGCGAATTTTTCCGGAAATCGTTTTTGGTAGTTCATCTACAAATTCAATTTTGCGAGGGTATTTATATGGTGCAGTCAATTCTTTGACGTGTTGTTGGAGCACTGGAATTAATGTTTCTTCGTTCTTGTCTATATTCTCTCTTAATACGATAAATGCCTTCACGACACTTCCGCGAATTTCATCAGGGCTTGCAACAACCGCACATTCTCTTACGTAAGGATGTTTTACAAGCGCATCTTCTACTTCAAACGGGCCGATTGTATAGCCAGAGCTAATAATAATATCATCACCGCGCCCTTCAAACCAGAAATAGCCTTCTTCATCTTTTTTCGCTTTATCACCCGTAATATAATAATCACCACGGAATTGCATCACTGTGCGCTCATCGTCTTTATAATATTGTTTAAAGAGTGCTGGTGTTTCAATGTGAACTGCAATATCACCAACTTCTCCTACCTGTACAGGAGTTCCTTCTTCATTTACGATATCAACATGGTTGCCTGGCGTCGGTTTTCCCATTGATCCTGGTCTAATGTCCATCCCTTTCATTATCCCAACGAGTAATGTGTTTTCCGTTTGCCCATAACCGTCTCTTACTGTAATATCGAAATACCTTTGGAACGTTTCAATGACTTCCCTGTTTAACGGCTCACCTGCCGATACAGCGCTATGTAACGCTTCTAAATTGTACTCACTTAAGTTTTCTACCTTTGCCATTAATCTATACTCAGTCGGTGTACAACAAAGTACATTCACCTTATTATCACCTAATAAATTTAAATACGTTTTTGGTTCAAACTTACCATTGTATACAAATCCTGTTGCACCTGAACCGAGAGTCGCTACAAACGGGCTCCAAATCCATTTTTGCCAACCTGGACTAGCCGTTGCCCATACAACATCTTCTTCTTCGATTCCGAGCCAGTTCGGGGCGCTTGTACGTAAATGAGCGTATGCCCAGGCATGCGTATGAACAACTCCTTTTGGATTCCCTGTCGTCCCTGACGTATAAGATAAAAAGACCATATCTTCTTTATCCGTCTTCGCCATTTCTAACGTATCACTTTCCGTTTCTAATGCTGTTTTTAAATTCGTCCATCCATCTACTGATCGCTCGCTCAGGACGAATTTTTGAAGAGATTCCACCGCTTCTACGCCGTCAAATTGTCCAATATACGGTTCGTAACTTACGATAGCCTTTACTTCTCCGTGCCCAATACGATACTCGATATCTTTTTTACGCAACATTTCTGAGCTTGGAATAACGACAAATCCTGCTTTAATCGCAGCAATATACGTCATGTAAGCTTCAATTAAGCGCGGCATCATAATAAGGAGCTTGTCCCCTTTTTGTAAGCCACTTTTTATAAAAGCGTTTCCAATTCTATTCGCACCTTGCATTAATTCAAAATATGTAATCTCTCGTCTATTCCCTTTATCATCTTGCCAAATTAAAGCAAGCTTCTCTTTATCACTCGTATATTTCTCTATTTCCGAAACTAAATTATAAGACGGCGGCGCTAACAATTCCTCTCTCTTCATATAACATCCTCCTTTATTTCTATGCCTCCCTTATATAATAAAGAATTTTCAGTAAATTTTGAACCCTCTTCTTTTGACAATTTTTTTATATTTATGTCGAATTGATGTATGAATGTATAGCGACGATGTTTTTAACATAACGATTCATCGGCAAATAACGACGAAAACGACAAAAAGAAAGAGCGGGAGAACCCGCTCTTTCTAAGCCATCGTATATGGGATTATTTTTGGTAACCGCCTAATTGTTGCTCAGCTAGTGAAACTAGACGTTTAGTAATTTCGCCACCAACAGATCCGTTAGCGCGAGATGTTGCATCAGCTCCAAGTTGAACACCAAACTCTTGAGCGATTTCGTATTTCATTTGATCTAATGCTGCTTGAGCACCAGATACTGCTAATTTATTTGTGCTTGCCATGTTGTATCACCTCCTTGTGAGTATAGAGTGTGATAAACAACATGACTTCATGCACATTTGAATGTGGTAATTTATGGGTTTAGAAAAGTTCTTCGAATTTTTCTTCTTCAGCCACTACTTCTACTGTTTGTAATACCATTGTTTCTTTGTTCGCTACAGCCTCTTCAATTAACGGCGCGAAATCGTACTTCGCTTCAAAACGATTTGCTTTCTCACGCTTCGGTTTCGTCGATGGACTTGCTGGTGTAAACACTGTACAGCAGTCTTCATATGGACGAATTGAAATATCATACGTTCCAATTTCTTTTGCAATTTTAATAATTTCTAATTTATCCATCGTAATAAGCGGGCGAATAACAGGATAGTTTGTCACTTCGTTAATCGTATGCATACTATCTAACGTTTGGCTCGCTACTTGTCCAAGACTTTCACCAGTCGTAATTGCAAGTGCATTACGCTCCTCTGCAATACGCTCTGTAATACGCATCATCATACGACGCATAACTGTCATAGAATAGCTAGATGGAATTTCTTTATTAATCGTTTTTTGCACTTCAGTAAATGGAACAAGGTGAAGTGTTACACGTTTACAGTATTTCGTTAACTCTTGTGCTAAATCGATTACTTTTTGTTTCGCGCGCTCGCTTGTGAAAGGTGGACTATGGAAGTGAACTGCTTCCACAGATACGCCGCGTTTCATCGTTAAGTAAGTTGCTACCGGGCTATCGATACCACCAGAAAGAAGTACCATTACTTTTCCGCCAACACCAACTGGTAAACCGCCAGCTCCCATGTGCTCACCACACATAATATAGCTGTAACCACTGCGAATTTCTATACGTACATTCACATCTGGATTATGAACATCTACTGTGATATCCTCTGTATTTTCTAAAATGTGCCCACCGATTTCTGGAAGTAACTCCATCGTCTTCATTGGGAAGCGCTTATCAGAGCGGTGCACTGTAATTTTAAATGTTTTCACATCACCTTTTACTTGTAAGAAAGCTGCTAATGCACCTTTTTTAATATCTTCTAATTCTGATGGTACTTTCATTGCTAAGTTAAACTTATGAATACCAAATACATCTTTCAATCTTTCAGAAATTGCTTCATGGTCTTCACCATTTAACTGAATGTACATACGATCATGTGTTGCATCAATTTTAATGTTTGGGAATTTTTTTAATTTGAATTTCACATTATCTTTTAACGTACTTACAAACTTAGAACGGTTCTTTCCTTTTGTCGTCATTTCTCCATAACGAACTAAAATATATTCATATGTCATCATATTTCTTTACCTCATCACTTCATATAATTTTGGCATCGTCTCTTTAACAATACCTTCAAATTGTTTTACTTCTTCCATCGTGTTGTCTGGTGCTAGACTAATGCGAATCGCACTTGTAGCTGCGGCGTGCGGTACTCCCATTGCCACTAGTACTCTGCTCACTTCATTTGCTTTTGAAGAACAAGCAGACTTCGTCGATACATATACACCATGCTCTTCTAAAGCATGAACGACTACTTCTGGTTTTAAACCGACAAATGATACATTTAAAATGTGCGGTGCCGCATATTCAAGTGATGTATTAATCGTTACAGTTTCCATCTCTTTAAAGAAACGGACCAGCTCTGTTTGTAAATTTTGCAAATGAACTATCTTTTCTTTCACTTGTTCCATCGTCATACGAAGTGCTTTCACCATCGCTACAATACCAGGTAAATTTTCTGTACCTGAACGATACTTGAGCTCTTGTTGACCACCTGATAAGATTGGATCTAATCTTACACCATCACGTACGTAAAGAAGACCTGTCCCCTTTACGCTATGAAATTTATGTCCAGATATTGAACAAAGGTCAATATGAGAAGCGTATAAATCAAGTGGTACTTTTCCTATCCCTTGTACATGGTCCACGTGGAATCTTATTTTCGGATAGTTCGTTAATAATGTTCCAATTTCAGCAACGGGCTGAATCGCTCCAGTCTCGTTGTTCACGTGAATAATTGACACAAGAATCGTATCTTCACGAAGTGCTCGTTTTAGATCTTCTACCGATACAACACCGTGCTCGTTAACCGGTAAATACGTTACATCAAAACCGAGATCTTCTAATTGTTTATATGCTTCAAACACAGACGCGTGTTCAATATTTGTTGTAATGATATGTTTGCCGCGCGAACGATTCCTCATCGCTATCCCTTTAATCGCAAGGTTATTCCCTTCCGTTCCACCTGATGTGAAAATAATTTCAGAAGGTTTAACGTGAAGGAGCTGTGCCGCAATCGTTCTCGATTGTGTTAATAGACGCTCTGCCTCTCCTCCAAGCGAGTGGATAGAAGAAGGATTACCAAAATATTTCCCTGCAACCGTTACGTACGATTGAAGCGCTTCTGGATATGGCTTCGTCGTCGCACTATTATCAAAATAGATCATCGTTCTTCCCCTTTCAGCGCTATCACATCATATAATCATATCACAAATACGTGTAATTACGCTAAGACTACTCAAAGGTTCCGTTTTTATATAAAAGTGTACATTTCCCCCGGCCATTTGCAGGCATACTGAGTGGTGAAGATTAATAATCAGTGGTGGATGAAACCCCATCACTTATGGTTTCACTTTATCCCGCATTAACGGGCAGTAAGACTCCCACCTCAAAATTCAGCTGGAGCAAAGAAGTTAGGTGGGAAATCCACTGCCCGTAAATGCCCGATTGGTTCAACTAATAATCAGTGGGGGGATGGCCCCCCTCCCACTGATTAAAGTTTCACTTTATTTTGAAACGAACAACCTTACTGTATTCCGCTATTCATTATAGCAACATCGACTTCAAAATTACACAAAAAAACAAACCCTTTATTAAAGGGTTTGCTCATTGTCTACATATTCAGCTATTTTTTGAACAACACCAGGTTCAAGTTGCTCTAATATAGAAGCCGCTTGTTCTAAAGCTGCATCGTATTGATATTCACGGAATAATTTCTCCGCATAATTTAAGCTTTCTGCAAGATTCTCATCATGACTGCGGTATCGGTTACCGTATTGAATTAGTTTTTCAACTAAATAAGCTTGTCCAATTAATTCTTCTGTCATTTCAGATACACCATTCACAACTGTGTATGCTTCTTCTAAACTGCTATTTACAGTATTCATATTTAACGGCTTTACTTCTAATTGCTCATATACAGCCTGCATCGCCATTTGCCCTTTTTGTAAATCTTCCATAATACTCTCTGGAAGACCTGGTAAATTCGACTTTTGCATAAAACGTTTCGTCTCAAAAATTGTATTTCGCATTTCTTGTAACTTCTCACGTGCTTCAAATTCTTCTTTGCGCATCGTTTGCAGCATTTCTTTATATTCTGCATGAAGTACTTTTAAAGTTTCACATTGCTCATAAACCTCTTCTAGTTCCTCACGAATAATAGAGAATGCAATATCTTGTTCAGCAACGCGTATTTGTAACACTTCAAAACGTTTCATTAAAATATGCATTTGCTTTTCAATTACTTTTTGTGACTCAATATCTTTGTCTTGTAATTGATAACTTTGTTTTACAAGTTGTGTTTCTATTTTCGTTTCGATTGTTTCTGTACGAATTTCTTCTAAATCTTCATAAACAGACAGTGTTTTTTGCTCCACATAATGTTTCGCATGCACTTCTTGTTCAAGTTGATCATAAAAACTGTCTAAACGAGTTTTTAAGTTCTCTACTTTTTCTGCTGCTTCTGTTATATGAAGTTCCTGTATATCCATTAAACATGTGTGTAGTTGTGTCGTCATATCGCGGACTTCTTTAGGGATTTCCAAATACTCTAATACATAGCCTTGTCTTATCATATCATCATGACCTTGTAATAAATCTTCCAGCTGAACTGGTAATGTCGCTTGACACTCTACCAATAAATCCGGAATTTGATGAATAACGATTTCTAAACTTGCTAAACCTTCTTCTAAACTAATAACAATTTCTCTCGCTTTTAAATAATCACCATTATCTGTTGCCTCTTCAAAAGTTTTGAACTTCTCGGATTCAACATCTAACATCTCTTCAATTTTTTGCTCAGCTGCTCCATACATGTGTCGATGAGCAAGAACGCTCTTTTTCATACTACGATATGTATCACGTAACCCTTCAATTTCCGCGCTATTTTTCTCATGGCTTTCTAACAGTTGCTGTAATTCATTTAAAATGTCTGTAATACGATTATCAGCGTCATCTAAACCACTTATGGATTCTTTCATCGCATGCTTTGCTTTGCGGAAGGAGAATTGCGAGGCGAATTTTCGCGCTTGCCCTAAATCTTTTTCAGCTTTCGGAAGAGTTGTTGATACAATTTCATCCCACTCTTCACGCCATTTACCAAACAGCTCTTCTGTTTGACCTGTCATATTTAAATCTTTTACCCGCTTTAGTTCATCTGCCACAGGTTTATCTTTTATCTCTTGTTTCCACTGCTCCAGTGCTTCAATATCTTTATATGAACGATTTCTTATCACAAGCTCTATCATGAGCAGCACTAGAATAGAGCTTACTACAATGATAACGATCGTCAGGATAGAATCCATGCAAAAAAGCCTCCTAGTTATATCTCTTTTTTTGTCCGTTCCGTTTATGAAATGGAAGGCATTATGTATAAAAAGGGAATTCCCCTATATTTAACAACTAACAATGTTCTAATCATACCATGTAATGACGTGTTTTTGACCTAGTTTTTTTTAAAATTTCATGTTTCTTTACATGTGATTGTAATATTTCTTAATATTCCACTTATTCCATTATCCGTCCTCAAATGAATGCAATAAAGGTAAGACTTTTACGGGCAGTTAATGCAGGATAACGAGCTCTCTTTCATATGAGAGACTAAATAAATCTTTCGCATTAGTGGTGGTTCTACAGAAATCGCACGTACGTTACCTTGCATTACGGCTTACTGTAAAGCGGTTTCCGGAAGCAATGTTATACCAAGTCCAGCTCCTACCATCGCAATCATCGGTTCTGCATAAGATGTTTCAACCGCAATTATTGGTTTCGCGCCCATACATTGAAACACATTCATAATCATTTTCCTTACATCACATATTTCTGGGTATACAATTAGCTGTTCATTTTGCAACTCTTCCATTCGGATTACCTTTTTCACTCTATACGGATGATCATTTGAAACAGCACAAACGATTTTTTCTTCCCGCATTTCTTTTATATATGTAGCGCCTTCTACTACTGAATCGATGAACATCGCTTCAACTTTTCACTCTTTAAATAACTCTATTAATACTTTCATATGCTCAATTTTCCATTCTATTTCATATGTATCCTCTAATAAGTCTTTACACTTTGATATGTAATGAACCGCTAAAATCGGTAATATACCTACACAAATATAATTTCTGTACCGTCACTACATACAATTATGAGCGTTCCTTTTGAACTCCTTTATATGTCGATTGTTGCGGGAGGTATCGCTGTATTTTGCTGGAACACGGGAAATCGATATATTTCATCTATTAACGGCATATTATTTATGAATTTAGTTCCTGTACTTGCACTTATCGGTTCTATGTTTCAAAGTTATACCGTCGATAACATAGAAATTGCCAGCACCTCATTAACAATTATTGCGCTAGTATGCAACAATTTATGGCAAAGAAAACAACATATAAGAATCCCCACCTCAGTTCGTTAGGTGGGGATTTTTCACATATGAACAGCTCTTGGTAGTTCATAATACATACTCGCTTTATATAATGTTCGTTCCATCCATTGCTCAATTTCCTTCGTATACATTTCTAAGAAAAACGTCTCAGACGGAAATGAGTGTAGCACCTCTGATATATATTGCGGATATAAAAACGGCATATTCATCATGCCTTTTAATTGTGTCATAAACATTGTAAAAGATACCTTTTTAAATTCTTGATTCATTTGTCCTTGTTTAATGATTTGCTCTATATAATATCTTTCTCTAGAAAAATAAACGGTCATCACTTCACGAATTAATGTCGTATCAAGCGAAAGCTCTCTATAAAAAAAACGTGTCAGTTCTCTATTATCAAATTGATATCGTAAAATCCCGCGCACCATTTGCACCATCACATCTTTAGCCGATAAATATTCTCTCTGTTCAAATGACGTTTCAATTACGTGAATATATCCTTCTAAAAAATCAGTAATAAGCTGTTCTAATAACCCTTGCTTTCCAGCAAAATAATATGAAATATTCGCTACATTCACATCCGCTCGCTTTGCAATTTCTCGCACCGACGTTCCATCATAACCTTTCGTGTTAAACAACGATATTGCCGCATCAATTACTTTTTGTTTCGTCTGTTTCATGCGCTCACTTCCTCTCACTGAACAGCTATAGTTTAAATTTCTTGACTTTTAAGACAAATTCCTTTAATTTTCTATCGACAAAGTCATGTGAAATACATCGTATTTTGCTATCGTTTTACATATCTCGCTAAAAAGGGAGTTGTTTCCATGTTTACAAAAGAAAGTTATGCAGGATCTCGTGAAGAGCAATATGAGACAGTAATTAAACAACTGGATGCATTATTAACTGGCGAACCGAACGTAGTCGCAAACTTATCAAATGCGTCCGCACTATTAAATCAATTTTTAGATCGCGTTAATTGGGTTGGCTTTTATGTAACAGAAGGAAATCAGCTTGTTCTTGGACCATTCCAAGGGATGCCAGCTTGCGTGCGTATTCCGTTCGGACGTGGTGTTTGCGGCGTTGCAGCTGAAACAAAAACAACGCAACTTGTAGCAGATGTTCACCAATTCCCAGGACATATCGCTTGCGATAGTGCCTCTAATTCTGAAATCGTTGTACCGATTATGAAAGAAGGAAATATCATTGGTGTGCTTGATATTGATAGTCCTGAAAAAAATCGTTTCGATGAAGTAGATCAGCACTATTTAGAAAAGTTTGTGGAAACACTCCTAAAACATATTTAATAAAGAAAAGAGTGAGCTATCGATTACGTACGTAACGTACGAAACCGATAGCTCACTCTTTTTTTATTGATTCACAGTAGATATTTTCTTTAATGCTTGCTCTAAATCAGAAACGATATCTTCCCATGATTCTAAACCGACAGATAGGCGTATTAAATTATCAAAAATACCCATTTCTTTTCTTAGTTCAGCCGGAATAGCTGCATGTGTCATCGTCGCTGGATGCTGAATTAACGTTTCTGTATCACCTAAACTTACGGCAATTGTAATAAAATGGAGGTCATTGATAAACGACTGTGTTTCCTCTTTCACGCCTTTAATTGAAAAAGAAATAACGCCCCCACCTCGTTTCATTTGCCGAGATGCTAATTCTCCCTCCGGATACCAAACACCTTCTACTGCTTCATGATTTTTCAAAAACGATACAATTTTTTCCGCATTATCACAATGACGATCCATTCTTACTGCTAATGTTTTTAATCCGCGTAACAATAACCACGCGTCAAACGGCGCCATAATACCGCCGATATCTTTTCGCATCGGACGGATTTTGTCAGCTAACGTTTTCGTTCTACAAATTGTTACACCCGCTACAACATCCCCGTGACCACCAATATATTTTGTCGCACTGTGAACGACGGCGTCACAACCAAGTTCAAGAGGTCTTTGTAAATAAGGTGAACAAAACGTATTATCAACAATAACAAGCAAGTCATTTCGCTTCGCTACCCCGATCACCTTTTCTAAATCAATTAATTTCATCGTTGGATTTATCGGTGTTTCAACGAAAATGAGCTTTGTATTTGGACGAATTTTATTTTCAATATCAGCCTCTGTTTCCATATCACAAAAAGAATGCGTAATCATAAATTTCTCTTCTAACACTTCTAAAAAACCGTACGTACACCCATATAATCCATTTGAACAAATAATATGATCTCCAGCCTTTAGAAAACCGATTAACGTTGCTGAAATGGCTGCCATACCTGAACCGAACGCCAGCGCTTCCTCTCCACCTTCTAAAACAGCCATACGTTCTTCAAATAATTTCACAGTTGGATTCCCAAGCCTTGAATAAATATAAGATGGATCTTCTCCCGCAAAACTCGCTTCTCCTTGCTGTGCTGTCTCAAACGTAAATGTAGACGTTTGAAATAAAGGTGGTGTTAAACTTCCTTTATGTTCCTCTGATGTATAACCGTGATGAATTAACGCTGTCTCCATATGCTTCTTTTTCATAAAAACATCCCCCTTATGTCTTTATTTCCACATATCCACCAGGAAAAATCTGATGAACGTCTTTACTACATTTTATGTAAGCGTTTTATTTGTGTTTCTATCTTTTCTTTTATATTGTTTTAAATTCCTTCTTGTTAATTTCCAAAATTTATCTGCATAAAACAAAAAGGGAGTCTCTTGACGAAACTGTAAGTAAAAGATATAATAGCGTTTGTGTAAAATAAAAAGGCAGCCTTGTAATGTGAGTTTATCGTTTGTATTTTGTTCCTCTGCGGAGGTGTATCTCGTAACTCCCTGCTGCTGGAGCGAAGGTACATGAAAACAAAATACCCGTAAATATCGATTACGTCTGTTTTTATTTTACGAAAATAAAAACATTTTTAAAGGAGGAGTCAACTATGGCTCGTTATACAGGTCCAGCATGGAAACTGTCTCGTCGTCTTGGAATCTCTCTAAGCGGCACAGGAAAAGAATTAGAAAAACGCCCTTACGCACCAGGTCCTCACGGTCCTAACCAACGTAAGAAACTTTCAGAATACGGTTTACAATTACAAGAGAAACAAAAACTTCGTCACATGTACGGCATGACTGAGCGTCAATTCCGTCGCACATTTGACCAAGCAGGTAAAATGCCTGGTAAGCACGGCGAAAACTTCATGATCCTTCTTGAAGCTCGTCTTGACAACCTAGTTTACCGCATGGGCTTAGCTCGCACTCGTCGTGCAGCTCGCCAATTAGTAAACCACGGTCACATCACGGTTGATGGCGCTCGCGTAGATATCCCATCTTACCGCGTTAAACCTAACCAAACTATCAGCGTTCGCGAAAAATCTAACAGCCTTGTTGTTGTTAAAGAAGCGATCGAAGTTAACAACTTCGTACCAGAATACTTAACTTTCGATGCTGATAAGTTAGAAGCTACTTACACTCGTCACGCTGAGCGTTCTGAGTTAGCAGCTGAAATCAACGAAGCATTAATCGTAGAGTACTACTCTCGTTAATCTCGGTACTCTGCAAAGAGTATTATTAAAAGCCTTAGGAACCTTGTTTATCAAGGGGCCTGGGCTTTTTTTATTTATATAAATGTCGTATGTATAGTAAGATGCTTCAAGGAAGTTTTTTCATGAATTATGGATAATCGTCCTTACTTCTCTTTTATTCATTCCAACGATTGGATTCTCTTTAATACTAGCTCCGTTTATTGTGCAAAATTTTATAATCCATCTTCATTACATGCTGTTATACTTATCCCCCTAAACATATAATCATTTCGTTTTCAGACTACTCTTTTTTTCATTACTTCCAAATTATATCTCAATAGAAAAAGCTACCAAAGAAACTAAAACGTTCTCTCTGGTAGCTTTTATTTATATATTAAAATTATTTATTTTCCTCTTTTTGAACATATACATAAGCATCTTTCTGCTCTTTATGTACATCAACCTTCGTGCTCTCTGCAAGCTGACCAGCGTTTAGCAAAGAAAAAATAATGAGCGCTTCTAGTGACATTTTGTTTTACCACTCCTTTCTATTTGTTATACATTTATCATACCGCTTACATGTGATTTCCGTATGAACTCGAAAAGGAGATTACAACAAAAAGGTTACAGGAATACGAATGCACGCTATAATAACCAAAAAATAGGAGGAGTTTCATTTTGACAATAAACCAAATGGTTCAACTAGGCAGTTCGTGTATGCTGTTTATTACTTCAGCTTTGATTAGTTGGTATCAAGGGAGTAATTTAATAGACTATCCCGATGAATGGAAATATAGCGCTAAGTTTACGAATTATTTTAAAGGGTACGTTTCACATTATGACGACATTTATCAAATCGATTTCTTTATATATGCGGCAAAATTTTATCCCGTAGCATTTGTCGTTATGCTAATTAGCTTACTTTATATGCTCGTATTAATTCTTCATATTCTATTTAAAAGAAATCATGAGGCAATTTAAATGCATACATAAAAACCCCGAACGATAGACTTTTCAGCCTACCATTCGGGGTACTATTTGTTTTAAATTCTTTTCTGATTAGTAACGAATTAAGAAATATTTCTTCTTACCGCGGCGAATGATTGTGAATTTACCTTCGATGCGGTCGTTTTCTGTTACAACGTAGTCTAACGCTTGTGTACGCTCACCGTTTACGTAGATTGCACCGTTCGTTACATCCTCACGTGCTTGACGTTTAGATGGTGAAATTTTGCTTTCTACAAGTAAGTCGATTAATACTGTATCTTCTGCAGTACGTTCTACAGATGGTACGTCTTTGAATCCTTGCTCGATTTCGCTTGCAGTAAGTTCTGCTACAGAGCCACTGAATAATGCAGCTGAAATTTTAATTGCTTGCTCTAACGCTTCTTCGCCATGAACAAGTTTTGTCATTTCAGATCCTAATGATTTTTGTGCTGCACGTTTTTCTGGTGCTTCAGTTACTTGCTTCTCAAGCTCAAGAATTTCTTCATGAGATAAGAATGTGAAGTATTTTAAGTATTTAACTACATCGCGGTCATCTGTATTGATCCAGAATTGGTAGAACTCGTAAGGAGTTGTTTTCTCTGGGTCTAACCAAATTGCGCCGCCTTCTGTTTTACCAAACTTCGTACCATCAGATTTTGTAACTAGCGGAATTGTTAAACCGAATGCTTTCGCATCTTCTTCTGATTTACGGATTAATTCAAGACCAGCTGTAATGTTACCCCATTGGTCACTACCACCGATTTGTAGACGGCAATTATGGTTTTGGTATAAGTTTAAGAAGTCGTATGATTGTAAAATCATATAACTAAACTCAGTGAATGAAATACCAGTATCTAAACGAGATGCTACTGTATCTTTTGCTAACATATAGTTTAAACCGAAGTTTTTACCGATATCGCGTAAGAATGAAATTACATCTAAGTTACCAAGCCAATCATAGTTGTTAGCCATTGTTGCTGGGTTGTCCACGTTTTCAAACTCTAAGAAGTTTGAAAGTTGGTTTTTAATGCTTTCTGTGTAGTAAGCAACTGTATCTTTCGTATTTAATGTACGCTCTGCTTTTTTACCACTTGGGTCACCGATCATGCCAGTACCACCGCCAACAAGTGCAATTGGTTGGTGACCAGCTAATTGGAAACGACGTAACATTAATACTGGTAACATATGACCGATGTGTAAGCTATCCGCTGTCGGGTCGAAACCACAGTATAATTTAACGCTTTCTTTTTCTAATAATTGCTCAAGTCCCTCAGCATCTGTTTGCTGATTAATTAAACCGCGAAATTCAAAATCTTGTAAAATACCCATATCCTACATACTCTCCTTTAAGTTCATTACTGGCGTGAAGGTTGAAAACATAAAAAAATCGCCCCTTAAATAAGGGACGATTTTGATTATCGCGTTACCACCCTAGTTGCAGGCAAAAAAAGCCTACCACCTTATTTACATAACGGCTTAGCACCGTCTTTTCCCTTTTGAATACACTTCAATCGAAAAAAGATGCTCTAGGGGCGTAATTCGCGATCATCTATGTGCTGATTTCCACCGACCATCAGCTCTCTAAAACAGGGAAATGATCACTACTTCTCCCTTTCCACGCTCAATTATTCATATACTTTTCTTTATACCATCATTTATATAGGCGTGTCAAATAGAGGTATGAGTTCTTTCCCTACCAATCCTTTATAAAGTCGCAAGGAATATCGTAATAAGAGAAATAACTGGAACACCAACTAATAACGACACATGAAACACAACCGATAAATCATTCCCAATCGTCGCTTCCACAGGATCTTTCGCTGGAGAAGCAAGAAATCCAAGTAATCGCTCGAAGCGGCTTACCGTTTTTGGAAAATCCGGTATTTCTACATGATCGCTATCTAAATGCTGCTTTAATTTATATTCATTCTTAAAGGGATTTTCGTTCAATTTCATCCACCTCCAGCAATTGTTTTAATTTCTTTATCCCGTTATGAAGTCTCGACTTCACTGTTCCAACAGGAATATCCAGTACCTCTGCAATTTCTTTTTGCTGCATATCATGATAATAAGAAAGAATCAGGACCGCTCGCTGTTCTTCAGGAACTTTCAAAATTGCTTCTCTTACCGTAAGCCGGTCTTCGTGGGAAAACTCTACCTCTTGCATTGGTACTAAAAACGGTAAGAGCGAACGCCACTTTTTTCTTCTATTTAATTTATTAATCATAAGACGGTAACCGATTTGAAATAAATACGTTTTAATTTTTCCTTTTCGGGTTTCATACATATGTTTCTTACGCTCTAGAGTCAAAAACGTATCTTGAACGAGATCTATACTCAGTTGTTCATCACGATTAAATCGATACAAAAATGTATATAGCGCTGGTTTGATTAAAACATATAGTTTTTCTCCAGCTTGCTTATCTCCATTTTGGTACGCAAGCATGAGCTCCTCCTCAATCCCAATCTGCGCCATTTTTTTTGATCTCCTTTATTCCTTTTAACGTTAATGAAATACGGGAAATTAGATATGCACTTGCGACAATAATCCATACTTGTGATTGATTCGCAAAAAATTGAACATATGGGTTTTGAATCGTGAATCCAATTGAAACTAAAATATTTAATGCTTGCACACATATGCATGCATATACTGCAAGACAGACAGAAATAGTATCAAATACATTCCAGCGAAAATATACTTTTGTTTTTGTAAAATCAATTTTATTTCCATTTTTTCGTACAATATACTTCTTATCAAACGGAATAAGGATTGAAAAAATAACAATCATAATAATCCCAACTGTAATCATTGAAATTTTAAATCCAATTGGTATAGGTAATAATATACCACAAGAAAACACAACTATAATTCCAATTAAAGCAAAAGTCAGCATCAATTTATTAGACATAAAAAAGCCTCCCTCATCTATTCTTTCATAAATGTATACAGACGAGGAAGGCGCTTCGTTCAAATATTATTTTATTTTTTTTATGATTCTCGCAGGATTCCCGCCAACTACTACATTACCCGGCACATCTTTCGTTACAACAGCGCCAGATGCGATGACAGCATTATCTCCAATTGTTACGCCCGGATTAATAATCGCTCTTCCGCCAATCCATACGTTATCGCCAATTGTAACTGGTTTTCCGTACTCTGATCCGCTTATGCGCTCTACCGGATCAAGCGGATGCGTTGCTGTATAAATGTGAACACCTGGAGCTAACATACAGTTCACTCCGATTGTAACTGGGCATACGTCTAAAATCGTACAGTCAAAGTTTGCGTAAAAGTTTTCACCAACGTGAATGTTATAACCGTAATCACATCTAAAAGAAGATTCAAGATGAATGTTATCTCCAGTCGTTCCGAATAGTTCTTTTACGATTGCACTACGTTCTTCTAGCTTTACTTCTGGTGTTTCATTTAATTTTCTCGTTAATATACGAGCTTGCTCCCTCCCTTGAACTAAAACGGGATCAGCCGGTATGTACATTTCCCCTTGTATCATCTTTTCTTTTTCTGTTTTCATTTCCTTCTCCCCTTCCAACACGTATATATAAGTTTATAATAACATAAAAAAGAAGGGTCTGAACGTATTCATTCAGACCCTTCCTCTTTTAATCTTCCATCGTCGATAAATCGCCTGTTGGTAAGTTTAATTCCCACGCTTTTAATACGCGGCGCATAATTTTACCACTTCTCGTTTTCGGTAATTTATCTCTAAATTCAATTTGTCTTGGCGCTGCATGAGCTGCTAGGCCTTTTTTCACAAATTGACGAATCTCTTCTTTTAATTCATCAGATGGTTCGTATCCCACGCGAAGCGCGATAAATGCTTTAATGATTTCCCCGCGTACTGGATCAGGAATACCAATTACACCAGCTTCTGCTACAGCAGCGTGCTCGATTAATTTACTTTCTACTTCAAATGGACCAACGCGCTCACCTGACGTCATAATTACATCATCAATGCGCCCTTGGAACCAGAAGTATCCGTCTTCATCCATATAAGCTGAATCACCTGATACGTACCAATCTCCCGGCATGAAGTAAGAATCATATTTTTGTGGGTTATTCCAGATTCCACGCATCATAGCTGGCCAACCTTTACCAATCGCTAAGTTCCCCATTGTGTATGGAGGCACTTCATTTCCTTCATTATCAACAATCGCTGCTTTCACACCTGGAATTGGTTTCCCCATTGAACCTGGACGGATTTCCATACAAGGATAGTTACAAATAACTTGTCCACCTGTTTCTGTCATCCACCACGTATCATGAATACGAAGTCCAAATGCGCTCATACCCCAGCGAATTACTTCTGGATTTAATGGCTCACCAACACTTAATACGTGACGCACTTGTGATAAATCATATTTTTTAATTGCGTCTTGTCCAGCTCCCATTAACATACGGAACGCTGTCGGTGCACTATACCAAACTGTTACACCGTAATCTTGCAGTGCTTCATACCATGCCTCTGGACTAAATCTCCCGCCTAAAATAACATTTGATGCTCCCACTAACCACGGTGCAAAAATACCGTAAGCTGTTCCAGTTACCCAGCCAGGGTCAGCTGTACACCAATATACATCATCTTCTTTTAAATCTAATACCCATTTCGCTGTTTGATAGTGCTGAACCATTGCGTTTTGAGCATGAAGGACGCCTTTTGGCTTACCAGTAGAACCAGATGTGTAATGTAGAATTAAACCGTCTTCACGGCCTAACCACTCGATATGTAATTCTTTTGAAGCTTGTTCAAATAAAGGATTGAACGCTACAGTTTTCCCGCCTTCTTCTGCATTGTCTCCAACAAGGAAGACTGTTTTTAAAGCAGGTAAATCATTTAACGGTATGCGCTCTAACAATTCAGGAGTTGTAATTAACACCTTAGCTTCGCTATCTTCTAAACGATCGCGAACTGCGCCTTCCATAAATGCTTCAAATAATGGTCCAACAATTGCCCCTAATTTCACTGCACCTAAAAGTGCGAAATATAATTCTGGGGAACGCGGCATAAAAATAAAAACGCGATCGC
Source organism: Bacillus sp. RC242 (assembly GCF_044908245.1). Lineage (NCBI taxonomy): Bacteria > Bacillati > Bacillota > Bacilli > Caryophanales > Bacillaceae > Bacillus > Bacillus sp. RC242. Next base: position 127,203 of record NZ_JBIYCZ010000008.1, read on the forward strand.
CTTTCTCAACATCGCCATAGTTTTTCAGGACATTTCCTGCTTTATTAGAAAAATCCTTCATTTCCTTAAACGTATATTTCTCTTTTCGCGATCCATCTTGATAATAAAGTGCTACTTTATTCTTTCGATCGGATTTCGCATGCTTATCAATTGCCTCATACGCCATATTTACTCGGCCAGTTTCATTCCAAGTAAAATTTTTATTAACCTCTTCCCAGTTAAAATTCGCGTATGCCTCTTCATAATTCGGCAAATTATTTTCTCCTTTAATGACAGGAAGCGTTTCCACTTTCATACTTTACATCCCCCTCCTATGTATTCTATTATCTATTATAATAACATTATTTAAAATTTTCAGTATTTTTGTTGATTTTTAGACAAATTTTTAATGACAAAATTCGATTCACATCGCATATATTATAAAGTACGATATTAATAGATTCACAAACCCTCAAGGTGGTGAGCAATAAATTGATTCATATAAAAATATATAATGCCAGAAACTTAAAAACAGCGAAAGGCACTTTAATTATTGAAGGTCCTGTCTCTACACATAATCTTGAAATGTATGAATTTCATCCAGACTTAATTGCGTTTCGTCCTGCCGAGCAGCAATATAAAGCAATTGTCGAAATTTCTAAATTACCAGAAGCTCGTCTCATTATTGCTAGACATGACCAAACGATCGTTGGATATGTTACATACTTATATCCTGATCCGCTCGAGCGATGGTCAGAAGGAAAGATTGAAAACTTAATTGAACTCGGGGCGATTGAAGTTGTCCCAGCCTTTCGCGGTTGCTCTGTCGGAAAAAATTTATTAGAAGTTTCAATGATGGACAATCATATGGAAGATTACATTATATTAACGACTGAATATTATTGGCACTGGGATTTAAAACAAACAGGCTTAAATGTTTGGGAATACCGAAAAGTAATGGAAAAAATGATGAATGCTGGTGGTTTACAATGGATGGCTACAGATGATCCTGAAATTTGTTCACATCCTGCCAACTGTTTAATGGTCCGCATCGGTAAACGTGTTGATACGGATTCCATTCAAGCATTCGATCGTCTACGTTTTCACAATCGTTTTATGTATTAATAAAGGGGGCAACTGGAATGATTGTAGAAGAAATTATGAATCAAAATGTAGTAACATTGCATCCAGATGACACAATCGAAACAGCAATCCGAACGATACGTACGAAAGGTATTCGGCACATTCCAATTGTCGATCAAAATAATCACGTAGTAGGCATTATTTCTGATCGAGATGTAAGAGATGCAAGTCCATCAATTCTTGATGAACAAGTTTCACTCGATATGCTACAGCAACCGCTCGAACTTATTATGAAACACCCTGTCATGACTTGCCATCCTCTTGATTTCGTTGAGGAAATTGCTACTTTATTTTTTGAAAATAAAATTGGCTGCCTCCCTGTCACAAAGGCTGGAAAGTTAGTAGGAATTATTTCCGAATCTACAGTGCTACACACATTAGTGAAATTAACAGGAGCACATCAGCCTAGTTCACAAATTGAAATTCAAGTGAAAAATGAACCTGGTATTCTCGGAAAAGTAGTTGCTATTTTTAGCAATTTACAAATTAATATTGTGAGCGTTCTCGTCTATCCAGCAAAAGATGAGAATGATAAAGTACTCGTTTTCCGCATTCAAACGATGAATCCTCTAAAAGTGATTGATGCACTCGAAGCAGAGGGCTACCGCGTATTATGGCCAAACATAATGGGGATGCAAGCATGAGCAGCGCCTTCATTTATTCGGATGACTTTCGGGGCTATTCTTTTAGCCCTGATCATCCTTTTAACCAACTGCGCGTCACACTCACGTATGATTTATTACAAAAGAGCGGTTTTATCTCTCCCTCTCAAGTCATCGCGCCACGGATGGCTACAGATGAAGAGATTGCCTACGTTCATACAGAGGAGTACATAAATGCGGTAAAACGTGCTGGAGAAGGTAAGTTAGAAAAATCAATTGCGATGACATACGGACTCGGAACAGAAGATACACCGATGTTTCCCAATATGCACGAAGCAAGTGCATTACTCGTTGGCGGAACATTAACAGCTGTCGATGCTGTTATTTCCGGAAAAGTAAAGCACGCCCTCAATTTAGGCGGCGGCTTACATCATGGCTTCCGTGGTAAAGCATCTGGCTTTTGTATTTATAACGATAGCTCTATCGCAATGAAATATATTCAGAAGAAATACGGTTTACGCGTTTTATATATTGATACAGATGCTCATCACGGTGACGGGGTACAATGGTCTTTTTACGACGATCCTAACGTATGCACCATTTCATTACACGAAACTGGGCGTTATTTATTTCCTGGAACTGGCGCAGTAAATGAACGTGGACAAGGAAATGGATATAATTATTCTTTTAACGTTCCACTCGACGCTTTTACAGAAGACGAATCGTTTTTAGATTCATATCGAACAGTTGTAAAAGAAGTGGCAGCATACTTTAAACCGGATATTATTTTAACGCAAAATGGTGCTGATGCACATTATTACGATCCACTTACACACCTTTGCGCAACGATGAACATTTACCGTGAAATACCGAAGCTCGCTCGTGAAATCGCTAATGAATATTGCGACGGTCGCTGGATTGCTGTCGGCGGTGGTGGCTATGATCACTGGCGCGTCGTACCAAGAGCTTGGGCACTCATTTGGCTCGAAATGAACAACATCCAAAACATCTCAGGTTATCTCCCTCCAGAATGGATTGACGCTTGGAAAGGACAAGCAGAAACCGACCTTCCCCTTACATGGGAAGATCCAGACAACATGTATCAACCTATCCCTAGAAAACCAGAAATCGAAGAAAAAAATGCATTAACTGTAGCGAAATCCCTTGAAATTATTCGGAATAATATGACAAAATCTTTGTACTAAACGAAAAGGAGGCTCGTTTTTAAATAGCCTCCTTTTATTTATTGTCGGTTTCTGTCGGTAAGTCGATATATTTTAAAAAGCGCTGATATATTTTTATGTACTAATGGACTGGCCCAACTCTTATAAAAAAAGGTAGTGACACTATGTGGAAACAACAAATAATCAATACAAAGCGCGGCACATTCGAAATTTTCACTAAAGGCAATGGCGAACCGCTTTGTATTACACATCACTATTCACAATTTAATGAAACTGGCGATTACTTTGCGGATGTTTTCACTTCTACGCATCGTGTATTCCTCATTAATTTACGTGATGCTGGTAATTCTGAAAAAGCCAATTCAGAAAAAGAATTAACCATGATTGAAACAATCCACGACTTAGAAGCGATACGAGAAGCTTTACAACTTCCAACATGGCATTTCGCTGGCCATTCAACAGGTGGTATGCTTGGTCTTTTATATGCCATTGCATATCCAAATGCCTTACAATCATTAGTCGTGGCTGGAGCTGCAGCAAGCGACTATACGAAAACACCATTTTGTATTTATCATCCAAAACATCCACAGTTTCATTATATGCAAGAACTCATCGAAAACTTGAAAAGCCCTCATCTTACAAATGCAGAACGAAAAGAATTATCTACTAAGAGAACCCAATTATCATTGTTTAAACCTGAAAACTACAACTCTTATTTTTGTAAACCAATCCAAAAAACAATGTCCGCTAGCCGGATGAATGCTTTCTCTTGTGAATATCCGTTATTTGATTTAAGAAAGTACTTACCTTCTATCCACACAAAGACGCTTATTATTTGCGGAAGACATGATGTGCAGTGCCCGATTCAATATTCTATCGAGATGCATAAGGGTATACGTAATTCTATCTTCATTCCATTTGAGGAGAGTAACCATTACCCTTTTTTAGAAGAAGCTGCTCAGTTTACTTCTACTACTCAAATATTTTATAAATCGTTACACTAGTACCGCTATTATTAAGGAAAGCTCACAGTCTCTATAAGACTATGAGCTTTTTTCAAAAGAAATATTTCACACTAAAAACAAATAAAAGAACGCAAGAAATAACAACTAAACCCACATCAAGTAATACTGCCTTTTTATCTCCTTCTTTTATACTCATCATAAAATTAGAAATTATTTTAATTCCAAAAAAGACCATCATAAATAACCCACCGAAATGATCATTTGTAGAATCTTCATCATAAAACATTTGTATTGCACCGATAATTAATAAAATAAGTACGATATTAGTTCCAATCTTTACAGCCTTGTTTAATTTATTATCCTTTAATTCAGCCCCCAAAATCTAGCACTCCCTCTCAAACTATCGTGCGTGTTGGCACAGATCTTTTATTCCCTTTTAAATTTTAACATAAATTACCTTATATATCCTTTTCCTTACAGTCATAGGCATTCCGACAATAATGATACTCCCTTCATTACAACATGCTCGCGCTCATAACTTTGCAGAAATAGAAAAGATTTTGTTAGAAGGACGTAAGTAAAAAGCTAATTTTTGCCTTCCTCCCCCACCCTATGCTACATTTAACCCGTTACATCAATATTAATAGGGTGGGAATAAACATGAACAAACCTAAAATTGGGATGATTGGACTTGGAAGTATCGCACAAAAAGCCTATCTTCCAACACTTACAAAAGAAACAGATTGGAATTTTGTAGGGGCCTTTACACCTAACCCCGAGAAAAGAAAACAAATTTGCCAACAATATCGTATTCAAGACTTTCATTCTATGGAAACACTAGCTTCTGAATGTGATGCCATCTTCGTTCATAGTTCAACTGCTACACATTATGAAATCGTTTCTGAACTTCTGAAAAAAGGAATCGACGTTTATGTTGATAAGCCGCTAGCAGCTACAGTAGAGCAAGCTGAGAAACTAGTCGAGTTGAGCGAGAAGTATAACCGAAAGTTAATGGTAGGATTTAATCGCCGATTCGTTCCTATGTACGTTGCTGCCAAAGAGCAAGCTAATGATATTTCATGGATTCGAATTGAAAAGCACCGCACAAATAAAGTGGGGCCATATACGTATGACTTTACTATGTTAGATGATTACTTACATATTGTAGATACTGCTCGCTGGTTAGCTAACGATGACCTTAACATCGTTCATAATATGATGCAAATCAATGAAAAGAACGAACTTCTTTACGGACATCATACATATACAACTGCAAATGGACTTTTACTTTCTACGGCGATGCACCGCCATGCAGGTACAAATTTAGAACAAATTGAACTTGTAACGGCAGGTAAAATCATTCGCGTAAAAAATATGAACACATTTGAAATTGAGCAAGAAAACTCCGTTTCACAAAGTGGTTCACCATCATGGGAGACAACGTTAAAGCAGCGCGGATTTGAAGATGCTGTTCATCATTTTATCCAATGTGTACAAGGTGATACACAGCCTATTGTAGATGGATTAGAAGGATTAAAATCTCAACAAATGCTCCAATCTCTACTGCAAGCTGTAAGCAAAAATTAAAACGGATACATTTTTCAGAATTTACTTTCATTCCCATTTCCTCTTTATTTCTATCACAAATTTCTATAGAATATGTTGATAGGAATTATAAATTTCATATTGAATCGTGGAAAGGATGGGATTAACACATGTGGAACGAGTTTAAAAAATTCGCATTCAAAGGGAATGTAATCGATTTAGCTGTCGGGGTTGTAATCGGTGCTGCATTCGGTAAAATCGTTAGTTCTTTAGTAAAAGATATCATCACACCATTACTTGGTATGGTACTGGGCGGCGTTAACTTTACAGATTTAAAACTTACATTCGGTAAATCATCTATTATGTATGGTAACTTCATCCAAACTATTTTTGATTTCTTAATTATTGCAGCTGCTATCTTTATGTTTGTTAAAGTTTTCAACAAACTAACATCTAAAAGAGAAGAAGAAGAAAAGAAAGAAGAACTTCCAGAACCAACAAAAGAAGAAGAAATTCTTGGCGAAATTCGCGACTTACTAAAACAACAAAACTCTTCTAAAGATAGAGCATAATTGAACGGATAAAAAGGCATGCACCCTCGGGACATGCCTTTTCTATATGCTATAACGTTTCTGAATTCATATGAATAAATAAAATAATACCAGCAACCATAAGTACCATAATACTACCTGCAAATAGTGTAATACCCATAAACATTAAACTTGTGCTCATGTCCACTGATACACTTTCAATAAAAATAGAAATTACATACGTGATAAGGGCGATTCCTGCAAGAATACTTCCTGGAACAAATCGCTTTAAGCCATTTTGTTTTAACGTCATATATGCAAAAATAGCGGTCATGCAAAGCGTAATTATCCAAAGAACGATCATCTCTTCTCCCCCCTCACAAGCCTTTTCTTTCTATTATACATGACATCGCCCTATAATAGTTAAATTTGCACTTGTGTGACATATAACAAGGAATAATCCAAACTGTAGCGAATGTCTTATGAAGAATCCAAAATACATTATCATTATCAAAGTAACGTATTTACAATACCCGCTTCACTTATCGCGAGTATTGTTTATAAAATAAAACATTCAGCATAAGGAGACTGATCTCATGTGTATGCTGTAAAATTATTATTTGAATCTGTCCATTCAGGTAAACCTAATCCTAGTAAAATTGATGAACATTATGAAGAGAATCACGATACACTTTTTGAAGAAAGTATCATTCTCGTTAAGGCGAACAGTTTAGAGGAAGCTCATGAGCTAGGTGAAAAGATAGCTCTACAGTCTGAAGATACGTACGATAATATGTACGGTGAGCAAGTAACATGGACGTTTAGAAAAGTGTTGCATGTTTTCGAATTAGATGACACACCATTTGAGACAGGAAAAGAATTATATGCACGCTTTTTACATGTTAAGAAAACTGAAAGTGTAGATACAGTAGTTAAACACCATTATCCTGAATATGAATAAAAGCTCACAGCTATCGCTGTGAGCTCTCTTATTCTTACTTCGTTGAATCTCTAAATTGGATACGGTGAGGTAAGATAACTGAGTGATCTTCTACTTTTTCTTTGTTCATATATTTCGTTAGTAAACGCATTGCTACTGCACCAATATCATACATTGGTTGTACAACTGTCGAAAGTTGCGGACGAACCATTAATGCAAGACGTGTGTTGTCAAAACCAAGCACTTCGATATCCGTTGGTACGTTTAATCCTGCGTCTTGTGCTGCGTGGATTACACCTAGTGCCATTTCATCAGAAGATACGAAGATTGCTGTTGGTTTTTCATCCATGCCCCAAAGTCTTTCAAACGCTTCTATACCTGAATCATATGTGTAATCTCCATCAATTATAAGATTTTCATCATATGAAATACCTGCTTCTTCTAAAGCTTTTTTATAACCTTGTAACTTCTTCGCGCTTCCTGCTTTATTAATGAAAGGACCAGAGACGAAACCGATACGTTTATGTCCTTGCTCAATAAAATGCTTCATTGCATCGTAAGCTGCTTGTGTATAATCAATATTTACTGATGACGTTTCATTTTGTTCATCAAATGACGCTGCTAATACAATTGGTACTGGAGATTTTTTGAACTCTTCAACGTGAATATCTGTAATGTCTTCACCCATGAAAACAATCCCGTCCACTTGTTTCCCAAGCATCGTATTTAATAAGTGGAACTCTTTCTCTTTGTTCTGGTCAGAGTTACTTAAAATGATGTTATATTTGTACATTGTTGCGATATCTTCAATTCCACGAGCAAGTTCTGCATAAAACGTATTTGAGATATCAGGAATAATAACACCCACTGTAGTTGTCTTCTTACTTGCTAGTCCACGTGCTACCGCATTCGGGCGGTATCCTAAACGATCAATTGCTTCTAATACTTTCTTTCTTGTTGTAGGCTTTACATTTGGGTTACCATTCACAACGCGTGATACGGTAGCCATTGAAACATTTGCTTCACGCGCTACATCATAGATTGTTACGTTCATCTCTTCGCACACTCCTTCTATTTATGTTATCTATTTTTATGTATCGGTTCACTTGAATGAAAAAAAGACATCAACTCTATTTGCAGATGCCAACAATCGTCCCGAGTTCTTCCTTTTACTAATGATACGCTAAAAACACAGGGTCATACAATATTTTCCCGCAAAAGTTTCGAAAAAATTCGCTTCTTTTCTCGTATTTTCGTATTTTTTATGCAAAAAAGGTCAATTTTTGTAAAAAAGCTATGTAACAAGGGCTACATAGACTAAGAAATCTTTTTATAATTTACTTCCGAATGCTTTTAATTCTTTCATAAACTCATTGAATTCTGGAATGTCCATTTGCTGCGCTGCATTTGATAATGCAACTGCTGGGTCTGGATGTACTTCAGCCATAATAGCAAAAGCACCAATTGCCATAGCCGCTTTTGCAAACGGTAAGAGAAGGTCACGTCGCCCTGTAGAATGCGTTACATCGACAACAACAGGTAAATGTGTTTCTTTCTTTTAAATTGGCACAGCGGAAATATCAAGCGTATTACGCGTTGCTGTTTCATATGTGCGAATACCACGCTTTAATAATATTGGTTTATTTACAGCACCAGCTGCCTTTAACAGTTCAAATTTTTGCATATTGCGAGCGCCAATTTGAATAACATCAACATAATCTGACACTTTAAAGAAGGCACTGAAAGAGTCTATTTCATAAGAAAAAAGAGGTCATTCCCTACTATGTACAGGTAATGACCTCCTTTCTTCTTTCAACATCTTTAGGAAATTCGAAATGTTTTTCTCGAAGTATTCACTTTTTCAGTAGCCTCAGCTTAAAAACTGTCTTTTTTTATTATAGGAAAGAAACAAACGGTTTATCGCTGTTCTTCTCTTTTATAATAACAGCCTCGATTTTATTCTCGGACTTTATTTGTAATTGAACTTTAGCATCTTTAGGAAATTGTTCTAACATACTTTGAGCAGCCGTTTGAGAGAGTGCCATTAATTCTGACTTACCGTTATATTTAACGACAATATCCATCTTTAATTTATCCATCTTATTTTGCTTATAAGAAATCTTAGCATTAACAGGGATATAATCTCCTGGAGAAAATGCCTTCATTGCTTCAGAAAATTTCTTTAGCTTATCATTATCTTCTCCATGTGCCCCCCCAAATTCTTGAGAAGGATACGAATACGACTTTTCATCAATAGTATCCCAATTTCCAAGATTAGTCTCGTTCTTTTGAACAGTAGCGCTTGAAATATAAGTACCATTCTTTAAAGAACTTGTACTTTCTTGCTTGAATATAGCAAATGTAATTGGAGATTTGTTATATTTATCGTTTTTATTAATAGCTTCTATAAGCCCCTTAGCGACTTCAGTACCTTTAGAAATAGCTTCCTCATTAGATACACTTGAAGACATAGATAAACCAATAACAACACCAGATAAGCTTAGTTCATTTGAATTTTGTTTGCCGAAGTAGTCCTGTTCTATAATATTAGTCAAAACTGGTACTTCTTGTTTCGTAACTAATTCATCAATTGTTTTCTCTGGAATATATTGATTTAATTGTAATACGTAATTTTCTGTATCGAATTGTTTTGAAGCAATATCCATTAAACCATTTTCATATTCTGCTAAATCTAGTTTAGAATTAGTTTTAACATTAACTGTATTAATTACCTTTTGTTCTTTTAAAGGAATAACAGTTCTATAGTAATCCTTAGAAACAGCAGTTCTTGGAATCATACTTTTTTCTTTCGTATCTTTCTGTACAACTTCATCCTTCTTCTCAATAGTATTATTGCTGCAAGCCCCCAGTAATAAACTTAAGCTTGCGATGCATAATGCCATTTTCTTCATTGCTTAAAACCCACTTTCAAAAGTCAATTTACTTAGTTTTAAAGTATCTCTAGTGTACCACTAAATATATTGCAACAAAATAAAAAAGAAGCAAGCCCTTCGCTTGCCTCTCCCTATTTTACATTCTCTTCTAAAGCTTCTTTTTTAATATTCCAGTGCGATGTATGCCATACTACCATTCCATCTTTTATGTATAACACTTGCGGAGATTCATGCTTAATGCTGTACTGCTCTGCAACATGGTTCGAAACATCTCTCGCCTCTTGTACGTATAAGTAATATGCTGGCACTTCTCTTTCTTCACCGCAATACGCTTGAAACTCAGTATATGCACCGTGACTAATTGGGCATGTCGTACTATGCTTAAAAAGAACGTAGGGCTCGTTCTTTTCTACTAACGCTTCAAGTTCTTCAGTCGTTTCAATCTTCATCATACTCATCGTTACTCACCTCTCATGCGAAGTCTAGAGCGCTTCTCTCTCTTTTCAGCCTTCTGCTCAGCTCTCTCAAGTTTACGCTCTTCTTTTTCAACCCTTTTCTCTTGTCTCGTAGTACGGTAATGGTTGTATACTTCAATTGCTGCACTGCTCCATTGCACAACTTGTGCTACTTTATCTGCATTATTTTCAATTTCGTCCGTAACAGACTCTGATACATTGCGAAGCTTCGTATTTAAAGAGTGGATCGTCGTTCCGATTCCATCCACACCTTCTACTACTTTATTTAGCGACTGTGACTTCTGTTGAATATCATCAGCTAACGCATTTGTCTTATGTAATAATTGCTCCGTCTCTACGCTTATTCCTTGCATTTGCTTTTCTAAACCTTCTAACGTGCTCGCAACGTTTTCTAACGTCTTCTGAACCGATAACAACGTTCTGCATACATACACTACTAATACTGCGAAAGCAACCGCGATAATAGCCGCACTTACATATAGAAGAACTTGCATTTCATCACTTCCTTTATCTTTTTCATACTTTCTCCCATTATACAATCATTTTCCGTTTCATTCTAATCCCTATCTTTTCATTAGAATTTTCATACTTATTCGTTAACTTTAACATAAATGATTCAACAAATTCCACTAAGTAGGTTACAATAGGAGAGGATACATAATTAGTAGGGAGGCTTTACATATGAAAGATCCACGCATTGAAAAGTTAGCATACAATTTAATTAACTACTCTATTCGTTTACAAAAAGGCGAAAAAGTATTGATTGAAAACTTTGGCTTACAAAAAGAACTTGTAACTGCACTTGTAAAAGAAGCATATGCAGCTGGTGGTTTCCCATTCGTTTCTTTAAAAGATCATCAAGTAGATCGCTCTTTATTAATGGGTGCTACTGAAGAACATTTCGAACAAATCGCTGCATATGAAGCGAGCGTAATGAAAGATATGGACGCTTATATCGGCCTTCGCTCTGGTGATAACATTAACGAACAAGCTGACGTTCCAAGTGAACGTATGAAAGTTCACGGCCAAACAATTGGCAAAAAAGTTCATAGAGACATCCGTGTTCCGAAAACACGCTGGGTTGTTCTTCGCTACCCAAATGCTTCTATGGCGCAGCTTGCTAAAATGAGCACAGAAGCTTTCGAAGACTTCTACTTCGAAGTTTGTAACTTAGACTACGGTAAAATGGATAAGGCGATGGATAGCCTTGTTACATTAATGAATAAAACAGATAAGGTTCGCTTAACTGGCCCTGGAACTGACTTAACATTCTCTATTAAAGACATTCCAGCTATTAAATGCTCGGGTCATTTAAACATTCCAGATGGTGAAGTATACTCTGCACCAGTTCGCGATTCTGTTAACGGTACAGTTTCATACAATACACCATCTCCTTACAACGGTTATACATTTGAAAATGTACAACTTAAATTTGAGAACGGTCAAATCGTTGAAGCAACTGCAAATGATACAGAGCGCATTAACAAAATCTTCGATACAGACGAAGGCGCGCGTTTCGTTGGTGAGTTCGCAATCGGCGTAAACCCATACATCTTACATCCAATGGGAGACATCCTATTCGATGAAAAAATCGATGGCAGCTTCCACTTCACACCTGGACAAGCTTATGATGATGCATGGAACGGCAACAACTCTAACATTCACTGGGATTTAGTATGCATTCAGCGCCCTGAATACGGCGGCGGTGAAATTTACTTCGACGACGTATTAATCCGTAAAGACGGACGCTTCGTTGTAACTGAACTAGAAGCTTTAAACCCAGAGAACTTAAAATAATGAAAAACGCTCGGAATTTTCTCCGAGCGTCTTTTTATTAATATTGTAATAAATCTTTCGCCACATCTTCTGGCACTTTAAAACTCATTTTCTTATTTTTCATTTCAACTTCGACATAAGGGACATCTTTATATACTGTCATAGTACCAATTTCATGTAACTCTTTTTTATCTTTACCCGAATCCAATAATTTCGGTGTATCCTCTTGATACATTTTAAACGTTTTCCCTTGCGGAGTATCTAAAGGAGCCGATTCCATTTCCCACTCATCCATTTTGATTGATTCAAACAACTTTGTGATTTCTTTCTTATCGGTAATTGTTTTTTTATCACTCGAATCAATAAGCGATTCAATTTCAATTTTTTGTGCCTTTTCTAAACTAACATCAGACTTCTCTTTCTTCGCACTACATCCTATTAAAAGAATGGATGCAGTTAGCAGAAACAAAAACAACATATAGATCTTTTTCATTTCTAATCCCCCTACTTTATATGGAGCTATTTTTCTCGCTTTTTGTTTGCTGAAAATGAAAATAAAATAAAAGCGTCACTGCGATAGTACCTATTAATATTGGGACATATAAGGGCAGATCCCATTTCATATATACTCTAGTGCAACCAACAAGCACAAACAAAATTTCCAAACAAAATAAAGTGAAACTTTAATCAGTGGGGGTTTTGTTCATCCCCCACTGATTATTAGCCCTCACCAATCGGGCTTTTACGGGCAGCCCGACTCCCACCTAACTTCTTTGCTCCTGCCGAATTTTGAGGTGGGAGTCTTACTGCCCGTTAATGCGGGGTAAAAGTTTTACATACTTCATCTCTTACCTACCATTTCTATTTTTACATGTGGATTCTCTTTCTCAACAAGTGACAAAAAACTTGTCATATCTTGCGGCATCGCAATCATATGTACTTTATATGCATTCGTCGTAATTTCAAGTGATTTCCCAACTTGACGAACAACTCTTATATCTTTTAATACAACATCGTCATTTAAAATACCATATTTTAACACGCCATTTTCCACTTTATGTTTTTTAATAAATATTTCCCAAACGATTGGTACATTTACAATGAAGCATAAACCCATTCCAATCAACGCTGACATCCACTGCTCTTTATTTGTGAAAAGCATGACAATTGGATACACAAACATAAAAGCTAATGTGAGACTAACGAAAATTACCGCTGACTTACTTCTTTGAATTGGAAAATCCATACACGCACCCCCTAACTAAATTATACCATTTTTTCCATTTTAGTTCATAAAAAAAGGCCATTTATGAATGACCTTTTTAAACAGTATACCTATAAAATTTCTTATCTACCTCTAGCACTGGAAAACTTTTTGGCAACTCTTCTATACTCACGCTTTGAAAACCATTCTTTTCGTAGAAACGGTGTGCTGCTAGAAATTTAACTGTTGTTCCTAAATAAATGTCTTCCAAGTTCTTTTCTTTCGCCCAAGAAATTGCCGTTTGAAGTAGCGTATGTGATGCGCCCCATTCTTTTCCGCGGAACTCTTTCTTCACGAACATTTTTCTTAGCGCTACTTGATGCTTCCCAATATCTAATAAAGCTATCGTTCCAACTACTTTCCCATCATAAGTTGCTACCCAAAAATTTCCGTTGTCCCTTTGATAGAACGTTTCTATTTCAAGTAAGTCCGGCTGCTCTTCTTTCGTAATAGGGACCTTGTACTCTTTCCGCTGAATATGAACGATAAGATCTACTACTTCCTCTTGAAACATACTTTCATACGGAATAATACAAATCTTCTCGTTCATCGAATTTTTTTCCATTCTGAAGCTAGTAAACTGTACACAGCGATATCCTGAAAATGATCGTATAACCATTCGTCATCTCTTAAAATACCATCTAATTTAAAACCTAAACGTTCTGGAATCGCACGGCTTTTCGCATTTTCAACACCGCAACGAATTTCAATTTTATTCAGCTTTAAATTATCAAATGCATAATGAAGCACAGCCTTCACACTTCGCGTCATAATACCTTTCGCGCCAGCATCTTCTGCAAGATAATATCCAAGACTCGTAGCTTTCTTACCCCAGCTCACCGGATGAATACCTACCATCCCAACGAGCTTTCCTTTATAGCGTATACCAGCCTCAAACCCATCTCCCTCTGCAAATTTCTTTAACCAAATCGGAAAAATCTCATTATACGCATCAGCTGATTTCGTTCCATCTACCCAAGGGAGCCATCTTCTTAAATGGTTACGGTTTTGATCTAATAATTGATATAATTCCTCTTTATGATGTTTTTCTAATAGTTGTAGTTCGATTTCGTCATCTACTCGGAGTGTGAACATGTTTTTTAGCCCCTTTTTATTTTTCTTATTATTCTAACACTTACAGATACAAAATGTTAAATATTCACACTTTTTTCGGTTTTATTTGTATAAAACCAGAAGAATATAATACTCCCGTAACAACTAATATCATTCCTACAGATTGTGCGGGCGTTATATTTACTCCTTCAATAAAAGAAATAATCATTGTAACAACAGGCACTAAATTAAAAAATAAAGATGTCCTTGCTGCCCCAATTTGAGCAATTCCATTATTCCACCATAAGTAACCGAGCACACTCATTCCAATTGCCATAAAGAGAATCGCTCCCCAAGCTAACAAAGGAACTTCTAAAACTGGTACTATACTTTTTTGAGTGACAGATATCACAATAAAGGCAAGAGCACCAATCGTCATCGTATATGTCGTAGTTTGTATTGGGCTACCAGTTTTAATAAACCTTCTGCCTAGTACACCGTATAACGCCCAGCAAATATTCCCTAATAAAATATAAAAATCCCCTTTTGAAAATGATAAGCTTTGTAGTATTGTAGATGAACCTTGTGTAAGTACAAAAACAACACCAAGTAATGCAAGTAACATTCCAATACCTTGGCGCTTTATAATTTTTTCTCGTAAAATAACACTTGCTAATAGCATCGTAACGAGCGGATTCGTCGCCATAATAAGTGCACCATTAATAGCTTCTGTATGTTTCATACCTAAAAAGAAAAAGAAGTTAAAACCAAATACACCAACAATACCTAGCAAAAGGTAATAAGCCCTATTCTGCCTCCATACCTCCACCTCAAAATCTTTTCGTATTTTTAACAGACATAACATCACAAATGCAGCAATCCCAAAACGCCATGCCGCTATATGAATCGCTTCGAAATATTGCACCGCATATTTCGAAGCATTAAATGTTCCACCAGTGAAAATCGCAAAACCTAGTAACTGAGCGTATACTTTATTCTTCATTGTTGGCCTCCGAGTTTTTCTCTTCTAGAAAACCATAATAAATTTCTAACTTCTCCTCTGTTAACAAAACTACTTTTTGCAATTGCTCCTGCTGTTCCCTTAAACGATCTAAGTGTGTTGTTAAAATTGAAATCCTCTTTTTTATTTTCGCAGGTACTTCCTCTTCCCGCTGTCTAATCTCCTCTATAATACATCCGTCACTTGCAAACTCAGCCATCTCTTCTAAAGACATTCCTGTTTGCTTTAATGAATATAAAAATTTTAATAGGCGCACATCACCTTCTGTATACTGACGAATGCCACTATTCCGCGTTGGTGGTGGCAATAAACCTAGTTTCTCATAATAGCGCAAAGTATGAATACCCATCCCTGTTAATTCTGCGACTTCACCGATTTTATACATGTTTTCTCCCCCTTGTTTTTACATATTCATCTTACAACCTAGAGCTAACTCTAGGTCAATACATAAATAAAAATCGGACACAACAAAAAAAGACGCACAGCCAAGCTATGCGTCTTTTCTATTACTTCTCTGCAACTTGAACTTCTTTTACGTAAGCTGCTTCGAATTTTTGGATGTCACCTGCGCCCATGAAAATAAGAACGCCGTTTTTATGTTTCTTTAACACATCCGTTGTTGTATCTGTAATTAGTTCTGCGCCATCGATACGTTTTTGCAGATCTTCAATTGTTAATTCACCTTTGTTTTCACGTGCTGATCCGAAAATATCACATAAGTATACTTGGTCAGCTTTACTTAAGCTTTCCGCGAACTCATCTAAAAATTTCTCTGTACGTGAGAATGTATGTGGTTGGAATACAGCGACAACTTCACGCTCTGGATGTTTTTGACGAGCTGCTTCAATCGTTGCATTAATTTCTGTCGGATGGTGTGCATAGTCATCAATGATAACTTGTTCTCCCATTGGCTTTTCATTAAAGCGACGTTTTACGCCTTCAAAAGTTGTTAGCTGATGCTTAACTGCTTCTACATCAACGTTTTCATAATGGCAAAGCGCGATTACTGCTAATGCATTTAATACGCTGTGATCGCCGTATCCTGTAATTTTGAACGTGTCATAATACGTATTACGAACGAATACATCGAATATAGTACTATCAGTTCTCTTTTGAATGTTACGTGCTTGGAAATCATTATCTTCTCCAAATCCATAGAAAATAACAGGTACTTTCGCTTGAACTTTTTGAAGTTCTTCATCATCACCACATGCAATAATACCTTTTTTCACTTGCAATGCCATCTCTTGGAATGCATTAAATACATCATTGATGTCTGCAAAGTAATCTGGGTGATCGAAATCGATATTTGTCATGATTGCATAGTCTGGATAGTAAGACAAGAAATGACGACGATACTCACAAGCTTCAAATACAAAATACTTACTATTTTCTACCCCATGCCCCGTTCCATCTCCAATAAGGTATGATGTTGGGTGTGCACCTTGCATTACATGGGCTAACAAACCAGTTGTTGATGTTTTTCCATGTGCACCAGTTACAGCAACACTTGTGTACTGATTCATAAGATCACCTAAGAAGTGATGGTAACGATGTACTGGGATATTTAATTCTTTTGCTGCTACGATTTCTTCATGCGTATCAGGAAATGCATTTCCTGCGATAATCACTTGTCCTTCTTTAATATTATTCTTATCAAAAGGAAGGATGGAAATACCACGCTTTTCCAATGCTGTTTGTGTAAAGAAACGCTTTTCATAATCAGACCCTTGAACAGTATGCTTCATGTCATGAAGAATTTGTGCTAATGAACTCATTCCTGTTCCTTTAATTCCTACAAAATGGTAAACTGTCATCTTAAAGAACCTCCAACATTTCGAACTAATACAACGGCCTATCTATAAGACAGTATATGAATCTTTTTTTATTTTGGTAATCATCATACATTTCTGATGCAGTGAATTTCTTTTTATATTCACTTATCAGTGATAAACTCGTACGTACTTCTTTTATGTCCATAACACATTTATTATAGCAAAAAACAAGCCGCTATACTATGATAACAGAAAAACTGATAGGGTCAATCACCTATCAGTTTTTCTCGCTTTTACATATCTTCTTTTGTTTCTAATTGAACACGCTCTAGACGTGAATTTGGACGGTATTTACGACCAGCTTTTGCTTCTGGTTTTCCATTTAATTCTACGTTATCACCAGTAAAACCAATATTCATTTTTAATAAGCTACTTCCTACTCCGTATATATCGACAGGAACATTTTGAGCTTCAAATTCACGAATACGCTTCTCATCAAACCCACCAGTTACAACGATATCTACATGTTGGAACCCTTCCTCATCAAGAGCCTTACGAAGTGCAAATACAAGTGATGGATTTACACCACGTGGATCGAATGTTCCAAGTACTTCTGGGTGACGAATGAAGTATTGATCAATCATTGTGCGAGACGTATCGACACGTACACCTTTTAATGTTGATTCAAATTCACGCGCTACGCGAAGTGCATCTGTGATGACATCATTGTTATAATCAATTAGTACGACTAATTCATCTTCTGGGAATTTTTTATGATATGCCTTTGCAGCTTCAACAACATCACCATTAAACATTTGAATTAAAGCGTGAGGCATCGTCCCCATACCACTTCTGCCCCACCATTCATTCATTGCATGCGTCGCTTGCGCGCTCATACCTCCGATGTATGCCGCATAGCCGTCACCAGCTTGTTGCGTATAATGATCGTCACGATCTCCCATGAAAATAACCGGTTTTTCTTTATCTACACTACGTGCAGCTTGGACAACGTTATATACGTTTGTCGCAACTGATGTACGACGAGCTAAAATCCCATCAATTACACCTTCTAAAAAGCCGAAGTATTCATAAGGACCATGAATTGTTAAAACTGTTTCAAACGGACTAATATTATCGCCATCCTTTAAAGAATGAATTTCTAATTCCTCAGGATTTTTGGCAAATGTTTGTAGCAATGCGATTACCTCATCTGCTCCGCAAAGAACTGCATGTTCTTTTTGAAAAAACTGCATTGTTACAACGCTTTTCGGGCGAAATTCTTCAATGATTTCTCTAGTTTTTAAAAAGTAAACGGCAGAGAACCAGCCTTCTCCAACACGTTCATCAAATTTAAATGTTTTATTTGTTAGTCGATTTATTTCACCTTTTAATTTTAATTCAATTTCTTTCATGTCGCTTTACTCCCTACTTTACTATCCAACATTTTCTATTAGTATACAGCAAAACCGTTTCCTATACATTTGTTTCCTGCATAGCAGCGAATTCATCCTCAGAAATAAGGACATCTCTCGGTTTCGTTCCTCTTCCTTCAGAAATAATCCCTTGCGACTCCATCTCTTCAATTAGACGTGCCGCGCGATTATAACCTATGCGGAATTTTCTCTGTACAGAAGATGTGGACGCTCCCCCTTGCTCTACAACAAATTGACATGCATCAAAAAATAGTTCATCTTCAGACTCACTCTGCTCTGATTTTGCTAATAAATCCTCTTGCTTAAATAAGTAGTTTGGCTTCATTTGCTTTTTCACATGATCAACTGTTCTTTCAATCTCATCATCTGATACGTATACACCTTGTACACGAACAGGTTTAGATGTGCCGTTTCCTAAAAATAGCATATCACCACGACCAAGTAACTTCTCCGCGCCCCCAATATCGATAATCGTACGCGAATCAACTTGAGATGATACTGTAAACGCAATACGCGTTGGAATGTTTGATTTAATTAAACCTGTAATAACGTCTACAGATGGACGCTGCGTCGCAACTAATAAGTGAATACCACAAGCACGCGCTTTTTGTGCAATACGACAAATCGCTTCCTCCACATCACCAGGAGCAACCATCATTAAGTCCGCTAACTCGTCAATGACAATTACAATATAAGGTAATGTCTCACCTGGGATTTCTCTACCACTTACAATCGTATTGTAACGAGTTAAATCACGAGCACCAGCATGAGCAAACAATTCATAACGACGTTCCATCTCTTCAACCGCCCACTTTAACGCAGCTGTAGCTGCTTTTACGTCAGTAATAACAGGTGCTACAAGATGTGGAACAGAATTGTATGGTGCAAGCTCAACCATCTTCGGATCAATTAGTATCAACTTCACTTCATGCGGCTTCGCTTTATATAAAATGCTCGTTAAAATCGCGTTAATGCACACACTTTTCCCTGAACCAGTTGCACCCGCAATAAGTCCATGTGGCATTTTTCGAATATCCGTTACAATTGGATCACCGGAAATATCAAGCCCCAGCGCAACTGTAAGCGGTGATTCACTCTTTGTAAATACAGGACTTCTTAAAATTTCACGCAGGAATACTGGCTTACTTTCCTTGTTTGGAACTTCAATTCCAATTGCACTCTTCCCTGGAATTGGCGCTTCAATTCGAATATCTTTCGCAGCTAAACTTAACTTAATATCATCACTTAAATTTGTAATTTTATTTACTTTCACACCTGGGTCTGGTTGTACTTCAAAACGAGTTACCGCCGGCCCTTGTGACACATTAATAACATGTGCTCCAACATGGAAATTATTAAATGTCGTATTTAATAATTCTTCCTGTTCTTCTAGCCACTCCGTATTATCTAATGCTGCCTGCTGTGGAATTGACAACAACGTTAATGGCGGAAGTTCATACTTCGGTGGCGCTTGTAGTACGTTGCGCATATCATTCTCTTTTTGATTTACAACATATGCTTTCTCTTGTACTTCCGTACTTGAAATTGACTCTTGTACTTGTCCAGCCACCGCTACTTGTTGCATCGGTTTTTCTTCCACTTGAGCTTCTACCGCCACTTGCTGCATCGGTTTTTCTTCCACTTGAGCTTCTACTACCACTTGCTGCATTGGTTTTTCTTCCACTTGGGCTTCTACTACCACTTGCTGCACTGGACTTTCTTCTACTTGCGGGTCTACTACCACTTGCTGCACTGGTTTTTCTTCCACTTGCGGGTCTACTACCACTTGCTGCACTGGTTTTTCTTCCACTTGCAGGCCTACTACCACTTGCTGCATTGGCTTTTCTTCTGCTTGTGGTTCTACTACCACTTGCTGCACTGGCTTTTCTTCCACTCGTTCACTGACAGTTGATTGCATTACGTTCGTTCTTGCCGCATGTCTTTCCATTAATTTCTTTCTATCCTGCTTTAACATGACAACATTAAATGGGACATGACGTTTTTTCTCACGTTTCGGTTCTTCTATTTGTAAAGCAGGCTGTTCTTCAGCAACTTGCTTCTTTTCTTCCGCTTCTTCAATTAAAACGTTCGCAAAGTTTTGAACATCTTTCTTTGTTTGCTCATCCGTTTCTGAAACTGGTACGAATACTTCACTTTCTTCCTTGAACGTAATTGTTTCTTGTTGAGAAATCACTGGTTGCTCTTCAACTGCTATATTTTCTAACGACTCTATATTCATCGTTTCTTCAATTACTTCTTCTTGCGGTGTTTTCTCTAATGCGAATTCCGTAACTGATTCTATTTCCTTAGATTCCTCTAATTCCACAACTTCTTCTGCTTCCTCAGGTTCTTCTAACTCCGCAGCTTCTGCTACTTCCTTAGGTTCTTCTAACTCCACAACTTCTTCTGCTTCCTCAGATCCCTCTAATTCCACAACTTCTTCTTCCTTAGATTCTTCTAACTCCACAACTTCTGCTTCCTCAGATTCCTCTAATTCCACAACTTCTTCTGCTTCCTTAGGTTCTTCTAACTCCACAACTTCTGCCGCTTCTTTAGATTCCTCTAATTCCACAATTTCTTCTGCTTCCTCAGATTCCTCTAATTCCACAATTTCTTCTGCTTCCTCAGATCCCCCTAATTCCACAACTTCTGCTTCCTTAGATTCTTCTAATTCCACAACTTCTTCTGCTTCCTCAGATCCCTCTAATTCCACAACTTCTGCTTCCTTAGATTCTTCTAATTCCACAACTTCTTCTGCTTCCTCAGATTCCTCTAACTCCACAACTTCTTCTACTTCCTCAGATCCCTCTAATTCCACAACTGCTGCTTCCTTAGATTCTTCTAACTCCACAACTTCTTCTGCTTCCTCAGATCCCTCTAATTCCACAGCTCCTGCTGCTTCCTTAGCTTCTTCTTCAAAAACATCTGGTATTTCTATAGTAATTGTTTCTTCAAGCTTTTCATCTGCTTTTACAATCACTACATCTTCTAAGGTTTCTTCTTCGACTTGATTTGCTGCAACTTCAGCAACAGTTTCTTCTATTTCTGTATTACATTCATTTTCTTCTGTTAATATCGAATACACATGCTCTACTTTAGAATCTATTGACTCTTCTTGTAAAGTTTCTTCGTTATCTTCTGTAGATGATAACGCCACTACATCTTGCTCCTGCTTCAAGGCTTGTACAATTGTAGCCTCTTTTTCCACATGCTGTCCTACTGTTTTATGAAGCAAATCATCACTTAGGCTTTCTTCTAATGAAGGGGCTTGACGTTCAACTTCGTAACCGTTTTTCTCTAACCATGTATCCACAACCGATTTTTCTTCTACTTTATTACTTCGTTCGTTCACTCCGTTCTTAACAGATGAACTTCCTTGTAGAACTCCCGAAAAGTCAGATAATGTATATCCCTTTTTCTCTAACCATGCGTCAACAACAGCTTTTCCTTCAACAGATATTTCAAGATCTTCTCTTACCTTTTCTTCCTCCTGCACAACCTTCGTTTCTACTGAAGGACGGTTATATCCATAAATCGGAGAAATCATTTCTGTTGGACGAAATGGTCTACGGTTACTTTCTTGCGACGGTACAAATGCTTTTTTTACGACAGGCTCTGGTTCCGGTTCATATTGCAATTCCGGTTCCTCATATGTAGGTGCTTCTGTTTCCACATACGGTCGTCTGCTTCTTTCCACTTTTATTCCTCTTTGAGTAGGCTGTTCTTCATATGCTCCTCTTTGAATAGGTTGTTCTTCAAAGTTAGGCAGTTCTCTTACATCCTCCTCATCGAAGCCATTATCTGGTATTAATGGAAAACGACATTTCCCTGCATTCCGACTTGCCATTTGTGCTTCTCTTGCTTCAGTGTAGTGGTTTACACGAGGAATTTTCGGCTGACTTTCAATTTGTGCCGGTACTTCTTTATTCATCACTGTTTTTTCTTCCTCTTTGTTAAACAGCTTTTTCATCCAATCTAACATGTTTACCACTCTTTCTACTAAATAGTAACATCCTTTATTGTATCAGCATTCGGCAAAAAGTGCAGGTAAAATTAAGCATATTAGTTTTATCCATAATATTCTAATTCACGATTGTTTTTCATATAGAAAAACGAGGTCTTACATGTAAGACCTCGTTTAATCTTTACCCTTCCGATATTCATCCACACTATCCGTTACACTTTGCAATAAAGAATTTACATACTGTGGGTCAGATAATTTTTTGTCTTCTTCAGGGTTTGACATAAATCCAAGTTCTAATAGTACTCCTGGAACTTTTGACCAATTAAATCCAGAAAGATCATCCCGAAATTTAATTCCATTTACTTTCACTTGATGATTCTCTCTCATTTTATTTACTATCGTTTGAGAGATTTGAAGACTTTCAGCATAAATCTCTTTCGTATACGGACTTCCTTCTGCCGGTGTCAATACAGCAAATCCACTTTGATTTGGATTTTCAGAACCATCTGCGTGAAGGCGCAAAAATAAATTCGCTTTATGATCATTCGCGAATGTTGCTCGTTCCTTATTACTTATATCAACCTCATGTGACGTTCTCGTCATCAATACTTGTATACCTTTTGCTTCCAGTTTTTCTTTCAATATAAAAGCCATCTCTAATACAAGAACTGATTCCCTCTTTTTCGTTACAACTCCCGCTGTTCCGTCTGTTACTTTATATTTTTGCGTAGTTGCTCCTGGACCAATTGCCTCTAAATTTAAATTCGCTTTTTGTTGATGCCCTGGATCAATAACGACGAGAAACTTTTCTTGTTTTTCATTACTCTCTACTTTTTGTTCATTATTTTGTACTGGTTGCTCAGTTGGCTGCAGCGGCGTAGTTTCCTCTTTCTTTTCCTCGGCCGGCACTTCCTCCTGCTTATGTTCCACTTGCTCATTCGTTTGAATTGCTTGCGGTTGTTCTTTCTTTTCTTGTTCTTCTTGCTGCTTTTCTACCGGTGCGTCTTCCTTATTATCTTTGTTTTTTTCTTGTATAGAAGATGTTGTTTCTTTTTTCGGCTCTTCTTGCGAACAACCTCCCATATATATTCCAATGACTGCAATAGCGCTCATTATTTTTATATACTTCATTTTTCTCTCCTATCACTTTGCACCGGTCTCAAAGTTTTTCTTATAATTGTTTTATAATTTCATCCATATTTCCAATATGAACGGGTTGCCACGTTTCTGTACCACGCTCTGCGGTATAGACTAGATAAGCATCATCAGCTACATTTACGAAAACAGGATCCCCCATATCCGTTTCATATCCGATAACAATCCATTCCTCTTTCCATTTTCCACTTTCTTCACTTATTAATGAATTTTTATGTTTATCATATCGATAACCGATTTGTCCTTTTTCTAATTCATTTTCGCTAAACACATATATTTCATAGGAACCTAGTTCGATATCTTGCTGTTTTGAAGTTTCAATTCGTTTCAGAAGTTCTGCAATTTTTGGTTGTTGTTTCATACGTCTACCCCCTTCTTTTTTCTAAATTTTACCTAATCCATTTTTGAAATACAATATAGATTTTGAGAGGAAACGTTACAATCCTAGGAATTTCGTACAAAAAAAATAGCCTCACATATGCGAGACTACTTTTTCTAACATCAATTAAAATTTAAATTCTTGTCCAACTTCAAAGCTATCTTCTAATACAAGAATACCTTTTTCTTCTGGAGCATCTGGAAGCTCTAACTCACGTGCAGAGCAAATCATTCCAGAAGAAGGAACACCGCGAAGTTCAGCTGGTTTAATTAACATACCACTTGGCATTACAGCACCGATTTTTGCAACAACAACTTTTTGTCCTGCATCAACGTTTGGTGCACCACATACGATTTGTAATGTTTCTGTACCGATTTCTACTGTACAAATGTTTAATTTATCAGCATTTGGATGCTTCTCTTTTTCAGCTACATAGCCTACAACAAATTTCGGCGTGAAATCAGCTTCTACTTTTTCTTCAAAGCCATTCTTCGCTAAAATTCCGTTAATTTTTTCAACAAACTCTTTCGTTAATGTAACGTTTCCGTTGTCTGTTACTTCTACATAAGAAGACGCATTAAAGATGTTGAATCCTGCTGTTACGTTGCTTTCACGATCGTATACGCGAGCAACATCTCCTTTGCGGTCAAATGTACGGTTTTCTAAAGTAATATCTTGTAAGGTAACAATTAAAGTGTCACCAATTCCTTCAAGGTTGTAAAAAACGTTCACTTCGTTCATCCTTTCTCTTTTCCATCTGTCTTCTTCCGATTCTTCGCTAAAATAAAGATTGGTTCAAAGTCCCCATCTTCATATACGAATGAAAGTGATGTAATCGGAACATGCCCTTCGGCAAAAAATTTCATTGTCATTTGTGCAATAATATCATAACCGATTTCGTTGACGATATCAGCAATAATTAATACATCTTGGTGAGGAACTGCAACAACCATATCACCAGAGATCTTTTCACGCATCGAGTGTAGTAACGATTCGTTTAAAATACGACTCGCATCGTATCCATCATTTGTGTTTAAAAAGTAGAATGTATTACCTGCTACTGTCTCCTGCTTAAATTCATAGCCTAATGAGCGAGCATTAAATAATGCCATTTCACGTACTTGTTCCTCTGTAAGCTCTAATTTTTGCAATAAGCCCTCATCAATTAATCGATATGTTTTATTAGAATCTAGCGCATAGTAAATACGTGTTTCTGCCGTATGGTCCGTCATAATAAACGGATTTCCTTCTTCTGATTGTTTCGGGAAAGAAGTAGAGCGAATAACAGGTAAAATTTTCGCCGTGCTATTTTCTTCTTTATGCATTGCAATTAGCGCTTCTTGTACGTAATAAGCGACCTCTTCAATTGCTTTTTCTTTGTTCACTTCCCATTTTGCAACTACTCCTGGAAGTGATACGTTAATACCTTTTTTCGAGTCTGTTTGTTCAATACGAAGAACTTCTTTCTCGCTATCATAATGAAAGTCCCATTCTGGTCGAGATAATTTCTTCATTAACTCGTCTTTCATCTTTTTACTTGTCATTTTCATCTCTTTTTCCTCCCTTCCAAAAAAATAACCTCCCCCGCGAAGGTAGAGGTTGTTTTTACAATTCAATTGGCTAATTGTCTTATTTTAAACCTTCAATAAACTCTTCGATTTGCTCTTGTGTTTTACGATCTTTATTTACATAGCGTCCAGTTTCTTCACCTTTATTGTACGCTACAAAGCTTGGAATGCCAAATACGTCTACTTTCACGCATAAATCAATAAATTCATCACGATCTACATAGTAAAATGAGAAATCACTATACTTCTCTTCTACTTCTGGCATAAATGGATCAACGAAACGGCAATCTGGGCACCATTCTGCTGAGAACATGAAGACTACATTCTCTTCATTTTTTAATTCTTGGAATTGTTCCATGCTTTCTAATGATTTCATCTATATTCCCTCCTCTAACGAGTGCACTTTTTCACACTATAATCTTTTCTTTATACTACCATACATCGCGCATGGTGCAAGGTTTATGCTTGCTTTTCATCATACTTATATTGCCCAACAAGTAACTTAACAACGTGTACAAATAATTCCGTTCGGTCGACATAATCATCTGTAAAAATACCGATAGCACCTTCGTGACTACGAATATCTTTTCGCTCTACAAACTCTTCCATCACTTCACTTAGCTCTTTTCCTTCTTCAAGCGGTGCTAAAAAATCGTCTGGTAACTTAATACGCGCCCCGCCCGCAACAAATGTTTTACCTTCAATCGTCGCTAAAGCACCCCAGTTACACATAAATAACCCATGCTCCGTTTTCATAACGCCGCCTTCTAGCCCAATGCCGATATGAGCTGCACCTTCCTGCAATGCTCTCTTCGCCCTATTTACTGCTCCTTGCATCGTCTCTTCATCTGAAAAAGGCTGATTTGCTACTCCTGATGGAACAGAAAGAGATGTAATTTCAACATCTTCCCAAACCTTCTCCACAGCCCCAACCTTCGTCTTATTCTTCGATCCAACTACTACCTTCATTTCATTCACCTCTATATAAATTCATACTCATATTCCTTCTACATTCAAACTTTTCACTTTCACAACTTCGGGACTCAAACGTTAAAATAGATCATACTCTCACTATCTATTCGGAGTGAGCACCGATTAAGCACTAACCGCTACCACTCATCGCTGGGCCATCTATTCAATCAAAAAAAGAAAGAGCTTTTCTAAAATCATTACCGGCCTCGAACACAAAAACAGCCTTCCTCTCGCTTCCTATCCGGGGTTTAAACACATCATTCGAGCACCAATTAAGCACTAACCGCCACCACTCATCGCTGGGCCATCTCTCCTACCTAAAAAAAGAAAGGCTCTTCAGCCCTTCTTCCTCTTTACGCGTTATTCTTAATTGTCTCTAACGTCGTTTTGTCCGTCGCTCTCACAAGCTTCGTAATTAATTCCTTCGCTGCCGCATAATCATCAACATGTAAAATAGAAGCATGTGTATGAATGTAGCGTGCACAAACACCAATTACTGCTGATGGGATACCAGAGTTACTTGTATGCACACGGCCCGCATCTGTACCACCTTGTGAAATAAAGTATTGGTACGGAATGTTATGTGTTTCTGCTGTATCTAAAATGAATTCGCGCATTCCTCTATGTGTTACCATTGTGCGGTCATAAATACGAAGAAGAGCGCCTTTTCCTAATTGACCGAACTGCGTCTTATCACCAGATGCATCATTTGCTGGACTTGCATCAAGCGCATAGAAAATATCTGGTTGAATCATATTTGCAGCAGTTTGTGCTCCGCGAAGACCTACTTCTTCTTGTACAGTCGCACCAGAGTATAATGTGTTTGGTAATGTTTCATCTTTTAATTCCTTTAGCAATTCGATAGCAAGGCCACATCCATAGCGGTTGTCCCAAGCTTTCGCCATAATTTTCTTTTCATTTGCCATTGGCGTGAATGGGCAGATTGGAACGATTTGTTGCCCTGGCTTTATGCCAATTTCAATCGCATCTTCATAACTATCTGCACCTATATCAATTAACATATTTTTTATATCCATCGGTTTTGCACGTTGCGCATCACTTAATAAATGAGGAGGAATGGAACCAACAACCCCAATAACAGGACCATTCTTCGTCATAACTTGTACACGCTGAGCTAATAGTACTTGGCTCCACCAGCCACCTAACGTTTGAAAACGAAGCATCCCATTTTTCGTAATTTGCGTAACCATGAAACCTACTTCATCCATATGACCTGCTACAAGAACGCGCGGGCCAGTTTCGTCCCCTTTTTTCAGGCCAAATACGCTACCTAAACCGTCTTGCACAATCTCATCAGCATATTTGCTTAATTCTTGCTTCATAAAACTGCGCACATCATGTTCAAAACCTGATGTACCTTGTAATTCTGTTAACGTACGAAATAATTGTAATGTCTCTTTATTCACGAAGTCCCCTTCTTTCAAACCTTAGTAGAATACCTCTTTTATTGTAACGAAATTTTCGAAATGTTTCTAGTTTCTTCTTTTTTAGTTGCATTTGCATTATAATTATTATTGGTACACTATTTTTATTTTACAGAATTGAGGTGAATATATGAGCTGGAAAGGTTTAGTCACAGGTCTTGGCGTTGGGTTCGCAGCTGGTTATTTCGTTGCAAACAAAGTACAAGAACAATCCCATATTTCTTCAGAAAAAGCATTGAAAATGGTGAAACAAGCATTAAGTCATAAAGGTGAAATTACTGGCTCTTGGGTACATATGGTTCCAGAGGCATTTGAAAAATATGATGTCGCGTACGAAGTTTATCGCGGCGGTCTTACAACGATGTTAGATGAAATACAAGAACGATTTGAATTTTTAGTTGATGCTAAAACAGGTACTGTTTTAGAGGTTATAGCAGCATAAAAAGAGGTTTCCCATTAGGTGAACCTCTTTTTTTTTAGAATTACCAACAAAAGCTGATAATAACAGCAATACATAATAAGTGGAGATTGTTCCAATAAATATTTTTGGACACCTTCCTCTTATTAATATTAAGCTTCTATATTTGTTTTTCTCTCTATCTTCTCCACTATATGCCCTTCCTCATTCCACTTTACTGCACGGTAATATGCATCATGATAAAAAGTAAACCACGCCTCTTTTTCAGCACCATACTTCATCCACTTTTGTTTATGTTCAATCGATGTCATTGGATAGTCATCATATGCCATTACCCATAATACATTTTGATGTGCATACGTCGGTAAAATGTCCGCTAAATGAAGCATCGTTTCACCCTGACTTTCAAGGACGACAACGGCATGTCCATCGCTATGACCACCCGTATGCACCATCTTTATTTCATCCGTAATTTCTATTTCTTGCTTGAACGTAAC
Organism: Bacillus sp. RC242; assembly: GCF_044908245.1. NCBI lineage: Bacteria > Bacillati > Bacillota > Bacilli > Caryophanales > Bacillaceae > Bacillus > Bacillus sp. RC242. Next base: position 156,181 of record NZ_JBIYCZ010000008.1, read on the forward strand.
AATCTTATCAACGATTGGCTCCCAATTTTCCTTCCAATATGTATTACGCGATCTAACATTCGGATTTTTCATTTCATTCCATTCAGTCTCACTTACATAAATCGTTGCGTTCGGAAACGCCGGAACAAGGTGATTTCCCTCCCATTTTGTTAAACCAGATGCATGGTCAAAATGAAGATGCGTCATTAAGACGTAATGAATATCTTCAGTATGCAGTCCCAATTTTTCTAAAGATTCCTTAACTGATGATTCTTCTGTTACACCTTGATTCCGCTTCATTTTCTCATTCAATTTACCATTCCCTATCCCTGAATCAATAAGCATGTTTCCTTCTTTCGTTTGTAAGAGTAACGGATCTGTTCGTAAATAAATATGATTTGTATCATTATGTTTATATTTTCGTGACCAAAGTACTTTTGGCACAACTCCAAACATCGCGCCTCCATCTAAATGTGTATTCCCACCTTTTAGCCACGTCACTTTTATATTTCCAATTTGTAACTGTTCCATATCCCATCCCCCTTTTTCATTTAATTTTAACATAATATTCCGATTATTTTTCATATAAAAAACCTATGCATTACTGCATAGGCTCCGTACGATATTTTGCTTCAACTCGGTAAATACGATGACCTTTACTAGAGAATTTCTCTTCGTATTCTGTCATAATGTTTCCTTCATAATCACTATTATGAAGATCTAGGCTAAGGTAAGTTAATAACATACCATACTCAGCCATACTCATAAGAGAATATTCAAATAATCCCTGGTTATCAGTTTTGAAATGAATTTCTCCGCCATCTACTAACACTTCTTCATAATTGCGTAAAAATGTTTTATACGTTAAACGACGCTTCGTATGACGATTCTTCGGCCATGGATCTGAGAAGTTTAAATAAACGCGGTCAATTTCACCTTTCGCAAAGAAAACTGTTAAATCTTCAGCATCTTTATTAATTAACTTTAAGTTCGGTACTTCTTCTTCAATTAATTTATCAAGTGCATCTACAACAACACTTGTGAATTTTTCAATTCCAATATAGTTAATATGCGGATTTGCTTTTGCCATATCATACATAAAGCGGCCACGTCCTGTACCTACTTCAATATGAATTGGCTGTTCATTTCCAAATATTTCTTTCCAGTTACCAGCGCTCTCCTCTGGGTTTCCAATTACGATATGTGAATACTCATTAATTCGATCCATTGCATAAGGCTTATGTCTTAAACGCATAGATGTCTCCCTCTCTTTACAAAACTATTTTAAAGGAAAAATTCCTTCTTTCTGTTTTAATCAATCTATCAAACAAAAAACCAAGTACGTACGAGCACTCGGTCCGTTTCTTTCAAGTATAAGATGTACCATTTTGATAAAAACTACATAAAGCATTAAACATTCCATGACGAAATAGCTTTTTCTCTTACATTTCTAGAGAGAGAAAAACACTCGAAAGGATGATCCGTTCATGCCAATTAATCAACAGCATCAATTAGAAGTGTTAAAAGATATTTTAATCAACCATCAAAGTGATTGCTGCGGGACAGTTTCTGAATGCGAGCAATTAGAGCGACTCATTCAATCGTTACTCGCAAACGATAGTATAAGTAGTGACACTAAAGTAATGCTAAACGATGTATATTCTTATAGTCAATCGGGTAAATCTTCCTCTAATTTGGACAACCATATTTCCAATAATCAAGAACAACTTACTCAGTGGATTGCTGGAATGGACAATTTTTCTTAAGTATTATTCTGAAGCAAGTAGTTGCTGTAAATATTGATGCCAATATTTAGCTTCTGCTTGCTGCTTTTTTGTTGTGTGCCATTGCATAGATAAAATCGTTTGTGCTATCACATACCATCTCATACGCCTAAGCAATGATTCATCTAGTTCAATCTCATAATATCCGAGCCACTCACTCCATTCATGGCGCGGAACATACCAATATAATAACATACCAAGATCTAAAGCTGGGTCAGCAATAACAGCCCCATCCCAATCAATTAAAAACAATTCATCTTCGTCCGACAATATCCAATTGTTATGGTTTACATCACAATGGCATACAACGAATTCATTGTACTCAATATCTTTTAATGACTCCGTTAAATATTGCAGACCTTGCTGAATTGTTTCATCAACTCTTATATCTCCTCTTAAAACGAGCTGTAATTGTTGTAATAACTCTTGCGCATGAAGCGGCTGCTTTCCTAGCCTTTGAATCATCTGCACAAGCGCTTTAGAGGAGTGTATTTTCTTCAAAAGTTTCGCAACACGTTCTAGTTTCATATCCTCTGGCTCTAACTTCTGTCCCGGAAGCCATTTTTGAGCAGAAATTACATCACCGTTCGTTACCCTTCTTGTCCAAAGTAATTTTGGAACAATTCCTTCTGCTGACAATACCGCTAAAAAGGGCGATGTATTCCGCTTTAAAAATAACTTTTGTTGTCCGTTTTGCGCAATATATGCATCGCCCGTTACTCCACCAGCCGGTATAAGACTCCACTCTTTTCCTAATAATTGTTCCAACCATTCCATATTCATTACCCGTTAACAAATCCTTATCTTTTATAGTTATGAAAAGAAAAACCGCAACATTTCTACACATGTTGTGGATTCATATATTTTACTGTATTTGAATGAAAAAACTTGGCATAAGCCGAAAACAGGATAAATCACCTGTTCTTCTAGTTTATTTTACAAAATCAATCATAGAATGACAACTTATGAAAATCGTCACCTTTGTCAATTCTACATTTATTACATTCTCATCGTCAAGTAGCGATTTGTCACATTATCGTCAATATATACGTGCTAATTGGAGCCAATTGAAGTTCCTTTCCTCTAAATGAAGAAATTGGCTCTATTTTCGCTTGCTTTTCGTTTACTAACACATGCCACGTTTCTTCTTTTGGAAGCTGCACCGTTTTAGCTTCCAAACCGCTATTAAATAAAACTACAATCTCTTTCCACGGTCCAAATAATTCTACATGCTCTAGGTGGTATGCCAGTACTTCTGTAGATGTTTGCAAAAAAGTCATATGCGTTTTTATAAGGTCTGCATTTTGTAATCGGAATGCCCCGTGCCCTTTGCGAATCGCAATTAACCCTTTTATATAGTTAACGGTCTCCATCTCTTTCTCTTTTTGATCCCAATCTAATTGATTAATTTCATCATTTGCATTATAGCTATTTTCATTCCCTTGCTTCGTACGATAAAACTCCTGCCCCGCATGTAAGAAAGGAATCCCTTGTGAAAGAATAACCATTGCAGTTGCTAAACGATGACGCCTTTTCAAAATTTCTTCTGATTCTGGATTACTTTGCACTAGTTTATCCCACATCGTCATATTGTCATGACATTCTACATAGTTGATGCTTTGCATTGGCTCTAGAAACAATCCTGTTTCTTTCATACTTAAAAGGCTACCAGCTACTATATACTGCAAATGATTACAATCTACATGCCCACCAAATGCAAAGCCACGTTTATTAATATTAAAAGTACTTCCTTTTATTCCATCACGAAATTGATCATTAAACTGTGCGATACATGGCATTTTATTCGCATTATTTAACGTCGCTTTCTCTTCAAGAGGAAGCGGTGTTTGCAAATCCCATCCTTCACCTAATAACAGCGCATCCTGCTTTATTTTTCGTACTTCTTTTTCTAATTCATTCATCGTTTCAACATCTAAAATTCCCATTAAATCAAATCGGAATCCATCAACATTGTATTCAGTAAGCCAATATAAAACAGATTCTATAATAAATTTCCTCATCATTTTCCGTTCAGATGCTATATCATTTCCAACTCCCGTCCCATTAGAAGGCATACCGTCTTCCCCATGACGAAAATAATATCCCGGGACAAGCTTCTCAAATGATGATAATTCTCTTTCATAAACATGATTATATACAACATCTATAATCACCCTGATGCCGTGATCATGAAATGTTTCAATTAGTTGTTTACACTCTACTATCCTGTTATATGGATCAGAAAGGTTTGTAACATAAAATCCTGTTGGTACATTGTAATATAACGGATTATAGCCCCAATTATATGCGGAAGCAGGATTCACTTCATCTATACCACCAAAACAATGTAAAGGTAATAGTTCAACATGTGTAACGCCTAAATCTTTTATATGAGACAATCCTGTTAATGTCCCATTTCGCCCTACTGTCTCCTCTTCCATTAGCCCTTTATATGTTCCTTTCTTATTCACCCCACTGTTTGGGTGAATAGTAGCGTCACGAATATGCAGTTCATACAATATGGCATCTGTCATTGACTGTAATGGTGATAATTCTACTCGTTTTGTCACATTCGTTTTTTCCAAATCGATAACGACGCCGTATTTTCCATTTATCATCGCAGACTTTGCATAAGGGTCAACCGCTTCGTTCCATATTAAATTAATACAAACAAGGAATGTATATCGTGCTCCATCATGATCACCTTGTAATGTATGAATCCACACTCCGTTTTCTTCTCTGTACATTTCATAATCAATATATTCTTTATCACTTTTATAAATCCGTACTTTCGCAAGCCTTGCAGTCGGAGCCCATACTTTAAATATTGTTTCTTCTTTTTTATACACAGCACCTAAGTCGGTACCTTCGTAATAATATTTTTCATCGAAAACTACTGTTCGAATCACAGCGCCTATTTGTAAATCTGTTTCTTCATTCCGTTCATCACGTACTGTATAATACTTCCCCACATCTATCGGCTCTTCTATAAAACATTCATACTTCGTTGCATCTGGAAGAGCAATAGTATGAACAATCGGTAACTCTTTCACATTGCTTCCTTCTTGTAAACGAAATGTCCGGCTTGTTCCATACGCATGCGGGAGCAAAATTGTAATTTTATTCATTTCATCTAAATAGGCATCAAATGGACGTTTTACTTTCAACATAAAAAATCACCATCATTCTCAAAATTAAAATGAAACGAGCTGCAAATGATAAAGGTTTTCTTATCAGCGAAGCTCTATACAGTAACACATTATTCCCTATAGTATATTCACCTGTATAAAAAACGTTTTCATACATTCTATTTTTGTAGTTTTATTTCAGTAATCGATTTATACTTCGGCGTTTCCTTAACGTGAGATTCATACAAAGTAATCGTATCTGCTTGAAATGATGTTACAGGTAACTCTTTTACATTTGTCAGATCAAACACTTTTTCTCCTACCCATTTACGCGCAACAGTAATATGTGGATGATAAGGACGTGTCTCTAGAGAGAAGCCATTTTCTTCACAAATTGTATGCACTTGCTTTTGTAAAGTAAACAAATCTTGATTATCACTTATCCCCGCCCAAAATATACGAGGCTGGTCCACCTGTCCGAATGTAGAAAGTCCTTGTAACGTGAACGATAATTCCGTTTTTTCTGTAAGTGTTTGTAATCCATTCTTTATTCCTTCTAACTGTTCCTGCGCCGCACTTCCTAAAAATGAAAGGGTAATATGATAGTCTTCTTCATGTACCCACGAGCGAAATGGTAATTCATCCTTCATTTCCTCTTTATAATTAGAAAGAATTTCTTTTATATGACGTGGTAAAGTTACTGCGACAAAATAATGCGGCACCATCTACATCGTCTCCTTTATGTTATTGTTGCTTTTCTTGCTTATCTCATTCAGCTAAAAAGAATCCGCCCTCTAAAGTAGAGAGCGGTCATTATTTACATATCTTTTATTTCGCTAATTCATGAATTGCTTGAGCGTAAATCGCTGTCGCTTTTAATAAATCTTCAATTTCAATGTACTCGTCTTTTTGATGCGCAAGTTCTTCTTTTCCTGGGAATAACGGGCCAAATGCAACGCCAGCTTTCAATGAACGAGCATAAGTACCACCGCCAATTGCTAACAATTCAGCTTTTTCACCAGTTTGTTCTTCATATACACGTTGCAAAGTACGAATTAACGTATGATCTTTGTCAACGTGATGCGGGCGAGAGTTAGAATAATCCGCTACTTCAAATCCATGAGTACCAACATATTCTTTTAACTTTGCAATCGTTTCTTCAAAGTTAGTTGTAACTGGATAGCGTACATTTAATCCTAAATTACCACCGTTTTCTTGCGAGTAAGACAAGCGACCAACATTCACTGTTAACGGCCCGCTAATATCATCTTTATAAGAAATACCAGCTTTTTCTCCAATAATATCACCTGTAAATGTTTCTGTTACAAACGAGGCAAATGAAGCCCCTTTTCCATCAAGTGAAACTTTCGTTAAGAAGTTTACCAATAATAAACCTGCATTTTCTCCCTTTTCCGGAGTAGATCCGTGAGCTGAAATCCCTTTGATTTGCAACGTCACCGTCTTTCCTTCTACAATTGCTTTACCTATTTTTTTAGCAGTTTGTAAATACTCCTCATATGCTACTGTAAGTGTATTTACATCTTCTCCTGTAATAACTGCTTCTGCAAAATCAGGAACCATATTTAAACGACGACCTGACTCAAATGAAATAAGCTTAAATGTGCCTTCTTTCTCTTCGCCACCACTTTGCACAACTTGTATGTCAGAAATTCCTTTTTCCGCATTAATAATCGGAAAATCTGCATCCGGTGCAAAACCGATTGTTGGCATTTCCTCATTTTTAAAATAATGCTCTACACACTTCCAATTACTTTCCTCATCTGTTCCTAAAATCATACGAACACGTTTTGAAAGAGGTAAGCCTAATTCTTTAACGATTTTCATCGCATAATAAGCTGCCATCGTCGGCCCTTTATCATCAATTGCACCGCGTGCAAAAATCTTCCCGTCGCGAATATCCGCACTATACGCAGGAGCTGTCCAGCCATCTCCTTCTGGTACAACATCAACGTGACAAAGAATACCTACTAGTTCTTCTCCTTGTCCCATTTCAAGATGACCTACATATCCTTCTAAATTTTTAGAAGCGAAACCTTCTGCTTCTCCTTTATGTAACATGAAAGATAAGGCTTTTTCTACACCTTCACCAAATGGTGCGCCCTCTTTCGCAGATTCTTCTTCCCATACACTTTTAATTTGTAAAAATTTTTGTGTATCACGAATTAAATCATCTTTTCTTTTTGTAACTTCTTCTGTCCAATTAATCGTCGACATCACGCATCCATCCTTCACTATATTGTCTCTTTCATCATAGCAAACGAAAATCTCTTATGCCATACATGAAAACCTAATAACGGACAATTTTAATATTTCAGATATTTCTTATTAGTTTTTCTTTTATTTTTCAAAAAAAATTTGCAGGAATTTGGCGTTTTACGTAGAAATTTATGAGTTAGTTGACTGACCAGACATAAAATGTCAACTACCAATATTTTTCTATATGAATATTTGTTAAACTTTTGTAAAATTTAAGTAAGTTAAAGCATGAATTTTATCATGTAGAGTACAATGGTAGTAACGACCTTCTTTCCTGAATGGGGTCAAAAAAACTAGTAGAGGAGCGGTTTTCTCTTGAAACCTACAACTACTCGTATGCTAACACGCATTAAATCAATTTATATGTACATCAATGAAAACGGTACGGTAACAACGAAAGACCTTGTAGATGAGTTCGGGATCACACCGCGAACAATACAACGTGATCTAAATGTGTTGCAGTTTAATGAACTCGTGTATAGCCCTTGCCGCGGCAAGTGGACAACGACAGGAAAGAAAGTGAGAATGACCTCATAATAAAAAATAATTGTATGTAAATAAATACATACCCCTTTCTAACTCATTAGAAAGGGGTCTTTTCTATACTTTGAAATTGGCGTTACTTTTCGTTATCTACTTGATACGTCTTTAACATTTCTACTTCTTCATCTGTTAATTCACGATATTGCCCAAGTTCTAACTCTTCATCTAACATTAAAGGTCCCATCTCTGTTCTCTTTAAATAAACTACTTTTTTCCCTACCGCTTCAAACATACGCTTCACTTGATGGAACTTTCCTTCTGTAATAACGAGTTCAATCTCAGAAATATCATCACTTTTTAAAATTGTAAGTTCGCCTGGCTTCGTTTCATAGCCATCTTCTAAAATTACACCTTTAGCGAATTCTATTACATCCTCTTCCGTTACAACGCCTGAAATGTGTGCATAATATTTTTTCGGCACATGCTTTTTCGGAGATAATAGTTGATGCGTTAACTTCCCATCATTTGTGATTAATAAGAAACCTTCTGTATCAATATCGAGCCTTCCAACAGGGAATGGATCGAAAATCGCATCTTCTAATTCTAATAAATCTATTACTGTTTCGTGGTTATCATCTTCTGTCGCTGAAATAACACCTTGTGGTTTATGCATCATTAAATAAACAAACTCTTTATATTCCACAACTTCACCGTGAATCATAACCTCTTGCTCTTCTACATTCACATGAAACTTCGCATCTTTCACTGGCGTTCCATCAATCTTCACAACGCCGTCTTTCAGTAATTTCTTTACTTCTTTTCTACTTCCGTGTCCCATATTCGCTAATAATTTATCTAATCTCATGTTCTTCACCTTCTTTATTTATCATAGAAAAGGGGACGTATTTACGCCCCTTTTGATTTCAACTTTATTTTGAATCTACTACCAAGTTTACGCTGGATTTTCTCTAAAGCTTCTCCGCCAAATACTCTTTCTAGTACTCCTGTGCGAATCGCTAACAATCCGTAAACAAGACCACCAATACCTGCACAAATCGCAACTGTAATAAGAGCACCAATACGGCCATCAGGCGAAATCATGAAGGATAGAAGCCATTGTGATAGTTTTACAGCAATAACCATTACAAGTGTTAAGACTGCAATTTGGAATGTTCTCTTATATACAACACCAAATGAATAGTGTGCGTGTTTTTTGATTTGTCTATTCGTATACCATACGGAAGCTAAGAAGCCGACTGCAGTAGCCAAAATCGCCCCAACTGTACCGAAATAACGAATAAAGATTACGTTACATGCAAATTTCAAAATAACACCCATCACAAGCGCAATAACCGCATGTTTCTGCTGGTTAATCCCTTGCAGAATTGCTGCTGTTACTGTGAATAAAGCGAATAACAATGCAACTGGCGCATACCACATTAATACTTGTCCACCTAGTGGGTCTGAATCGTAGAAAGCAGTGTAAATCGGATATGCAAGTGTAGAAATACCGACAACTGCTGGCAATGTTAAAAACATATTCGCCTGGAATGTTTGTGTAATTTGTAATTTCAAATAACGGTATTGCTTTTCAGTAAACGACTTTGTAATCGCTGGCACGAGCGTTAAACTAAACGCTGTTGCAAGTGATACTGGAATCATAATTAATTTATGCGTCCACATCGTGAAAATACCGAGTGCTCGCTCTGCGATATCTCCTTGACCAATCGCCTGCATAATAGAGTTAAATGTCAATGTATCAATTTGTTGATATAAAGGAATTGTTAATCCAATTACAACGTAAGGGATTGCATATGCAAACAACTCTTTAAACAATTGAGCGGTACTTACCGTCGATTCTGGTACAGTTTGCTCAATTAAATATTGATCCAAATATTTTTTACGTTTTAACCAGTACCAATTTAATACGCCAAGTGCTCCAACTGCTGAAACGAACGCAGCGAATGTCGCAACCCCAACTGCCGTTGCTACTGTACCGCCAAGTACTTTAATAACGATGAAACTACCCGCTAATAAAAAGACGATACGAATAATTTGCTCGATAATTTGTGAAACCGTAGTCGGTCCCATCGATTGGTGGCCTTGGAAATAACCACGAATCAAACTTGCTGCCGGCACAACAATAAGCGCAAAACTTACGAGGCGAATAATCGTCGTAACTTCTTCTATCTTATTTTGTAAACTTTGTTTACCAAGCATTGCTTCTGCAAATAATGGTGCGGTCATGTACAGTACTAAGAAGGAAAGAACTCCTGTTACTATCATCATAACCATTCCCGAGCGGAACATTCTCCGGCTCGTTTTATAATCTCCAAGTGCATTATATTTGGAAACAAACTTAGAAACAGCAAGCGGCACTCCTGCCGTTGCGATACTTAAAAATATCGTATATGGAATGTATCCATATGTATAGAGCGTTCCGCCTTCTGTGCCTACTAATGCATGAAACGGAAAAACGTAAATCATGCCTAAGAACTTTACTAAAAATGTCCCTAACGTCACAATAAGCGTTCCGCGCAGAAATTTTGAATCGGACATACGAAAATCCTCCTACATCTACAATAAAGTGAAACTATAATTAGTGGGAGACTCCCTTCCTACTAATCATTCGAGCATTTACGGACCTTTTTAACTCCCTCTTTACTTCTCATAAATCTTAAGATAGTAGTCTTATTGCCCATAAATAGCAGGATAATGCTGAACTCTAACTTTTGTATTGTACCACAATTCTCCTCTTAAGCAGTACTTCACTCTATTTTTCTTTTAAGGGAAAACATGCTATTCTTTTAGGCAGGAAATGTAGAAAATGAGGTCGATATATTATGCATTATGATGTTATTGTCATCGGCGGCGGTCCTTCAGGGCTAATGGCTGCAATCGGTGCTGCTGAAGAAGGCGCAAGCGTCTTACTTCTTGATAAAGGAAATAAACTAGGACGTAAACTTGCGATTTCTGGTGGTGGTCGTTGTAACGTAACGAACCGTCTACCACTTGATGAAATCGTTAAACATATACCTGGAAATGGTCGCTTCTTATACAGTGCTTTTTCTATTTTCAGTAATGAAGATATTATTACATTCTTCGAAAATCTCGGTGTACAACTGAAAGAAGAGGATCATGGCCGCATGTTCCCCGTATCAAATAAAGCGCAATCTGTTGTAGATGCACTGTTAACACGATTAAAAGACTTAGGTGTGAAAATACGTACGAATACGCCTGTCGAAACGATTGAGTATGAAAACGGTCAAACGAAAGCAGTTATTCTACAAACAGGCGAAGTGTTAGAAACGAATCACGTCGTTATCGCTGTTGGCGGAAAATCTGTTCCTCAAACTGGTTCTACTGGAGACGGATACGCTTGGGCTGAAAAAGCTGGGCATACAATTACAGAACTTTTCCCAACAGAAGTACCAATTCTTTCAAACGAACCGTTTATTCGTGACCGCACATTACAAGGTCTTGCTTTACGAGATGTAAACTTAAGTGTATTAAACCCGAAAGGAAAAGTTATCATTTCTCATAAAATGGACATGCTTTTCACTCACTTCGGCCTATCTGGTCCTGCTGCTCTTCGCTGTAGCCAATTCGTTGTGAAAGCGATGAAAAAGTTTAAAACGAACACAGTGCACATGAGTATCGATGCATTGCCAGAAGAAAATAGTGAGCAACTGTTCCAGCGCATGCTGAAACAAATGAAAGAAGATCCGAAAAAAGGAATTAAAAACGTTTTAAAAGGCTATGTTCCTGAACGTTACTTCCTATTCTTATTAGAAAAAAATGAAATTGACGGTAGCGAACAAGCTGGACAAGTTTCTCATGAGAAGATTCGCGCACTTGTGAAAGACTTTAAAGAATTTACCGTCCATGTAAATGGTACGCAGTCAATTGAAAAAGCATTCGTTACTGGCGGAGGTGTATCCGTTAAAGAAATTAACCCGAAAGAAATGGCTTCGAAATTCACGAATGGTTTATACTTCTGTGGAGAAGTTCTTGATATTCACGGTTATACCGGCGGCTATAACATTACATCTGCCCTTGTTACTGGCCGAATTGCCGGAACAACCGCTGGACAAAATTCAAAAATGCAATATTAAAGAAGAAACAGGGACTCCTGTTTCTTTTTTTAGTATGTTGGAATAGCAAAGTAATACACGAAATTATATCGGCGATACTTTAAATATGTCGACCGTTTCTTCAAAAATATCCCTTCCTCCTAACTTCCCATTGCTTTTTTGTTGCTTTATATACCTTAGTACCTTTATATTTTATATTGTTGAATATTCGAAAAAGGGTAAGGGGAAAACAAATGAGAAAAAAAGTCATGATGTCTTTAATGCTAATGACGTTTCTTTCTGCGGTAGAAGGAACGATTGTTAGTACAGCGATCCCTCGTATAACGAGTGATTTGTCAGGCGTCGAACTTGTTAGTTGGGTATATGCAATCTATATGCTTGCAACAGCTGTTTCGACTCCAATATACGGAAAGCTAGCTGATTTATTCGGCCGTAAAAAAGTTCTGCTCATCGGAGCAACAATCTTCTTAATCGGTTCTGCACTTTGCGGAGTCGTTACATCAATGGAACAATTAATCTTCTTCCGTGCTCTTCAAGGTATAGGGGCTGGTGCTGTTATGCCGATCACAATGACGATTATTGGAGACCTATATAGCGAAGCGAAAGACCGCGCGAAAGCACAAGGCTGGATGAGTGCAGTTTGGGGTGTATCTGGTGTTATTGGGCCGTTAGTAGGTGGATTTTTAGTTGATTCTCTTTCTTGGCGCTATATTTTCTTCTTAAACGTTCCTTTTGGAATTATCGCTTGCTTAATGTTTGCCACTTCTTATCAGGAATCTGTTAAGTCCGCCGCTAAGCAACATATCGACTATCTTGGTGCGACAGTTTTCTCATTAAGTACAATTGCTTTACTATACGCATTATTAACAGGTAGCAGTAAGCAAAACTGGGGAGACATTTCAATTATCGGCCTATTAATCTTTGCCGCTGTTTCATTCATTATTTTCTTATACATCGAGAAAAAGTCTCCGGAACCATTAATTCCGCTAGCACTTTTCTCTAACCGTACATTATCTACAATAAACATACTAACACTTATTGCTGGCGCAATGATTATTAGTATTACAGTGTATCTTCCAATTTGGAGCCAAGGTGTTTTAGGAAAAAATGCGACAGAGGCTGGACTCATTTTAATGCCGATTCCTGTTATGTGGACATTCGGTGCTATGTTCTCCGGCAACTTAGTTGGCAAGTTACAAACGAAACAAATTATTTTACTTGGAGCTAGCATTTTATCAGTTGCTACTTTCTTATTATTTACATTATCAACAGATTCACCATCATTCCTTATTTATGTTGCAGTCGGATTATTCGGCTTAGGAATGGGGCTTGTTACACCAATTTACATGGTAACAATTCAAGCAGCTGTACCGGCGAATACGCGCGGAACGGCAGTTGGTTTAAATACATTTATTAATACATTTAGTCAAACACTAGGAGCTGCAATCTTCGGAACGATCTTCAATACGATGATTCATGCACGCGGCATTAAAAACCTTGATCTTGTTTCTTCTGGCGGACATGGAGGGGCTACAGCAAACGTAGCAACCGAATCACAATCCGCATTAGCATCAAGTGTACACGTCATTTATATGAGCACTTTCGTATTAGCGGTATTCACATTAATTATCGCTTGGATCCTATTAAAGCCAACTAAACAAACAAGTGAACAATAAAAAGAGGATGACCATTTTGGTCATCCTTTTTGCATAAAATCTACTCTTCATTCTCCACAATATGTTTAAGCATGGACAATTTATTATCCCAAAATCGTTCATAGTACGAGAGCCACTGCTGTAATTCCTCTAATGGTTCTGGATGCAAACGATATATCTTCTCTCTTCCGCTCTTTCTTCCACTCACTAAATTCGCTTCCGAAAGAATATGAAGGTGCTTTACAACAGCAGTACGACTCATCGGAAAATGATCCGTTATTTTTGAAATCGGTAACTCTTTGTCACTTAATAACCGTATTACTTCTCGGCGGGTTGGATCAGCAATTGCTTGAAATACATCATATTTCGCTACTGATGAGGACACTTAGCCTTCGACAACCTTTTTCAGTTTTTCATTTACAATCGCTACCCAGCCGCCGCTCATTCTTTCGTGAATAATAGAGCTCTTCGCATTTGGTTTTGGGAGGATTTCATCAGGATGTTTCCAGCCGCCGTGAATTAACGTAAATTCTGTTTTATTATCTCCTAGGTCTTTCAGATTAAATGAAACGACCCAGCCATCTGTATCCCATGAGAAAGATAGATGGTTTGGCTCATCAATTTCTAACACTTTACATGGTGATGGCCCAAATGGCGATTGCACATGAAACTCATGTCCTACCTCTAATTCAAAATCATTTGGCATAAACCATGACGCAATTCCTTCTGCAGTTGATACTACATTCCATACTTTTTGAATAGACGCGTTAAAAACGATTGTTTGTTTAATATCATTTAATGTATTTTGTTGTTCCATTTTATATCTCCTTTATTCGGCATTAAAATATAACACCTTTTAGTTTCACATCAACAATATAACACCTTTTGGTTTCATGTCAAGAAAGACTCTTTTTCACTGTTGAGAAATTCTCAACATTTTTTCAACAGGACAAACACCCTCTCACCATTCCTTCATAATATACTCACAAAGGCAATGAAAAATAGAAAATTCCCTCAATATGAAACTCTATCACTCCTATTGAGAGAAGCGCCTAACTTATCTCATCTGTACTTCGTCTCTCCTCCTTCCCTCGGGGACAATACGCGAGATATGTAAAAATCAGAAGGAGTATGCCCGCCATTTGGGTAGGTAGTTATTTCTCTTCTCCTCAACATTTCCTTAGGAGCGAAATGACTACCGACCCACTTTTTCAAACAAAAATAAAAAGGAGATGAAAGCTATGTTCTATTGCATTAACTGTTCTGAAATTCACCATGAAAAACACCCGAATGATAAAGTTTTTAAAAACGGTTTTTATATTGATCCATTTTTAGGTGATCGTTATCACCTTGGTATGTGTACAGATGCCCAAAACCATGAAACAGGGGCGCCTCTTTTAGCGACAAAGAAATTAGGCACAACTCAATCTATTATGAACGTATTACCGACACATGTTGTCCCAACATAAAACATAAAAAAGAGCTGGCTCACCCAGCTCTTTTTTATGCTTTATAAACGATCATTGCTGAAAAACAATAAATTTGGTTTTCGTCATCATTAATAGAAACACCGACTTGGTACTTAATATCTACAAAGTTACTATCATCAATTTTTTTCAAAAATACATTTACAGCGTCTTCTAAGTCCTTTTCATGACTTTCATCAAACACTTTCACACGAATCATGTTAACACCATCCTAGATCGCAGCCCTCCGCCGCTTGTTTATTGCCACGGTGCGTATCTATGATGCGATAAAACTTTCCATCTTCATATATATATCCGTCTTCTAACACATATTGTTTATCTTCAGTATAGACATAAAACTTACCTATCATAAACTTACTCGTATATAATTCCAAATAATCTTGCCTAAATTTAGCTACAACTTTATTTGTAATATCAATTCTAATTGTGCGCCCCACCTTCTATCCCTCCCTTGCAAAGAACGGATTTAGGTATATTGTATTAGCGATTTTATATTTTATGCTTAAAAATAAGTGGATATGCTCTCTTTCTGCGCCTGTACTATTTTTCCAAAAAAATTCCCCCTATTTATTCAACTTATAAGAGCAAAAAAACAAACAAAAAAACGACTTTTATATATTGACTACAGCATATCAGATGTGATATTATATAAAATTTGACATTTTTATCCTAGTATGTTATCATTAAAAGTAGTTACCACATACGGAGGTGGATGATTTGTTTCAAATTGGTGATAAAATCGTTTATCCAATGCACGGTGCAGGAATCATCGAAGCAATTGAAGAGAAAGAAATATTAGGCACTACGCGTCAATATTGTGTTATACGCATCATTAGTAAAGATATGCAAGTAATGCTTCCGATGAATCAATTACAAAAATCAGGTATACGTTATATCGTCGATAAAGGTACGTTAGATGGTATACTTCTTGAATTTCATCATGGGGAATCAGACCCCTCACTCTCTTGGAAACAAAGGTATACAATGAATATGGAAAAAATGAAGAACGGCAATCTTCAAGATAGTGCAGAAGTTGTTCGTGATTTACTTCGTCGCAATAAAGAAAGAGCATTAAATGCGAGCGAAAAACAAATGCTAGATAATGCGCGTAAAATGGTTATTAGTGAAGTTGCGCTCGTACAGAATGTTTCAGAACATCAAGCAACAGAATTTCTTCAAGATACAATCAATCATTAATTTTAAAAATAGCCGACCGCTATTTTTTTTTGCGTAAAAAAGGCCAAAGAGTTAAATCTCTTTGGCCTTTCATATTACCCACGCCCCGCTTGAAATGATGGGTATAAAGTCATTCCACCATCTGCAAATAACGTAATTCCAGTTACGTAACTTGCCTCTGCTGAAGCGAGCCACGTTGCTACTGCTGCGATTTCTTCAGGTTTTCCAATGTAACCCATTGGAATCATACTTTCTACGTCGTCACGTTTTTTCGGGTCAGCAAATTTTTCAGCATTAATTGGCGTATTAATTGCACCAGGCCCAATATTATTTACCCGAATACCTTTTGGTGCATATTCTAACGCTAACGTTTCTGTCATAAGCTTAATCCCCCCCTTACTAGCCGCATAATGCACAAATAATGGCCACGGGATTTTCTCATGAACACTAGACATATTAATAACCGAACCTTTAATATCGTGTTCCACAAAATATTTAATCGCTTCACGACTTCCTAAAAAAGCACCTGTTAAATTTGTATGAATTACTTTATTCCAATCCTCTAACGGCATTTCATGCGACGGTACCGCGTTTTCTATCCCTGCATTATTAATCATGACGTCGAGCGTACCAAACTCTTTCACAGCAGATTGAATGAGATTTACAACATCTGCCTCGACCGTCACATCACCTTTTACAGCAATCGCTTCTCCACCTACCTTTTTTATTTCTTCTAATACATCGTTCGCTTCTGACTCTCTTGAGCGGTAGTTAATAACAACTTTCGCCTTCTCTTTAGCAAATCTTACTCCCATGGCTCTTCCAAGACCAGTTGCTGATCCTGTAATAACGACGACTTTCCCTTCTAAATCGCTATACATTTTAATACCTCCTTAACCTTTCGCAATCCCCAGCATAATTCCAGCTGCAATAATAAAAACGATACCAATAACAATCCCAATTAATTGACGCTTCGTTTTCCTTTCACCTAATATAAAAATCCCCCCAAGCGTCGAAATAATAATTCCCATTTGTGAAAGGGAAAAGCTTGTTGCGACCCCAACTCTTGGCTGCGAAATGAATAAAAACATATTTCCAGCTGCCCAAATCAATCCTGGAAGAATATTTCGAATCGCATATTTATTGAATGGATGATGTTTAAATGTGAGTAAAATCCCGCCTAATACCATACCGACCGCTTGTGGTAATAAAGCCGACCAACCGTTCACGTTAAATAACCGGATAACTACTACGTAAACTAAATAACCGACTGTTGAAATTAATAAAATAATAATTCCTTTTTTAAAATTTCCTGCTTGCTCTGCATTCTTCTCTTCTTTACTTTGAAGCGATGTTAAAATAACCCCGATAATAATACAAACGAGCGCCAAAACTCCAAGAACGACCGATATCGTCGTTGACCATTCATGAAACACGATAACCCCGAATAATGTTGTCGCGACTAATTGAAGCCCTGTTGAAATCGGCATCGTTCTAGAAACACCCATTAAATCAATACTTTTTAATTGATTCGCTTGACCAAGTGCCCAAAATAAGCCAGATACAATTCCAACTCCAATAACGGTCGGAGTTAATACCGGCTTCATAAAAATATAAACGACAATTGAGAAGATAAGTGCACCGAACGTTGTACCGAGCGTTTGACTATACGGTCCCCCGCCTAGTTTCACGTTAAATAGCACAATACTCCCCCAAAATATAGCTGGTAAAATCGCTAAAAGTATATCCATCGCTCATTACCTTTCTCTACAAAATGTCATAGGTTATCGCTCTAAATCATTAGAGTGAGCTTTTATTTTTTCGTTTTTTCGTGCACAAATCTTTTCTACAATAGCACCAGAAACATTCTTTTCTCGCTCCACTTTCTTTATCTTTATGTGATCTAAATTGTCTTCCAAAGTAAGTGTAACTTTATCATTCGGCGGATTATGTGCCCCTTGAAATGTAAGAAATTGTATCGTAACTTCAAACCTAGGAACAAACTCATCTTTCTTGCCTAGACGCTTTATATTTGTAACTGAGTCACATTCATATTGATCTTCTGTCACTTGCCTTATAACCGAGTAATATCGATTCAGTAACGCACTTTCTAAAAGCTGTTCCGTCGATTCTTTTGCCAAAGAATTGCTTGGAGAAAAGAAAAAAACAGAACATATCATTGCAATCATTACACATATCTTTTTCATAATTTCCTCCTTTTCCTATAAGATAGTGTTCTCCAAAATGCCATAAAAAAACGACTTTCCCTATTTAGGAAAGTCGTTTTTTATAGCATAAATCCAATATTAACCACCACTCACTGGTGGTATTAGTGCAACTACATCACCAGATTGTATCGTATCATCTTCATTCGCGTACTCTTCATTAATCGCAACCATTATTGGCGCTGACACTGGTACATTATATTCTTTCGCAACAATATCTTTTAACTCTGCAACAGTAATATTTTCTTTCTCTATTTGTAATTCACTCGTTCCTGCTTCTTCTTGCAAGTTCGCAAATAACAATACTCGAATCATATTTATAACTCCTTCCCAGGCTCTCCTGCTGGATATGGTGTTTTTTCTAATTGGTCACCAATCCATGAGTCACCAGCTTCCCAAAATTCCTTTTTCCAAATTGGAACAATTTGCTTAATACGCTCCATAATATATTCATTCGCTTCATAAGCCTCTTTGCGATGAGGCGTTGATACAGCAACAACAACCGCTATATCAGAAATTTGTAGCGTGCCGATGCGATGCGTAATCGCAACATGTGTACCGGGCCACTTCTCCTTCACTTCTGACCCAATTTTCTGTAGCATCTTTTCTGCCATCGTCTTATAAGCTACATACTCTAAGTATAGTGTACGACGCCCTTTCGTAAACTCCCTAACTGTCCCGATAAATGTTGTAACAGCACCACATTCACGGCGAACTACTTTCTTTGTCACCTCTTCAATCGAGATTTCTGTATCAATTACTTCATAATACGTATTTATCATTTTGCACCCCTAGCCGTTTGTAAAAACCAGTCTATATACAATTTTTCTTCTGTTATATGAAATACTTTATATTCTTCTCGCACATTTGACGAAGCATCATACCACGTAATAACTGCCGCTATATTTTCTACTTTATGTAAAAGTTCAGCGTCTTCCGCAGAACGAAGTAACACTACTTTCGGATAGTTCTCAGCTTTATAGCCCTCTATTAAAATCGTATCTACTTCAAAAAATTCGTACAAGCGGATAATTTCTTGCAAGGACCATTCATCTCGCAAAGAGGACAAAGATAGTAATCCAGCACCTTCTACACTACTTACTACAGCACCAGCTTTTCTGTGTCTTTCACTGTCTTTTTGCGCTACTTCAGGAAAGTCCCCGTGACCATGATGTTTAATTGTAGCAACCTTCATTTCTCTTTCAGTTAATGCATGCACCATCTTCTCTACAAGTGTTGTTTTCCCGCTATTTTGATACCCTACTATTTGTAAGATTGAAGAGGCTTTGCCCACGGCCAATCACTTCCCTCAGAGCATTCTAACAATAATACAGACACTTTCATTCCTGCTTCAAATCCTCTCGTTCCTCCAGGCAGCACGATAAAAGCATTTGCATCCGCAAGCGAAGAGACCGCACTCGATTTATCTAAACCGACTGGCATCGCTTGTAGTGCCCCATTAACAATACTCGCTTTCGCTCTTACAAAACGAGTAAACGGATTTGGTTTCGGGAAATCTTTTTGTAAAATAGCATCAGTTCTATATACGTGAGGCTCCTTCGCATGCAAATACGTTTTCATAATTGGATGTACAAATAATTCGAAACCTACATAACAAGCTGACGGATTACCTGATAAACCGAAAAGTAACTTTCCATCAGCTTCAGCTACTGTCGTTACACTTCCAGGTCTCATCGCTATTTTATTAAAGAGTACATTCGCCTGTAACCTTGCATAAATAGCCGGTAAGTAGTCGTAATCTCCTACTGAAACACCGCCCGTTGTAATTAAAATATCAACCTCACCTATCGCTGATTTAACGGCTGTAAAACATGCATCTAACTCATCAGCAAGTTGTCCATAGTAACGCACTTTTCCGCCAGCTTTCATAATTTGAGCGGCAATCATGTAAGAGTTACTATTTCTAATTTTTCCTGGTTCTAACGCCTCATGCACTTCTAGTAATTCGCTGCCCGTCGTTACAATACCGACAACAGGCTGTTTTACAACTTTCACAGTGCTATATCCAAACGTCGCTAATAATGCGGCAACACCTGGATTGATTACAAAACCTTTCTTAACGAGGACTTGATTTTGTTTTATATCTTCTCCTTTAAATGACACATTGTCACCGTTTTGGAAAGGACGTTTTAACTTCATATATGTACTTTCGTTCCTCTCGAATCCTTCCGTCAGTTCTAGCATTACGACTGCATTGCAATCTTCTGGAATAGCTGCTCCTGTCATAATACGAACCGCCTGAAAAGCCCCTACTTCTTCTGCAAAAACAGATCCTGCTCCGATCTCTCCTATTACTTCAAATTCAATCGGATGCTCTTGACCCGCTTCCTTCGTGTCTTCTGCTCGAATTGCGAAACCATCGTAAGGAGAACGATCAAAGTGAGGAACGTCGTGATCTGAGACAACATCCTCTCCAAGAATCCTCCCGTAACTTTCTGTAATAGAAACTTCTTCTACTTCACCATGCTTAGCATATTTCATAACCCGCTCTACAGCCTCAGCAACTTGAATCGGGATTCGTTTTTCTACCATTGTTTCTCACCTCATATTTGCAAAATATCTAATCTCGATTACACTTTATATATTAAATCGCAATTACTTCAAGGAGGAATTCCATGTCTTCATTCACACATTTCAACGACCAAGGGCGCGCTAAAATGGTTGATATAAGTGACAAAAAAATAACCGTTCGAACAGCAATAGCATGCTCTAGCATTCTTGTTACGAAAGAAATTTTTGATAAAATCTCACGCAACGAAATTGGTAAAGGTGACGTATTAGCCGTCGCACAAATCGCAGGTATTATGGCTGCAAAACGTACTTCTGATATTATCCCAATGTGCCATCCTTTATTATTAAAAGGTGTTGATGTCTCTTTCGATTGGAAACAGTCAGAAGAACAATATCGGCTACTTATTGAAGTAAAAGTTAAAACAGAAGGTAGTACCGGCGTTGAGATGGAAGCTTTAACAGCTGCTTCCGCTACCGCTCTTACTGTATATGACATGTGTAAAGCCGTTGATAAGGGTATGATTATTGGCGAAACGTACTTACTTGAAAAAACGGGCGGAAAAAATGGAGATTATATTAGAAATTCTTAATCCTACCTTTTCCATTTGAACCTAAAGGATTCCCCTTTAGGTTCAACCTATATATCTTGCATATAGTCGTTTTGCAACATTCATATCATTCGTACCATGAATAAACGCCCTGCCATCTGTAAATAAAACAAAACGATATTCTTCCACTGGAAATGATAATAAATACGGCGTTGCTTTTACATCCACACTTTTTTGTAAGCGCTTTTTAATTTCTTTTAAATTAAAACCCTGACGCACACCTGGACGGATTTGAACTGTATTTCGCCCACATAATACTTCTGTTTTCGTTTGTGCTTCAAATGTTAAACTCGGATATGTACGTAACTTTCCACAGGATAAACATGTATCCTTTTTCTGCCTATTCACTTTAAATGCCATCTGCTGATTATTCCACAGATCAAATGATAGCATCGTTTCACGAAGTGCCTCAAAATCTTCTACTAATATTTTCAAGGCTTCCGTTATTTGATGTGCAACTACTAATTGCACTGCTGGCTGTATAATACCGGCCGTATCACATGTCGCTCCGCTCGCTGGATGCTCCATTAAACATCGAAAACACGGCGTTTTTCCTGGCAAGATTGTATAAGTTACTCCGTAGCTTCCAACGCATCCTCCGTATATCCACGGAACGTTATACATCTGCGATATATCATTAATAAGAAGGCGCGTTTCAAAATTATCTGTCGCATCTAATATTAAATCTACACCTTTAATTAATTCTTCCATTTCTTGCACCGTTACATCAGTCACAACCGGTACAATTTCTACTTCGGAATTAATTGCCTTTAAATGTTCTGCTGCCGCTATTGCTTTCGGTTTATAATGCTTTGCATCTTCTTCTGTATATAATTGTTGCCTTTGTAAATTACTCCATTCTACATAATCACGATCCGCAATTGTTATTTTTCCAACACCTGCTCTAACAATTGCTTCTGCATTCGCTGCTCCGAGTGCACCAGCACCGATAACGAGCACATGCTTCCCTCTTATTTTCCGTTGCCCTTCTTCCCCAACACCAGAAAATAACATTTGTCTTGAATATCGCTCTTGCATACGACATCCCCCTTTCTTATCCTCCTATATAAGACATTTCAATTTTCGGACGATTTTTCGCACTTTCTTCTGTCCGTTCATCTGAATATCGATCTTTTCTATTCTTCCATACATATTCTATAGCTTTTAATAACTCATTATCCGAAAGGTTCTCCCTCAGAAGTTTCCTTAAATCCATTCCTTCTGTCGCAAACAAGCAAGTATAAAACTTTCCATCTGCCGAAATTCTTGCTCTCGTACAAGAAGAACAAAATGACTCAGAAACAGAGGTAATAAAACCAACCTCTACATTCGTTCCAACGTATCGATACCGCTTCGCAACCTCACCAAAATAATGAGCTTCAGCTGGCTCAATTGGATACACCCCATGAATCATATCAATTAATTCTCGTTTCGTAATAACTTGATCAAAATTCCATCCATTCGTACTGCCAACATCCATAAACTCAATAAACCTAAGCGTGATTCCTTGTTCTTTAAAATACGTAGCAACCGGAAGTACTTGATGATCATTCATTCCTTTTTTCACAACCATATTTACTTTCACTTCAAGGCCTGCTTCTTTCGCTGCCATAATTCCTTTTAACACTGGCTTCGTATTCATATTCCGGCCATTAATTGCGCGGAACACATTATCATCTATCGCATCCAAACTAACATTTACTCGGTGTAACCCAGCTTCTTTTAACGCCTTCGCTTGCTTCGTTAAATGAATCGCATTTGTCGTTAATCCTATATCTACTAAACCGTCAATTTTCACGAGACGTTCGATAAGTTTTGTTAAGTCCTTACGGAGCAAGGGTTCGCCACCAGTAAGTCTAATTTTCCGTACACCGATGCTAACAAATACTTTTGCTAATCGCTCTATTTCATCAAATGTCAGTAAAAACTCATCTTTCAAAAAAGCATAATCAGGACCAAACACTTCCGCTGGCATACAATACGTACACCGTAAATTACAACGATCAATGACAGAGATGCGTAAATCTTGAAGTGGGCGTCCGAAAAAATCTTTAACCTTCTCCTGCATCGCCACTCTCCCTTTCTGCCAAATTTATACCTCTCTTCATTCTATTATAATATATTTTTGAACCGCGATGTTTTTGCTAAGGTGAATAAAGTGAAACTTTAATCAGTGGGGGTTTTGTCCATCCCCACTGATTATTAGCCCACAAATAGAGGGATAAAAAACCTTGAAACATAAAAGTTCCAAGGTTTTCTGTTTATTAACTTAATCTAATAATAGTTAGAGTAGCTCCTGGCGTTGTTGTAGATAATGTAGCTATTGCAACTAATCCAAATAACTGCAGACTAATAGCAGCTCCAGCAGGCAAGTTAGCAATTATTGGTGCACTAAATGAACCAGTAGCCACTGTCGGGGAGTTTATCGTTCCCGCAAGCGGACTGCCATTTACGGTTATACGAGAACTGACAAGTAATCCTGCCGTTAAATTAATTGTATAGGCTATATAATAATTCCCTGCATTCGCAACTGTAAATACAGTATTTCCACCACTAACGGTTATTCCTGGTCCAATATTTTGATTGTTCGGTAATGAGATATTCGTACCGCCTAATAAAACCGAAATAGCGGTTCCTGATGTATTATTCGCAAATGCATACGTTGCAGTTGTACTAACTCCAGTCACCCCGGTCGCTCCTGTTGGACCCGTGCCTCCCGTTGGACCTTGAATTCCTTGTGAACCTGTCGCTCCTGTTGCCCCCGTTGGACCTTGAATTCCTTGTGAACCTGTCGCTCCTGTTGCCCCCGTTGGACCTTGAATTCCTTGTGAACCTGTCGCTCCTGTTGCTCCCGTTGGACCTTGAATTCCTTGTGGGCCTTGTGGGCCTGTTGGACCCGTGTCCCCGGTTGGGCCTTGTGGACCTTGTAAACCTTGCACTCCTTGCGGACCGGTTGGACCTATTTCTCCTTGCACACCTTGTATTCCGGTTGGGCCTTGTGGACCAGTCGGACCTTGCACTCCTTGTATCCCTTGAATTCCCTGTGGGCCTTGTGCTCCTGTTGCACCTGTTGCCCCTTGTATCCCTTGTGGGCCTTGACCTCCTTGGATTCCTTGAGGACCTGTTGGACCTTGGATTCCTTGCGGGCCTTGAATTCCTTGCGGACCTTGATCTCCCGTTGCTCCCGTTATACCTTGGATCCCTTGTGGACCTTGAACACCTTGCGGACCGGTTGGGCCTATGTCTCCTTGTACTCCTTGTATTCCTTGTGGACCCTGCAGCCCCGTTGCTCCGATTGCACCAGTTACTCCAGTTGCTCCGGTCACACCCGTCGCCCCTGTTGCTCCCGTATCTCCTACTCCTCCCGTTACACCTGTCGCTCCTGTCGGACCAGGTGGTCCACCGGATGGACCTGTCACTCCCGTCGGACCTGATGGACCTGTTGGGCCAGTCGGTCCGGCTGGGCCTCCTGATGGACCCGTTACACCTGATGGACCCGTTACTCCAGTTGCCCCTGTAGTCCCTTCCCCTGTCGCCCCAGTTGTACCCGTATCTCCAGTTACTCCTGTCGGACCTTGGATTCCTTGAATTCCTTGTGGGCCTTGCACCCCTTGCGCACCCGTCGGTCCTTGAATTCCTTGGATTCCTTGAACTCCCTGTGGACCCATTGGACCTGTTGCACCTATATCCCCTTGAGTACCTTGCACTCCTTGCGGGCCCTCTGGACCTGTTGCTCCTATATTCCCTTGAACACCTTGAACCCCAGTTGCTCCTTGTGCTCCAGTTGCTCCTGTTATACCTTGAATCCCTTGTATTCCCTGAATGCCTTGTGGACCTTCTGGACCTGTTACTCCTATTGGTCCTTGAATTCCTTGGATTCCTTGTGGGCCCTCTGGACCTGTTGCTCCAGCTGGTCCTGGCACTCCTTGTATTCCTTGCGGACCCTGAAGTCCTTCTGGGCCTTCTGGGCCTGTTGGTCCTATATCACCCATTGGCCCTTGAATTCCTTGGACTCCTTGTGAGCCAGTGTCCCCGGTTGGACCAGGTACCCCTTGTATTCCTTGTGGGCCTTGATCTCCTGTTGCTCCGGTTATACCTTGAGGTCCTATGGCCCCTTGTATACCTTGCGGACCTTGATCTCCTGTTGCCCCCGTTATCCCTTGAATCCCCTGAACCCCTTGGATTCCTTGTTCACCAGTTACTCCTGTCGGACCAGGAATACCTTGAATACCTTGCGGACCTTCTGGACCCGTTGGCCCAATTGGCCCTTGAACCCCTTGGATTCCTTGCAGGCCCTGTGCTCCTGTTTCTCCTGTACTTCCAGTAGGACCTGTATTTCCAGTCACTCCCGCACTTCCAGTTACTCCAGTTACTCCAGTATTTCCAGTCGCTCCCGTCGCACCTGTACTTCCACTTGGTCCACCTCCTGGCCCTGTCGCACCAGTTGCTCCAGTCGGACCTGGAGGTCCTCCAGATGGGCCAGTTATCCCTGTTGGACCTGTTATTCCAGTCGGACCACTAATCCCCTGACCAGTCGCTCCTGTTGCTCCCGTATTTCCATCCGGTCCTTGTGGGCCTTGTATCCCTTGAGCTCCTTGTATTCCTTGTGAACCTGTTGCACCCGGTACCCCTTGCACTCCTTGAATTCCTTGAGGTCCCTCTGGCCCGGTAGCTCCAATCGGCCCCTGTAATCCCTGTATCCCCTGTATACCTTGTGCCCCAGTCGCTCCGGTTGGACCAATTGGACCTTGTAACCCTTGCACTCCTTGAGGTCCTGTCGCTCCAGTTTCTCCCTGTGGTCCCCTTAATCCTTGTGGTCCCTGCTGTCCTTCTGGTCCTGTTGCACCCATTTGTCCAGCTGGTCCTTGAATCCCTTGCACTCCTTGAGGTCCTGTCGGGCCCATCTCCCCCATCGGACCTTGAAATCCCCTTGGTCCTTGTGGACCAGTCGGGCCTTGTGGACCGGTTGGACCAGTAATCCCAATGCCAGTAAATCCCGTTGGAACGGGGGGAAAAGTAGGTCCAATAAGATTCGGTGAAATTCTGAAATTAGAGTTTAATGAATTTTGTCTATCGCGCTCTTTCACACTTTCACCACCTACACACCATCTTTTTTACTTTAAACAAACCTCTTCTTCTTAATATGTATTTACAAAAACAATCTCAAAGACTATTTTTATTTTAAATAATAAAAACTCCCTTAATTCCTTAAGGGAGTCCAGAAACTGAATCCATATTATCTGTATTAGGGACAGCTTGCGATATACTCGACACATTTGCACCTTGCCCCATGTTTGTTCCCGTTACAGTACCAGCAGGGGTACCTCGTGTATAGGTTGTCGTCACCGAATCTCCCGGTTGTAAACAAAGCTTCGTCTCCGTCCCTATTACTGTAACAACGTCAATCCAAGTGCAACCCGTTGAACCACTATACGATTTCGAAGCAGTAAATGAAGTATCACTCAAATTATCCCCTGTAAATATATTCCCAGTATTATTAACGATAATAAATTCTTTAATACGTGCAGGCATACTTACACTCTACCTTTCATTTATGAACCTAATGTACGTGTACTCGTCGCTAATGGCGGAAGAAACACTGATGTTCTAATCACAGCTTCTGGCTGTCGTTTCCCATTTAAAAAAACAGCCGCACTCGATCCTCCAGCACCCGCATATATTTTCGATACAGCAAAAGGTGCGATATTATAACAGTCGCCAACATTAACAGCCCCTGTATTATTAATAATTTTTACTTTACGCATGTTAATCCCCATTTACCCCTCCCCCTTTTGTATACTGTATGCAAAAGAAAAAAACTTGAAACAGACTCGTTTCAAGTTTTTAACAATTAACTATTTAGTTTCCCCTTCATATTGAAGCATACCGCCAACCATGTTCACTGTTTTAAATCCTTGTTCATTTAAATAATGGCATACATTTTCACTGCGCATTCCCGAACGACAAATAAAGATATATTCATTCTCTTTCTCAAAGAAATCTACTTTATTTGGAATATCACCCATTTTAATATGTACAGCTTCTGGAATTTTCCCTGCCGCTACTTCTTCATCTTCCCTTACGTCTACTAAAAATAACGTTTCTCCATTTTCTAAACGCTCTTGCACTTCTTCTGTAGTAATTGTTTTTACTTCTGTCATATGTAGTTCCTCCTTATATACAATAAAACCTTCAGTTTCTTCTTTAAACAATCATTTCTCATCAATTTTAGCACGCGAAGGAAGGAACGCAAAGAATGGAACATTTATTTCTCAATTTTCCAGCAAAACTTATTCTTTACAAACATAACTGACGCATTGTATCCTCAATATACTTGTTTGATGAAAGGAGCCAGTTAAAATGACACTTTTTCTTTTCATTATGGGCATCATTTTCTTAGTTTTTGCAGTTATTGCTCTTAGTATGAAAAATAATAAAAAGATAAAATCCCCTCAAGAAATGTCATTCTTATTTCTATTACTTAGTATAGCTTTCTTCGGTTTATCAATCGCTTCATATATTTTCCGTCTGCAAATCATGTAAAAAAAGGTGCCTACTATAAATCATGCACCTTTCCACATTAATTATTTCCTACACAAAACTAGATACTTTCCGGTTTAAAAACTCATAAATTTTCTTTTCAAATAAATGAACATCTAACGCTCCTGCCATATGCCCATTTATACTTTCTATCTCATATACTTCTGCGTACTTCCCTTGCTTTTGTAAAATATCTACCATTCTATAATTGTAACGAGGCGGCTGAAGTAAATCTTGTTTGCATGGAATCATGAGTACATTCGCTTCAACCTTAGAAAGAGCCTCTTCTAAGGAAGAAAATCCATGTGCAACATCATGTAATAAGACCGCTTTCGCAGTATACATCCATGAATTTGCATCTACTAAATCTATACTTTTACATGTCACTTTATTTATCTCTTTTTCAAATGATGTTAATGCAGAAAATTGTTGATAAGGTGCCATGTCTATACTGTTCCGCGGGAATGCTGTTTCATAAAAATGTTCATCAAATGCATTCATAAACATCATTTTATTCGCTAAATGAAGCCCCTTCATTGGTTGCTCCTCTCCGTACTTTCCGCCTTTCCAATCTGGATCAAGCTGAATTGCTTCAATCGCATTTTGCGCTACATTTCCCGACGTTATAATTGGATTTTGCGGATTCGTAATAACTCCAATCATTCGCTGCACCATATGAGGATAGTGGACAGCCCATTGCTGCGCAATCATCCCACCTGCCGATGGTCCCATTACAGCATGTAACCTAGCAATCCCCATATCTTTTATTAACTCATATTGCATACGTGCTACATCTAAAAATGTGAAAACTGGAAAATCCATCGCATACTCAAAACCAGTCATCGGATTTATCGATTTTGGTCCCGTTGTAATCACATATGGGTTCTTCACTTGTACATTACAAAGGTTATCAGTACATATAATGAAATATTTATTTGTATCAATTGCTTTCCCAGGTCCAATTAATCCATCCCACCAACCAGCCCCCTCATCATGCTCTGTATATTTTCCTGCCGCATGACTTGTTGCACTAAAATAGTGACAAACCAAAATCGCATTTGATCTTTCTCTATTTAAAGTACCATACGTCTCATACCCCATTTGAACAGGAATCTCCCTACCATTTTCAAACACAAACTTTTTTAAAACAAACTTCTCCTTTTTTACAATTTGCACAGAATCGCCTTCTTCCCGTCATATTATGAACTGCTTACTAAAGGATTTTTTTTATGCAAACCAATCTCCTCCTTCTTTTAATAAATAAATGAATAATATACAAAATTAGCCACAAAATAGCACTATATTACAAGATCAAAGAGGGCATACATATGATTTGGAATTGGTTACGCAAGAAAAAAAACTCAAATACAAAAGAGACAGATGATTCGAAACAACAGTCTGATGATCAAAAGGAACATAACAAAGATAAGAATGACGAGCCAAAAAGTAAGGAACAAACTGAGGATTCTTCTCAAAACAAGCAGCAAAATTCTAAGCAAGATAATAATTCTCAAGACAAACAGCAAAATTCTAAGCAAGATGATAATTCTCAAAACAAGCAGCAAAACTCTAAGCAAGATGATAATTCTCAAAACAAACAGCAAAATTCTAAGCAAGATGATAATTCTCAAAACAAGCAGCAAAACTCTAAACAAGATGATAATTCTCAAAACAAACAGCAAAATTCTAAGCAAGATGATAATTCTCAAGACAAACAGCAAAACTCTAAGCAAGATGATTCTTCTCAAGACAAACAGCAAAATTCTAAGCAAGATGATTCTTCTCAAGACAAACAACAAAATTCTAAACAAGAGGATAATTCTCAAAGCAAACAGCAAAATTCTAAGCAAGATGATAATTCTCAAAACAAACAGCAAAATTCTAAGCAAGATGATAATTCTCAAAACAAAAAACAAAGCTCAGGTAGTAACAGCATTTATGACTTTAGCAAACCAGAAAGTGACCATATTCATTCTCTACAAGATTTAATAAAGAAGCTGAAACAGTCTAGTGATTTTGTTAATTACCATACATCTGACGATGAAACGATGCCTTATTGGATTTCTTACTATCGCCCTTCACTTGACGGTGAGAAATTGCAAAAGTATTTAATGCCTACTCTAATGGAACGTCCTTGCGCTCCATTAGAAGAATTAAAAGAACATATTCCAATGAGTGGTATAACGATTACGAACGACTTACAAAAAATTGAGGACATGGTTTTAAAGGGACATGCGATTATTCAATTGAATCAGCAAGATCAAAAATGTATGCTTGCAAACATTGCAATTGATAATTATCGTGCACCAACTCCTCCATTAAATGAATCAACCGTTATCGGGCCACAAGAAGGATTCGTAGAAGATATTGATACGAATATTAATTTAGTACGAAAACGTCTTCCTGTTTTAGATTTACACACAAAAGAGATGATTATCGGAGAGTTTTCAAAAACAAAGGTTGTCATGATGTATTTAGACAACCTTGCCGAAAAAGATAATGTAGACTTTCTAGAAGAATCACTTCGAGCTCTTGAATATGATCAAATTAACGATAGTGCTTATATACAGGAATTAATGGGTGAAAAGTCAATTTTTCCTCTCTATATAAATACAGAACGCACTGATAGAGTCACAAAAGCACTTATTGATGGAAAAATTGCTATTTTTGTTGATGGTTCTCCTAGTGTCCTATTAACGCCTGTATCATATTTCGATTTTTTCATTTCACCAGAAGACTATAACGTATCTTGGCTATACGCGACATTTTCAAGAATATTACGCCTTATCGCAGTTCTATTCTCAATTTGTGCCACACCGTTATATGTCGCTATTTTAAATTATCATTACGAGCTCATTCCAAGTGATTTGCTTGAAACATTGATTTTATCAAGGGCACAAGTACCCTTCCCACCTTTAATCGAGGCACTCTTTTTAGAATTAGCTATTGATTTATTAAGAGAAGCTGGCGCGCGATTACCAATGAAAGTTGGACAAACACTAGGTATTGTAGGCGGTATTGTAATTGGGCAAGCATCTGTACAAGCTGGTTTAACGAGTAATATTTTATTAATTATCGTTGCCTTATCAGCGTTAGCTTCCTTTATTACGCCCATTTATAAAATGGGTAACGCCGTTCGTTTACTACGTTTCCCATTTCTCGCATTTGCAGAAATAGGTGGGCTCTTCGGTATATCTCTTGGATTTATCTTTTTATTTACCCATTTGTTTAGACTTACTTCTTTACGTAAACCGTACGCTCTCTTTTATCCAACGAGACAACAATCCTTTAAAGATTCTTGGATTCGTTTTCCATTAACAATGATTGATACTCGAGATGTTCAAGCAAGACCGCAACACGTAAAAAAAGCAACTAATGGAATTTCTACGAAACATACGTCAGATTTTGATGATTAAGAAATGAGGTGCATCGATGAGTAAAATTAAAGCAGAACACCAAATATCACCCGTCTTCGTTTTCTTTTTAATTCACGGTGCACAATTTGGTGCTGGTGTTCTCGGATTTGCCCGCATTATTGCGAAAGCAGCAGGATACGATGGCTGGATAGGTGTCCTTCTCACAGGAATCATCATTCATATTCTCCTATGGATGATGTATTCCTCATTAAAAGATATAGATGGTAATTTAATTGATTTGCATAAGCAAACATTCGGAAAGTGGCTCGGGAATGGGATTAACATTATATTTATGGTGTATTTTTTAATCGTAAGTATTTCTGTTATTCGAACATATGTAGAAATTATTCAAGTATGGATGTTTCCCTCTGCTTCGACTTGGATGTTAACAACTTTTCTATGCTTAGTCGGTTACTATATTATTTCATCTGGTTTTCGTGTTATTACTGGTATCTGCGTTATTTCTGTCGGTGGCACGCTCGGATATCTTTTCCTTAGCCTTTTTATCTTAAAATACACTCACTGGTCTAATTTACTCCCTGTATTTTCACATTCATTTTCAGACATTTTAAAAGCAGCTCACTTATCAATCTATACTATGACCGGATTTGAAATTTTCCTTATGATTTATCCATTTGTAAAAGACTCTAAAAAATCTCATAAATTCGCTCAATACGGTGCATTATTTTCTAACCTTTTATATTTATTTAGCACCCTCTTAGCTTTTACATTCTTTAGCGAAAAACAATTATCCAAAACGATTTGGGCCCAGCTCTCTATGACTCAAGTTATTCAACTACCTTTCATAGAACGGCTAGAGTACATTGCAATTTCTGCTTATGTTCTCGTTATTATTACGAGCTTTATTCTTCCTTTATGGGCAGCAACAAGAGGAACACACGAAATATTTCGTGTAAAACAAAGAGGTGTTTTAATTGCTTTTATGCTCATTACCCTCATTATTTCACAGCTTTTAACGAACAGACATGATATTAACGATTTTATTAGTAATGCATCAAGGATTAGTTTTTGGCTTATATACATATACATCCCAATTCTATTTATTATTGTGTGGGTGAAAAGAAAATGGAAAAAATCAAAAGAAAATTAATGCTTCTTTCTTGTATCGGCGTCCTTAGTCTAACTGGTTGCTTACAAAAAAATATTATCGATGATGTCAACCTAATTCAAGGGACTGTTTTTGATACAGCAAAAGATAATAAAGTAAAAGTCACATTCGTTTGTCCTATACAGAAAAAAGGTAATAAAGTTCAAGTCTTTGAAGGAGTAGGAAACGCAGTAAAACAAGTAAAAGCGGATACTTCTTTAGAATCCTCTCAACCGTTTGCAAGTGGACAAATGCGTATTGCTTTATTTACTACAAGAATCGCTAAAAAAGGATTGTCAACTTCCTTTGACACGTTAATTCGTGATGTGAACATCGGGAACTCAATGTAT
Source organism: Bacillus sp. RC242 (assembly GCF_044908245.1). NCBI lineage: Bacteria > Bacillati > Bacillota > Bacilli > Caryophanales > Bacillaceae > Bacillus > Bacillus sp. RC242. Next base: position 189,023 of record NZ_JBIYCZ010000008.1, read on the forward strand.
GTCGGTCTATTAGAAGGAACTGGAATGGACTTACTAAAAGGTAAATATACAACATCATCTAACGTTGCCATTTATATAAAGAAAATGTTAGACCATAATATGCAAACAGGCCCTTTACCTACTGACAATCTACATTTAGGAGCTTATCGATATTATCGTGAAGGCCAAGATTCCTATTTACCAATTCTCAAAAAAGATAAAGATAAAATAAAAATTACTGGCATCGGCCTTTTAAAAGGAGATAAATATATTGGCAAAATTAATTATCATGATATGTTTGCCTTTAAAGGCTTATTGGAAAAACACCGATTAGATTCACATGAATTTAAAGCAAACTCCGGATACACAATCATTAATAACATTCGATCCGTTCCAACTTACCAAGTAAATATAAAAAACGGAAAACCATCATTTTTCATACACGTCAAACTAGAAGCGCGTATTCAAGAACTATCTAAACAGTTCAACTTAGACAATAAAAAGAATACACAAAAAATAGAAAAATCAGTTGAAAAACAATTAGATGCAACAGCTAACAAACTAATTAAACAGTTTAAATCTTTAAATGTGGATCCGCTCGGCCTTGGTGCAAGATACAAAGAACATTATCGCTCATTCAAATTAGAAGAGTGGAAAAAAATGTACAAAGATGTCCCTATTAAAATAAAATACACCGTAAATATTACAAATTCTGGTGTAATTGAATAAGTTAATGATTGAACTCCCCTCTCTGGCATGGTACAACGGAGAAGGGAGTTTTTATTTTTAAATAGAGAAAAGGGATATTTACGGGGGAGCTTATGTCTAAAAAATTAGTAAAACCTATTTTAAATGGTATTTTATTTCTCGGCGTCTTTTTATTTGCTCATACATACTTAAAAAATGTTTCTTTCACACGTTATTTACTTGTCGTTATACCAATGCTACTCATCGGAATGTTTGGCATCGATCTTATTTTATCCGTTTTAATCAAGAAAGAAGAATAACGAGCGAACATCTTATTTCTCATAAGATGTTCTTTTTATTTAATAACTACCTTATGTTACAATAAAATTCGGCATAACGTAAGAAAGGATGAAACAACATGACAAACGAAAAAGGTTTAGATAAAGGATACGAACTTGTTGCAAAAATGCATGAAGAATTCGGACATCCTGTGACAAATACTCCAACAAAACTAGCAGAAGAGCGTGCAAAAATTCGTGCTAGCTTTATGCAAGAAGAGCTAGAAGAATTTCTAGAAGCAACAACTGTTGAAGATCAATATGATGCACTTATTGACCTTATTTACTTTGCATTCGGAACGTTTGCAGAAATGGGCGTACGTCCAGATAAAGGATTTGAAATTGTAAACAATGCTAACATGGCAAAACTATTCCCTGATGGAAAGCCTCGATTCCGCGAGGGCGATGGCAAAATTATGAAGCCAGAAGGATGGCAAGCACCGGAACCACAACTTCGTGCGGAAATCGAACGTCAGCGCCAAGAAGCTGAAAAAAACTGCTAGGATCTCCTAGCAGTTTTTTATTATGTCTTTTTTCCTTTGGTCTATTAATGACCCACGTGTCCCGCGTGTCCAGCTGCTCCTGCAGTACCAGCTGCTGCTCCTGCTGCCGTCCCTGCTCCAATTCCACCTCCCCAAGGCTGTTGTTGCTGCTGATATTGTTGGTATTGTTGTTGACCCTGATGCTGTTGTTGACCTTGATGATGCTGTTGACCTTGATGATGCTGTTGGCCTTGATGATGCTGTTGGCCTTGGTGATGGTGTTGACCTTGGTGATGATGTTGACCTTGGTGATGGTGTTGACCTTGGTGATGATGTTGACCTTGGTGATGATGTTGGCCTTGGTGATGGTGTTGACCTTGATGAGTTTGATAAAGGACAGCCTGCGGGTGAATTTGATGATGACCTTGGTGATGTACTTGTTGCTGATGGTGGCCGTGGTGTTGATGATGACCATGATGACCGTGGTGTTGATGCTGGCCTTGGTGACCATGATGACCATGGTGTTGATGTTGGCCTTGGTGACCATGATGATGAGTTTGATAAAGAACAGCCTGCGGATGAATTTGATGATGACCATGATGATGTACTTGTTGTTGATGATGATGGCCATGATGCTGATGATGGCCGTGTTGTTGATGATGACCGTGATGGCCGTGATGCTCATGATGTACATGCTGGCCGTGATGGCCGTGATGCTCATGATGTACATGCTGACCGTGATGACCGTGATGCTCATGATGCACATGCTGACCGTGAACACCTTGAGGGAAGCCGCCGATTCCACCAGCTACAACACCAACGCCTGGTACAGGGAATCCTGTTTGTACGCCTCCAACGAAAGATGGGAATGTAGTTGGCATACCTACAGGCACTCCTCCTTGTGTACCTCCTACTAGTGCCGGAAATCCTGTTTGCACTCCAGCTACTGATGTTGGGAATCCTGTTTGTACACCCGCCACTGACGTCGGAAATCCTCCAGCTGCTCCTCCCATCCAACTTGGAATTCCGCCATATCCGTGTTGACCATCTCCTCCCATGAACATCATTTGTCCATAACTATCCGATCCACCTCCGAAGAAGCCATGTGGTGCATTATTGTCCATCCCTTTCATTCCTTTCACCTCTTCTGTTCAATTTAACCTACCTTTTTCATCATATTTCCTATAGAAGAATAGGTGTTTGTCTATATGGGAATTCCGCGCCTTTTTCTTCGTTCTTCATTCATGATAAACTAAATTAACTGATTATTTTTCAAAGGAGGCGTTTTCGTTGGAGAACGTAGCAAAAGCTTCCATCGACGATTTAGATTCAATCTTACAAATAAATGTTGATGTGATCGGAGACGATAGTAGACGAGATTATATTAAACACGCTATTGATGAAGGAACCTGCATCATTGCAAAAGAGGACAATTCCATTTCTGGTTTTCTAACATACGATACAAATTTCTTTGGTTATACTTTCCTCTCATTAATCATTGTTTCGCCAACGAAAAGAAGACAAGGTCATGCAAGCTCATTAATCTCATATATGTTAACTCATTCTCCTACTCAAAAAATATTTTCTTCAACGAATGAATCGAATGAGAGTATGCAAACCGTTTTTAATGCGAATGGATTTGTACGTAGTGGAATAGTTGAAAATTTAGATGAAGGTGATCCAGAGATTATTTTCTACACAAAAAAGCTCAGAGCATAAACGCTCTGAGCTTTTCTTTCAATCATTAGTTTGCAACAACGTTAACAAGTTTTCCAGGAACAACAATTACTTTACGAACTGTTTTCCCTTCAATTTGTTCTTTGATTGCCTCAAGTGCAAGTTGTTCCATTTCTTCTTTTGATGCGTCTTTACTCATTGTTAGTTTTGTGCGAACTTTGCCCATAATTTGAACAACGATTTCAACTTCATCTTCTACAAGTTTAGACTCATCAAATGTTGGCCAGCTTGCATATGTGATTGTTTCACTGTATCCAAGTTTGCTCCATAGTTCTTCCCCGATGTGAGGTGCAACTGGTGCAATCATTTTTACGAAACCTTCTACATATTCTTTCGGAAGTGTTTCAGCTTTGTATGCATCGTTGATGAATACCATCATTTGAGAAATCGCTGTGTTGAAGCGAAGCTCTGCATAGTCTTCTGTTACTTTCTTCACTGTTTGGTGGTAAGCTTTTTCAAAATCTTTGTTTGGTGCATCAGTAATTTTCTCACTTAATTCACCGTTCTCTTGAATGAATAGGCGCCATACGCGGTCTAGGAAGCGACGAGCTCCGTCAAGACCATTTTCAGACCAAGCAATTGAAGCATCTAATGGTCCCATGAACATTTCGTATAGACGAAGTGTATCTGCACCATGGCTTGCTACGATATCATCCGGGTTTACAACGTTACCTTTTGATTTACTCATTTTCTCGTTGTTTTCACCTAAGATCATACCTTGGTTGAATAATTGTTGGAACGGTTCTTTCGTTGGAACTACACCGATATCATATAATACTTTATGCCAGAAACGAGCATATAGTAAGTGAAGTACAGCGTGCTCTGCTCCACCGATATAAATATCAACTGGAAGCCATTGTTTTACTTTTTCAGGGTCTACAAGTGCTTCGCTGTTGTTTGGATCGATGTAGCGTAGGTAGTACCAGCAGCTACCAGCCCATTGCGGCATTGTATTTGTTTCACGACGACCTTTTTTACCAGTTTCAGGATCAACAACATTTACCCACTCTTCAATGTTTGCAAGTGGTGATTCACCTGTACCTGAAGGACGAATATTCTCTGTTTTCGGAAGAACTAATGGTAATTCTTCTTCTTTCACAGCTGTCATTGTACCATCTTCCCAATGGATTACTGGAATTGGCTCACCCCAGTAACGTTGGCGACTAAATAACCAGTCACGTAGACGGTACGTTACTTTTTGATTTCCTGCGCTTGTTACTTCAAGCCACTCAATCATTTTTACAATTGCTTCTTCTTTATTTAAACCATCAAGGAATGCTGAGTTTACGTGCGCACCATCACCTGTATATGCTTCTTTCGAAATGTCTCCGCCTTTTACAACTTCCTTCATTGGAAGATTGAACGTTGATGCGAATTCATAGTCACGCTCATCGTGAGCTGGAACTGCCATTACAGCACCTGTTCCGTAAGTTGCAAGAACATAATCAGCGATCCAGATTGGTAATTTCTCACCGTTTACTGGGTTAACTGCGTAAGCACCAGTGAATACACCAGTTTTTTCTTTCGCAAGTTCTGTACGCTCTAAATCGCTCTTCATTTTAACAGAGTTAATGTAAGCTTCTACAGCTTCTTTTTGATCTGCTGTTGTAATTTCTGCAACAAGCGCATGTTCCGGAGCAAGTACACAGTATGTTGCACCAAATAGTGTATCAGGACGCGTTGTGAAAACTGTGAACTTCTCATCTGTACCGTCGATGTTGAAGTGTACTTCTGCACCTTCAGAACGACCGATCCAGTTACGTTGCATGTCTTTTAAGCTTTCTGGCCAATTAAGCTCATCTAGATCTTCTAATAGACGATCTCCGTAAGCTGTAATTTTTAACATCCACTGTCTCATCGGACGACGCTCAACTGGATGTCCACCGCGCTCACTCTTACCGTCAATGATTTCTTCGTTTGCAAGTACTGTACCAAGTGCTGGGCACCAGTTTACAGGTACTTCATCAACGTAAGCTAAACCTTTTTCAAATAGTTTTAGGAAGATCCATTGTGTCCACTTGTAGTAGGTTGGATCTGTTGTATTTACTTCACGATCCCAATCGTAAGAGAAGCCTAATGCTTTAATTTGATTACGGAACGTATTAATATTAAGCTCTGTAAATTCAGCCGGGCTATTCCCAGTATCAAGTGCATATTGCTCTGCTGGAAGACCGAATGCATCCCATCCCATTGGATGAAGAACGTTATATCCTTGCATACGCTTCATACGAGATAAAATATCTGTCGCTGTATAACCTTCTGGATGACCTACGTGTAAGCCTGCACCTGATGGATATGGGAACATATCTAGTGCATAAAATTTTGGTTTTTCTGTTTCATCTGGCGTACGGAATGTTTTATTCTCTTCCCAATGCCCTTGCCACTTCTTCTCAATTTCTTGATGATTAAAGCTCATGAGATACCCTCCTTGAAATTCTATTTATTTTCACCGCCCAAAATACAAAAAACCTCTCATCCCTAGAAAGGGACGAGAGGTTATAGATTCCCGCGGTACCACCCTAAATTAATGTAATAAATACATTCGCTTAGATCCGTAACGTGGATTAACGGCAATTGCTACTAATGATTTCACAACTGCAACTCAAAGGCGAGTTCATAACGAAACGTGGATTGACTTGCACCGACCGTCAACTCTCTAAACCAGCTTCTATTACTACTACTCCTTCTCACTGTTATTACAAATATGAGTTAATGTGAACTACCCACCACTTAGTATCTCTTAAGAGCTTACTTGAAGCGAGGGCTTCTCGGTTAATCGTTACTCTTGCTAACTAACGAATTCGTCTTAGGACAGCCGAGCTAACTCCCTTGTTCCAAAGGATATTTTATTACTATTTATTTAAATATATTCTAAAACATGTTGCATGTTCCGTCAAACTAAACTGCAATTTTTTCTTCAACTGTTTCTTCTACTTTTACTCGTCTATCATAAATACTCGTTGCTATAAGCGCTACTACAAGCATTACCATGATCGCAATAAACAATACTTCCATATTGTATAAGTCAACAATCGCTCCGCCAACGACCGGTCCGAACATTTTCCCTACAGTCGCTGCGCTATTTACAACACCTTGATAAAATCCTAGCTTATCTTTCGGTGCAAGTATATTTGCGATGGTCGGAACTGCCGGCCATACGAATAATTCACCAATTGTTAATGTCACCATCGCAACGAGAAACATCGTAAATTGCTGCGCTTGACTTAACACAATAAATGACGCCGCAAAAATGACGATTCCAATCATAATTTGTTGTTTTAAAGAACGCTTCATCCAGCGAATTAACATACTAACAAGTGGCTGCGCACAAACAATCATCGCCCCGTTTATCGTCCATAATAAACTATAATGGCGGAGGCTAATATCTAATTCTCGCATATGAGTCGCAATTGCCCCTTGCCACTGTACGTATGTAACCCAGCATAAAGCATATGCTACACATACGATTAGAAGCGCTTTGAAGCCAGGTGTAAGTGACCAACCTTTTTTCGTTTCGGCTTCTTTTTGTACCTCTTGCTCTTTTTTTGCTTCCATACCACGAAATCCAATAAACGCAATTAAGAAGAAAATAAAATATAAAATAAAGTTCGCTAAGAAAATATAATCAAAACGATAAGACGCAACTAATCCACCGCACGCTGTTCCAATCGCAATCCCAACGTTTTGTCCAACATACATTGCATTGAACGCTCGTCTCCCTCCTTCTGGCCAAACCGTACCGACCATCGCATACATCGATGGAAACACCATTCCAGAACCGAATCCGATTAATGCTAGCCACACAACATATAATGGCCAACCATGGAAAAATACAAGACCTAAAATCGATACAAGTGTAATGACAATCCCTACTAAAATTGATTTATAACCGCCCCATTTATCAAATAAAACACCGCCGAGCAAGTTTCCGATTACACCAGTAAGCGAGTTGATCATTAATACCATTCCGGCTACTGATAAAGATTTCCCTAAACTATCATGTAAGTAAATTGTATTAAAAGGCCATAAAAAAGAAGCACCCGTGACATTAATAATCATCCCAGCTACTAATAGCCATACTTTCCTTGGCATAGTCTCCCCTCCTATTCTCTTTTTTTCGTTCATATATATAACAGTAAAATTGTAGTCGTTTTTAAATAGGAAGGCAACTGATTAATAGTTGATGAAATTCAGATAATAGCACAAAGACGATTAGAATGTATTCTAATCGTCTTTGTAAAATATTAATCTATAAATAATGGAATCGTTCCCTCGCGAAAGGTTATCCAACTTCCTTTTTACGTTTTGCACTTTCTTTAGCACTCCATTTAAATATTTTGTCTAGTAGAGAGTATATTCTCCCAGACTCCTTCGTTAATAATGGCCCTAACGACGCCAATATTAAAACATATAAAGCTGAGAATGGTTTAATCGTTGCCATTAAGCCACCCGCTATTCCAAGATTCGCGACAATAATGGAGAATTCCCCACGTGATATAAGTGTTAAACCGATATTCGTAGAAGCCTTATGCGATAACCCAGCTTTACGCCCTGCAATCATTCCAGCTGTAAAATTACCGATGAGAGTAATGAAAACTGCTCCTAATGCCAACCATACTGCTCCTCCAAGCGAAAACGGATCTATACTTAAACCGAAGCTGAAGAAAAATATAGCTCCAAAGAAATCACGAAACGGGACGACGAGATGCTCGATTCGATCACTATGCTCTGTTTCTGAAAAGACGAGTCCTAACAATAAAGCCCCAATCGCTTCCGCAACATGAATTGTTTCTGAAAATCCTGCTACAAAGAATAAAATAGCGAATATTACGATAATAAAAATTTCGTTTGACGAAATATCTAATACTTTATTTAGGAACGGCGTAGCTTTTCTAGCGATTACAAAGAATAGTAACATATATCCTACTGCGATTAGTACGGATGTAAGAGCACCTACAAATGATGTTGCACCTCCGAGTACTAATCCTGAAACAACTGATAAATATACAGCTAAAAAGATATCATCAAACATAATGATTCCTAAAATTAGTTCTGTCTCTTTATTACCAGTTCTTCTTAAATCAACGATTACTTTCGCTACAATTGCACTCGATGAGATTGTAATAATTCCAGCAATAATTAATGTTTCTAGTAAGGGGAAGCCCATTATATATCCATAAAGTAAACCTAATATGAAATTAAGCGATATATGAACACTACCCCCAAAAGCAATCGACTTTCCTGATTTAATTAATTTTTTTATTGAGAATTCTAAGCCTAAGTAGAATAGGAGGAATATGACGCCAACACGGCCGAGGAAGGAAATAACTTCTCCGCTTTCAATAAACCTTAAATCGATAAGTCCTAAATCTGGGGCATGAGGCCCCACTAGCATACCGAGTATAATGAGAAACGGAATAATCGAAAACTTTAACTTTGCAGCGAGGATAGCTGCAAAAGCTACTAATACTAACGCAGTTCCAACTTCCAAAATTAAAGTATCCATCGATTATGAATCACCTCCTGCCGAAAGTAATTCCTTAATAATTCTTTTCACTTCATGTCTTTCGCCCGATAATACGAGCATATCGCCAGCTTCAATGATAGAATCTGGGCCTGGATTAAAGAACTTCTTCATATTCTTTTTCAAAATAGCAATGATTGTTACGTTATATGTTTTTCTAACGTGTAAGCTCCCAATTGTTTTTTGTACCACTGGTGCGTTATTTTCTACTTTAAACCATTCAATTGATAATCCTTCAAAAGCCATCTCAATCGTGTCTAAAGCTTGTGGCCTATATACCATCCCGCCTAATATAGCCGCAATTTGTCTTGCTTCAGAATCACGAAGAGAAATGCTTGAAATACTCTCATCATGATCCGCATCAAAATGGTACATTTCCCTTCTTCCATCATCGTGAATAACAATAACCATTTTTTCATTACCTTTTGTTATCACTTCAAATTTACATCCAATGCCTGGTAGTTCACTCTCTCTAATATTCATATTCCCGCCTCCTAATTTTTTAGTTACGGCTCTTTCCTTTTACAAATCTACATCAATCTCTGTTTTAAACTTCTCATCTTTTGATATCCCTAAATACTTTAACGTTTCTGATGGAGTTGCGTGATGAAAATGCTTTTGCAATAGCGCAATCGCTATTCCTCTTTTGTACGCATGAAATCCAAATGTTTTTCGCATTGAATTCGTTCCAATCTTTCCAATAATCCCAACCGCTTCAGCTGCGCTATGGATAACACGATATGCTTGTTGGCGTGAGATTGAATTTGTCGTTTTATTAGATTGAAATACGTAGTTTTCCCTTTTAACATCAATAGATTGTACGTACGCTAAAAGCGCTTCTTTTACTTTTGTATTTAAATAAATATCTTGTTTAAACTTTTCATCTTTCACAGGAAGAGAATAAAACTCTTTAACAGTTCCATCTTCATTTAATACATCTTCAAATTTAATACTCAGTAGTTCAGTAATTTTTAAACCTGTGTTAATTCCAATAACAAATAAAAGATAATCTCGCTGTGAATGCTCTTTTAAATATTTTTTCATAGCCTCAATTTGGCTTATATTTTTTAATGCCTCTACAACTTCCATACATGTATTCTCCTCATCTTATGAACGGTAATTTTCTCATCATGTTGTCCATTTTACCTTATCATGCTATGGGAATTCCATGTATTATCCATTTCCTTTTAAATTTTTTACGCTATACAATTGGAGCGATATACTTTAATGCACCTAAAAATTCTGGATATTTATGATTTGGAAACTTACTATTGTAAAAATACGTTGCGGTTAGAAAAATAACGAGGGATAAAAATGAAAATAGTAAAACTTCTTTGGACCTTAGCGCTATACCTATAACTTCAAATAAAGATCCATCTTCTTTCTGCAATTTAGATTCCTCCTTTCAGTTCCTGCTACTTTATACATTCAGTTTATGTTACTTAATTACATTCTATAACACAATTAAGTAACATATCAACGTTTTTTATTATTTTTTCTGAAAATAACGAAAAATACCGAGCACCCTCTGCTCGGTATTTTTCGTTATTAATCTTCTTTCGGAAGAACAATTCCTTTATACAATTGAACTGTAATGAAGTAGTAAATTGCATAAATGACTACGAAAATTACAATCGGTACCCAAATACGGAAATACGGATCCACTAAAATGAAACCGAAAATATTCATACCAACTAATACGTGGGCAATACCTACAATTGCTGGGAATAAGAATACTAAGAACAACTCTTTATAAATTGATTTCGTTAATAATTCATGGCGCACTCCGATTTTACGAAGCATTTGATAACGTGTAATATCTTTTGATGCACCAGAAAGAATTTTAAACATTAAACAACTTGCCATCATTGCTAAGAATGCAATTCCAAGGAAGAAGCCCATAAACACTGTTCCACTCGCAACACCGTAGAACATATCGTAAGCTTGATATTTACTGTTCATTCTTTCAGCTGTTACATTTTTATATTTATCTAGTTGCAACTCGTCAAGTTTTTTCCATTTTTTTGTATATGTTAAGAAATCATCTGTTTTTCCGATAAATGCTATACCTTCTTTACCATTTATCCCATCGTACATTTTTTGATCTACAATTTTAATTGCATGATCTTCGTATATATAATATGGCTGGATTGTACTAAAAGCATCAACCCATTCTCCTGGAAGTTCTTTAGCGTTCGCATCTTTTTCATTCATTTCTCTAGAAACTGCACCTACTGGTAGTTCCTCTGAAACTTTTTTCGTATTTACTAAATCCTTCATCGATTCCATATTTGCCATATCTTTTACTAAAGGACGATTGTTCTCTAAATCTTCTTTTACATAGTAAACGTATTTATCGTCAACTTTGTAACGATATTCATTTTTCTCTTTAAATGGAATACCATCTAAAATTTTCTTTTCTTCAGCTGTAGGATTATGAACAACTGAATCATATATTACTAAACCATCGACCATTTTTATAACGTTATTTTTAAACGCCATACCACCTGAAATCGCACCAGCTCCAAGAGCAACTAACATCGCTACTGTCGCAAGCACTTTCGTTAAACTATTAATACGGAAGTTTAATTGTGCAAATGTAAAAGCGTTAAGTCCTTTTTCACTACGTTTTTTATTACTTTTTAACTTTTTAATAATAACTGGAAGAAGCGATCCAAACAGCATGTAAGTACCAGCTGTTGTTGTAATTAATGCAATAAGGATTCCCATCTCTCTTAGTTTATCCATATAAATCATTGATGCATAGCCAATGCCTAATAAAATAACCGCTAGGAATGCAACTAAACCTGTCATTTTTCCTTTTACTGCAACACGTTCTGTTTGTGCATCTGCATGTACAAGTTGCAGTACAGAAATACGCGATAACTTAATACTGTTCATAATTGCTGATAATACAAATAGTGCAAAGAAGAAGATGCAAGTAACAGTCATAGATGGCAGATAAAATGCTTTATAGCCTTCACCCGCAAATTCGAGTTGTTTCATTAATAACTGACCGATACCTTCTGCAAGTCCTACACCAACTGTAAGTCCAATCGCAAGAGACGCAGCACCTAATACGATTGTTTCAATAAACATAAGTAATGTAACTTTATGCTTTTTTGCTCCTAACATCATATACATACCAAACTCTTTTTGACGAAGAGATAATAAGAAAGAGTTCGCATATAAAATATAGAAGAAGGTTATTATTGCTAATAAAAATGAACCTGCTTGGAATACAAATCCGATAGACTTAATCACTGAATTAGATTCAATAAACGCTTTATTCAGCGCTAACGTTTGAAACATATAAAAAATTGAAATCGACATGACAAGACCGACAAGTAAGACGATATAATCTTTCAGCTTACTTTTTAGCCCTGACATGGAAAGTTTGAATAACATGCCAAAGTCTCCTTTCTTACGCTTTTTGTGTGCCTAAGTCTGCAAGCACATCTAAAATTTCTTTATAAAACTCTTCACGTGTACCACCGCGATGAATTTCTTTATATAGCTCACCATCTTGAATGAATAAAATACGCTGACAGTAACTTGCACTATATGGATCATGCGTAACCATCATAATAGATACGCCTTGTTCTTCATTTAAGTTTGTCATCGCATCAAGTAAACTTGCTGCATTTTTAGAATCAAGAGCTCCTGTTGGCTCGTCCCCTAAAATAATTGCAGGCTCATGCACAAGTGCACGCGCTGCTGCCGAACGCTGTTTCTGTCCTCCAGATACTTCAGTTGGATACTTTTGAAGTATTTCTGAAATTCCTAACATATCCGCTACTTTCTCTACTTTCGGACCAATATTACGTGATGGGACACCTTGAAGTGAAAGTGGAAGTGCAATGTTCTCATAAATAGATAAGTTCTCTAATAAGTTGAAGTCTTGGAAAATGAATCCTAACTTTTGCGAACGGAAATCAGAAAGCTCACCTTGCTTCATTTTCGTAATGTCCGTACCCGCAATTTCAACAACGCCGCCCGTTGCTTTATCAAGCGTTGAAATTACATTTAATAATGTCGTTTTACCAGAACCAGATGGTCCCATAATTCCAACAAACTCACCCTCTTGAATTGAGAATGAAACACCTTTTAACGCGTGTGATTGGTTCTCACCTTTTTTACCGTACACTTTTTGAACGTTTTTCACGTCTACAACTGGTTTCGTCATATATATCCTCCTACACTTGTTTTTCCATTACCTATTTTGCGCCTTTTGGAGGTGAACTGCTATTTATTAACATTACAATTACCTTACACTTTTGTAAGAAAAAAAACTGAGCATGTAAGCTTAGTTTTTTCATTAGTAAATGCAATTTTATCAGCGATTTTTCAAATATATCGACTTACCGACAAAAGATGACAATAAAAATAGGCTGTTTCGCATGTGGAACAGCCTATTTCCTACTCTTATTTCTTTAAAGGCGTTACCGTCCAATACGTAATAACACGCCAAATCCATTCTAATGGACCCATTTTAAAGATTTTCATCCAAATCACACTGAAAATAATTTGAATTGCATAAATTGCGATACACACATATAGCATCTGCATGTACGTTAAGTTTCCTGCAAAATTAAATACACTGCCTGCAATTAAAATCATTGCAGTTTGTCCAATATAATTTGTTAAAGCCATACGACCATAGTATTTCAGTGGCGCTAACAATGCTTGAACTGGTTTTAACTGAAGTAATAAAATTAATGCTCCTACATAGAAAGCTGAAATAATTGGTCCAACTGTAACACCAATTTTTAAAAACTGACCTGCAGCATCCATTGTTCCATCCTCAGTCATAAGTATCATATTTACAAATGGATTAGCAGGAACGTGCCCATATTGATACCATAAAGCTATCACACTTAAAACAAACATAACTCCTGTAAAAATAGCGACTTGCTTTATTTTCGCTGAAAGATTTTCAAATATTTTGTACTGTCCTGCAGCAAGACCTAATAAAATTAAACCTACAGGCAATAATTCCTTAGCCGCCATAATACTAAAAACTATCGTAAGAATAAGACCGATTACTAAATTTATTTGCTTCTTCACTTTATAAAATGGTAAAGTGACTAATCCACAAATTGCGTATAACGCTAGTGCTTCTCCGGGCTGAAACATTTGATGAATCAAACCAAAAATAAATAGTGCAACTAAGCGGCGTAAAAATAAAACATATCCATTCTTCCCTTTTACAATCGCTCTTGTGATGAAGATATAGAATCCTACTCCAAATAAGAATGAAAAGATTGAGAAGAAACGACCTTCTACAAATAAGTATAGAAACCTTTGATAACTTGCATCCACTGTATTAGGGTCTGGAACTTTAATATTAAGTAACGCCAAAATATTTACTAAAATAATCCCCAGTAATGCGAAGCCACGAATGTAATCTAACTCATCAATTCGTTTGTTTGTAATATTGTTCCCCATAATACAACTCCTTGTCCTAAATTAAATCCTCCCTTACTCTACTGGAAAAGTAAGCTTACAACTATCGGAAAACCTTACAGAAATCTTACATTATTGTCATATAACAAAATAAAACCAGGTCATATTGCGACCTGGTTTACTCTGATTGCTTCGATCTTTGAGGTTGTCCCTTTTTACTATTACGCTGTTTCACTTGAACAACTGGATCAAGTTCATTTGAAAATTCAGCGTTATGTCCATTTTGCGTTTTTTGCTCTGGATTATTTTGATCTGAACGTTTCGCCATTACATTCACTCCTTATTAGTGCGGTGTAATAATCATTTGATGTTGCAATTGGCGAATTGCCATACGTGCTCTATTTAATTGCTCACGTTGCTCATCATTCGCATGTTGTTGCATCGTTTGTAAATCATTATATGCTTGTTCTAATTGTAACTGAGCATCCGAATACTCCATCGTATTGTAATGCTCTTGTCTCATGCCTTGGTCTAATTGTTCTTTCGCATATTCCACCGCTTGTTCTGCCTGTGTAATATACTCTTCAAGTGATTGACGCTCTGCCATAATTGTCCCTCCTTGCTTCAATTCCCCTTTAGTGTGTCCCTTCCATATGAACCTTATGAGTATGTTATAATGGATTTTGTTTCATCCCGCATTAACGGGCAGTAAGACCTCTACCTCAAAATTTGGATGAAACAAAAAAAGGTAGGTGAGAGCTCAACTGCCCGTAAACGCCCGATTCGTGAGGGCTGATAATCAGTGGGGGGAACATCCCCCACTGATTAAAGTTTCACTTTATTTTGACTCGTCTTAGGAGGGAAAGTAATGAAGGTTCAAAACCCTTTTCCATATACAAACGACAATAAACGTTATCATACATGGAATTACCACTTACGAAATGAATTTGGTGAAAAAATCTTTAAAGTTTCATTAGATGCTGGCTTCGATTGCCCGAACCGTGACGGTACAGTTGCTTACGGTGGTTGCACGTTTTGTAGTGCTGCTGGATCTGGTGACTTCGCTGGTGATCGCCGCGATGATGTTATAACGCAGTATCATGAAATGAAAGAAAAAATGCGCTCAAAGTGGAAAGACGGAAAATGTATCGCTTATTTTCAGGCTTACACAAATACACATGCACCACTTGAAGTGTTAAAAGAAAAATTCGAACCGCTTCTAGCAGAAAAAGACGTTGTCGGTCTTTCTATCGCAACTCGTCCAGATTGTTTACCAGACGATGTCGTTGAATATTTAGCGGACTTAAATAAACGTACGTACCTTTGGGTTGAACTCGGACTACAAAC
Source organism: Bacillus sp. RC242 (assembly GCF_044908245.1). NCBI lineage: Bacteria > Bacillati > Bacillota > Bacilli > Caryophanales > Bacillaceae > Bacillus > Bacillus sp. RC242. The sequence goes on from NZ_JBIYCZ010000008.1 coordinate 204,523, forward strand.
TGTTCATGAACGTACTGCAAATCTTATTAATCGCGCTCACGATTATCCATCTTATGTGGAAGGCGTAAATAAATTACGCAAGCACGGGATTAGAGTTTGCTCTCATATTATTAACGGTCTTCCCCTTGAAGATTACGACATGATGATGGAAACAACTCGTGAAGTAGCAAAACTTGACGTACAAGGAATTAAAATTCATTTACTTCATTTATTAAAAGGTACGCCAATGGTGAAGCAATATGAAAAAGGTCAATTAGAATTCCTTTCTCTTGAAGATTACGTAAGTCTCGTTGTTGACCAACTTGAAATTATTCCTGAAGATGTAATTGTGCACCGCATCACAGGTGACGGTCCACCTGACTTAATGATTGGTCCAATGTGGAGCTTAAATAAATGGGAAGTATTAAATTCCATCGATGCAGAATTTGTACGCCGCGGAAGCTGGCAAGGAAAATATGCAAATGAGGAGAAACAAAAATGAAATTAGAACGTGTATTACCGTTTGCTCGCTCGCTGCTGCAAACGGCTGTTAAAGAAGGCGATTACGCTGTAGATGCAACTTTAGGAAATGGACATGACACTTGCTTCCTAGCTGAAATCGTTGGAGATAACGGAAAAGTATTTGGATTTGATATTCAAAAAGAAGCAATTGAAAGCTCTACTATCCGCCTAAAAGAAAAAGAGCTTTTTGAACGTACTGTTTTAGTTCACGATAGTCACGATACGCTTCTATCCGTACTACCAGAAGATGCAAAAGGAAAAGTAACAGGCGCTATCTTCAACTTAGGTTACCTTCCAGGCGGTGACAAGCATATCGTCACAAAACCGAACTCAACAATCTCGGCGATTGAACAATTACTAGGAGTAATGGCACCTGAAGGTATCATCGTCCTTGTCATTTACCACGGACATCCAGAAGGACAAGTAGAACGCGACGCTGTACTTAAATTTGCAGAAGAACTAGATCAAAAAGAAGCTCACGTTTTGCGATACGGCTTCATTAACCAGCAAAATAACCCGCCATTTATTGTGGCGATTGAGAAGCGATAAAGTGAAACTTTAATCAGTGAGGTTTACTGTCCGGCAAATAGCAGGATAATTATATCAACGATTTTTCAGATATATCGATCATTCGACAAAACATAACAAAAAAAGACGTGCATTCATTGCACGTCTTTTTCTTATTCTCCTATATAATGGATGTATACAATATTTGAAGAAAGAAGGATAGAACTTTGCTAGTAGAACTAAGGGGAATTCAAAAGAAGTATGGCAAATCACTTATACTAGACAACATCGATTTATCCATTCCAGAAGGAGAAGCACTCGCTATTATTGGTGGGAACGGGACTGGAAAAAGTACTTTACTCAAAATAATTGCAGGCTTTATTCCACCTACGGCAGGGACACTTCAAAGAAAAGAACATATACAAATCAGTTATGTCCCTGAACATTTTCCTGAAGGAATTCGTTTTACATTAGAGGATTATTTATATCATCTCGGCCACATTCACGGTTTATCAACAAAATATTTAAGAAATAAAATTCCGATGCTCCTTGAATCTTTTCATCTACATCATGCAAAGCATTACGTTGTACGAAACTTTTCAAAAGGTATGAAACAAAAAACAGGCATTATGCAAGCATTACTTACGGACGTCCATTTATTAATTCTAGATGAACCTCTTTCTGGACTCGACCCTAACTCTCAGCAAGAATTAGAGCATATTTTACTCTCATTAAAACAACAAGGCATATCTATACTCTTCACATGTCACGAAAAACAACTACTAGAAAACTTCGCCGATAGAATTGTGACATTAGCAAATCATACAATTGCGGAAGATACCTCTGTGCAAAAATCAACAGAACAGGTCTATATTGAGGCAATTGTTCACGAAACATTTTCAGCTATAGAACTACAAAAGCAATCAGGATTTATACAAGTTACACACAATTCAAATCAAAACCTCATTCAATTACAAATCGAAAAGGAATATGCAAACGAAATGCTTCAGTTTTTATTACATAAAAAAGCATCTATCACACTGCTACAGCCTAATTTTTAAATCGAAAGAAGGTTTATTATGTTTGCGCTTATTCGTTACCATTTTCTCGACTACACGAAATCGTATAAGTACATTCCTCCTATTGCGATGTACTGCATAAGCTTACTTTTTGTATATACATATAAACCAACTCCCATTGTACCAACATACTTAGAAACAGCACTCGCACTTTATTTATTATCTGCCTGGATTACAGTCACAATTTTTCATACTGAAGATCCTGTACAAGAACAAATCACTATTTCACATACAAATAATATTTCGGCATTATACGTTGGTAAATATATTACGGCTTTTCTTATTTGTACTGCTTTATCTTTTATATCCGTAATCTATCCAATTATTTTGCAAATGTTTAATGAAAAAATGACAGCTTCTTTATTTCTAGTCGGATTTCTCGCTCACATGTCTTTATCTATACTAGGAATTTCAATCGCAACATTATTTACTAGAAATATTATTCAAAAAGCAAGCACCGCTTGGCTTAGTCTTACATTTATATTACTTATGACGATTGCCTCAATCCGGTTAAAAAAAGAGTTACTATGTTTTTTACCACCTGTCGAAAGCTTTATAATGCTTGGACAATACAAATATAATATACTTACTCATACTCTATGGCTTACAGCTTGGGCTATCGTATATTCATTTTTATTACTTACTTTATTTCTTTTTCTCGTTCGCAGAAAACGTTTTTGATTACATATTAAAGGGGACTAAACAATGATTGGAATACTAGCAGGAATGGGTCCAAAATCAACCGGACCATTCGTCGATACAGTTGTAGCAGAGTGCCAAACAATTTATGGAGCAAAGCATGATATGGACTTTCCTCATATGATGATTTATTCGTGCCCAACACCGTTTTATATGGATCGCCCTATTGATCATGCGGCGATGAAAAAAGCGATTATTGAAGGAGCGCAAAAACTTGAAAGTACTGGTGTAGATTTCATCGCAATGCCATGTAATACATCGCATCTTTATTTCGAGGAATTACAGCGTTCTATTACCATTCCTATTTTGAATATAGTCGATGAGACGTTAAAAGCAATTCCTGAAAATACAAAAAGAGTCGCTCTTCTTGCAACAGAAGCGACTGTTCAAGCAAGTATTTACCAAGATGGAATTACAAAACGTGATATAGAGTACATTCATAATGAACAATGGCAAGAAATGATTAATCAAATTATTACTTGTATTAAAGGCGGAGAAATTGAGGAAGCTCGTAAATTATGGAGTCTGCTCGTTTTACAGTTAAAAGACGAAGTAGATACCGCTATTATCGCATGTACCGATTTGAATGTGGTGGTGAGTGAGGACTTTGTTGATTCCGCTCAATGTCTTGCGAAAGCAGTTGTTAGGATCTATGCATCAAATATAAAAAAGTCTTCATAAACATAGAACACATCCTTTTTAAAATGTGTTTTATGTTTGATAAAAACAACCAAAACTTTTAACTTTTTTCACAATTATTTCAAAGTAATCACACTTAATCTCGCTATATTAAATAAGTAGTTTATTCATATAGGGAAGGTTAGGGGAACTGAAGTATGAAAGTAAATCGTTCGCTTCATTATATTTTTTGGAGGTGGCATTTTTACGCCGGGCTTTTTATTACGCCGCTTCTTATTACTTTGTCACTGAGCGGAATTGGGTATTTATTTCGTGAAGAGGTTGAAGATTTCATCTATAAAGATTTATATTTTGGGAAGAGCGCCCAAACAGAGTCTATTTCGATGGCTGATTCGCTTTTCTTAACAGCGAAAAAATATCCACATTATAGTGTGGCGAAAATTAGTGAGTTTAATGGGGATTATAATACGAGGCTTACTATTGCAAATGAATATACAGGAAAGCAAAAATATGTGTATTTAGATAGCAATAATCAAATTGTTGGAGATCAAAATGCAAGTGAAACGTTTGCCAATATAATGAGGGAATTACATAGTTCTCTTTTAGTTGGTGGTACTGTCGTTAACTACATTGTAGAGCTTGCGGCATGCTGGACAATCTTTTTAATTGTGACTGGATTGTATATGAGTATACGCCAATTCAAAAACACACCCGCATCCACTAAGCGAGAAAAGGCAAAACGACGTCATTCTATTATCGGTATTATATTTACAATTCCACTCGTTTTGTTAGTCGCATCTGGATTGCCGTGGTCAGGATTTATGGGTAACCAAATTTATAAAATCGCATCGTCGAATGAATCAATTGGATATCCAAAGTTGTATATGGCACCGCCTGAATCGAAGGTAAAAGAATTGCCGTGGGCAACAAGAAAAGAAGCTCCTCCTGAATCGAATTCAAATGAGCCAAAAGCAATTTCTGTCGATGAATTACAAAAAGGAATTGAAATAAAGAAGCCATATGTTATCTCACTACCGGCTGATCCGAAAGGTGTATTCACCGTTTCGAAATCAAGCGGTTCCGGTATTACGGGTATGCATGTCGCACCAAATGAAGAAATAACAGCTTATTTTGATCAATATAGCGGAGAACTTATTTCCAAAACGGACTATCGTGATTATGGATTATTTGCACAATGGTTTACTTACGGTATCCCGCTTCACGAAGGACATTTATTCGGATGGCCAAATAAAATATTATGCTTACTAACGACATTATCTTTATTACTTCTCATTTATTACGGAATAAAAATGTGGTTAGCAAGAAAGCCAAAAGGAAAATTAGCAGCACCGCCAAAGCAAAGAGATAAGAAAAGCATAATCGTTTTCTTTATCATGATGGTTATACTAGGCGCTGTCATGCCTTTATTCGGACTATCTGTTTTAGTTATTTTCGCAATTGAACTTCTCATATATGTATTTTCAAAAATACAATCATAATAAGAAAACCACTCTACAAGAGTGGTTTTTTTCATCACTGCGCCATTTTCTTTCGGTACATCTTCCCGTTCCAGTAGAAGAATCGTGAAGTGAGCCCTCCGTATTTTACAATGCGCCGTGCCATTTTGTGCATATTCTTTTGCGCTGATACTTTTTGATCTGATAAATAAATACCAAGTAATCCTCGGCTTATGAGACGATGAAACTTCGCATGAGGCAAATCACCAATGCTCTTCTCTGCTTCTTCTACAAAATGTTTCATACGATCTAATATAGCTTGCTCGTTTTCATAATAACTACAGAAATTCAAATCTCCGCCGATACGGTCTTCTTCTTGATCGATGAAATAATCAAGTAAAATGTGAAGTCCTTGTACGTATGGAAAATACCCTTGTCTAATTTTCACAATATCTTCTTCATGTAACTCATCATGAAATGCATATGCTACAAGACAGAAAATTCCAAGCGTAGAACCTGCACATGCTGAAAACTCAAACCAACTCATCGGTGGTAAATTTTCTTTATGCGCTTCAAACCATGTTTTTAAGCGTGGTTCTCTTTCTTCTAACTTCACGTGTTTATGAATTTGCAAATCACAATAATAACAAGCAAGTTCATGAAGAATTGGAGCAATTTTATCATAATGCTTCGTTTTCTTTAAAACATCCTGACATGTTTCAACAAGCTCATCTAAATAACCACCATCATCTTGATCATCACGATAACGATAATAGTTACCGCCCCCTTCAACTTCAGGGCTTAATGCCATTACCATCGACTCATGAAGAGCCGCAAAGTCTTTCGGGTCAAGTGATGTACTACGATCACATAAATTATCTAAATAGTCGCTAATCGTTTGATAAGCTACGATAAAACGAATACATTCCTCACGATGTTCATTTGCTAGTAGCGCTAAAATGCCACCGCCCTCGCAATGAAACGTTTTATTCTCAATACTTGCGATTGCCTGACTATGAAGCTCGTCATTCGGAATATGGTAGGCACGCTCTTTCCACATCGCTAGCTCATGGTGTACTACCGGAAACACATCACGGTATACTTTCGCCATGAGCGTTATGGGATTACTCGGTACGTTCACTTCTTCCTTCATCTCCTCTATTCAATGTACAAATAATTTACTTATTTGTTTCTATTATGTTATTGATGCGTATTTCAGTAAATGACTGAATATAATTCAAAATTTCATCACGCTCATACTCATTTAATAACTCATGATAACAATTCGGCCATTCTTTAAAAGCCTTATCACTTATTTTAACATTATCAAACCAAGTACGGACACGTGTTTTATCTACAAGTTTATCCTCACAAGCCTGCATTAGCAAGAGTGGAACGTCTGGAAAATCGCCTATTTTTTTATGCGCAATTTCGATAGACTTAATCAATTCACTATACCAACGTACTGATACTTTGCGCAAGAACAATGAATCATTCTCCATCGCATCTCTCACTTCATGATTACGAGTTGACATTTCCACTGTAAGATTCGTTGCAAATTGCAATTTTGGAGCAACAACATTTAATATTTTTGAGGCAGCTCGAAGCGGAGCAGAAGGTCCAGTTAATACACCTAAACATGGTGAACTTAAAATAATACCATCTACATCTTCTCTCTTCGTTTCTTGCATCATACGAATGACAATAAGACCACCCATACTATGACCAAATATAAAAATAGGTAATCGATACTTCCTTGCCTCTTTCACCCATAATTTAACTTCCTCTATGTATTCATCAAATGAATCAATATGTCCTCTATTTCTCGAAGTCGTTCCATGTGATGGAAGGTCTCCCATCACAACGTGGTAGCCGATATGATTCCACATTTCTGCTATAGCTTCGTAACGTCCGTGATATTCCATTGCGCCGTGCACGATAACGACTACAGCTTTCGCTTCCTCTGCTTCATAATTCCACATACGGACCTCCTCCATTTCACTCTTTCTCATAATTTGATACACTAAAACTAGTCTCTAGGAAAGGAAGGCTTTACATGATATATCCTTACAAAGAAAAAAATCCAAAAATTGCGAGTAGTGCTTTTATCGCTGACTATGTTACCATTACAGGCGATGTGACAATTGGCGAAGAATCTAGCATTTGGTTTAATACAGTCATCCGCGGTGATGTATCACCAACGATAATTGGAAATAGAGTAAATGTACAAGATCAATGTACACTTCACCAAAGCCCCCAGTATCCTCTTATTTTAGAAGATGACGTTACCGTTGGGCATCAAGTTATTTTACATAGCTGCAAAATTGAAAAAGATGCTTTAATCGGAATGGGATCTATCATATTAGATGGCGCTGAAATTGGTGAAGGAGCTTTCATCGGTGCTGGTAGTCTCGTTTCACAAGGAAAGAAAATCCCTCCTAATACGTTAGCTTTCGGTCGCCCTGCGAAGGTCATTCGCGAATTAACAGAAGAAGACCGTAAAGATATGGAACGTATCCGCACACAATACGTTGAAAAAGGACAATATTATAAATCGTTACAAAAGTGATTTTATCGCTGCCATAAGACTGGCAGCTTTTTTTATGAAAAAATCTAACTTTTTCTTTACAAAACCTTATTATCCCCTCAATAAAATCTTATTAAAATAGAAGTTAATAACTCCATATATATGTAAATGAGGGAGGAAAAATCTCATGAAGGTCAGTGGACTATATAAAATAGAATGTTACATCTTCAAAGGAATTAATCGCTACTTTGATCAAAAAACATTAAACATCTTTTTCAGCAATATTACCCATATCGGTGGTCCAAGTTTTTCCATTGCACTTACCCTATTCTTTTTAATTTTCGCAACAGGGAATTTGCATCAAGCTGCAATTGCAACTGCTATTTCTTTGACAATTAGCCATATTCCTGTGCAAATATTAAAAAGATGGTATCCACGAAAACGTCCTTATTTAACAATTCAAGATGCGAAATATCCAGTACAGCCTTTAAAAGATCATTCTTTTCCATCCGGACATACAACGGCTGTTTTCTCTGTCCTCATTCCATTTATTTGCTATAATCCAAACTTGCTTGCTTTTCTATTACCGTTAGCATTATGCGTCGGTATTTCCCGTATTTATTTAGGGCTTCATTATCCGTCAGATGTATTTGTAGGCATGTGCCTTGGCACTTGCTCTGGCATCATCTCTTTTTATCAACTCATTCCACTCATGTAAAGGAGCGATATGATGAGAGTCGCCATATTTACCGATACATTTACACCACAAGTCAACGGTGTGGCGAAAACTTTGGAACGTTTAACTAAATATTTTCAAAAAGAAAATATCGCCTATTCTGTTTTCGCCCCTCAGCATACGGCAGAAGATAATTTCGTAGCGAATGTGAACAAAATGAGAAGTATCCCGTTAACAATATTATATCCAGAATGTCGCTTTGCCTTTCCTACTCCGCGCATTAAGCGGGAACTTCTTGCCTTTAAACCTGATATCATTCACATCGCTACGCCTTTCAATATGGGACTTTGTGGGTTATATTATGCCAAAAAGTTAAATATCCCAGTTGTCGGTTCTTATCATACTGATTTTGACGCCTATTTACGCTATTACAAAATCGAATTTCTCTCCAATATGCTATGGAACTATTTAAGCTGGTTTCATAGTCATATGCAAAAAAACTTTGTTCCTTCTCCTGAAACATTACATCAATTAAAGAAAAAAGGATTTCAACAGCTCTATATTTGGGGACGTGGTGTAGATTGTACTCTCTTTCATCCAACTTACAATAAAGACCTATTCCGAAAAAAATATAATATTACAGCGAAATATATTCTTTCCTACGTCGGGCGCCTTGCTCCTGAAAAAGATATCGATACTCTTCAAACACTTATTCAAACGACAAACAAAGAACGTGACGATATTCATTGGCTCATCGCTGGAGACGGGCCTCTAGCAACAAATTTGCGTGAAGCTGTTCCGAAAACAAATGTCACTTTTACTGGATATTTACAAGGCACGGATTTAGCTCAAGCATATGCTTGTTCTCATATGATGGTATTTCCATCAGCTACTGAAACGTTCGGAAATGTCGTACTTGAATCATTTGCATGCGGTACACCTGTCATCGGAGCAAATAGTGGCGGGGTTAAAAATATTATTACAGATGGAAAAACGGGAATTCTTTGTCCGCCCAAAAATACGGATTCATTTCTATCATCCATCTATTCTTTATTGCAAAATGAAGAGAAACTTATGCAAATGGGCATAGCTGCTTCGTCTTATGCTAAGTCAAAAAGCTGGGATGAGATTTTTCGTGGATTACTTGAGCAATATGAAGAAGTCCTTCAGCACACTGTATCAGAATTACTCGCTTAAAAAGAAATGACAAAATTTATTAATGCTTATAAAAGTGCAAGTTCTCAACTAATCAAAAAAGACTTTCCACAAGTGAAAAAAACTTTAGAAAGAAATGTTTTGGTCAAGAAGTTTTTGCTTACTAACTACTGGTAGTTCGCCAATAGACGTAGTAAAGAAACATATTGAAAATCAAGGTAAAAAGTGAGGTGAAATGATATGACAAAGCAGAATAAAGCATATAAATTCCGGTTGTATCCAACAGAAGAACAAGCAAATCTTATACGTAAAACCTTCGGTTGTGTACGTTTCGTGTACAATAGAATGTTAGCTGAGCGAAAAGAAGCGTACGAAAAATACAAAGATGATAAGGAACAACTAAAGAAACAAAAGCCTCCAACCCCTGCGAAATATAAAGCAGAATTTGAGTGGTTAAAAGAAGTTGATTCATTAGCTTTGGCAAATGCTCAACTACACTTGCAAACTGCATATAAGAATTTCTTTAGTGGTCAAAATAACTTCCCAACATTCAAAAGTAAAAAGGACAGAAAGTCTTATACAATGAATGTAGTAAACGGTAATATTCTGTTGCTTAATGGTCATATCAAATTGCCAAAACTGAAAATGGTACGTATCAAAAAACATAGAGAGATACCACAAGATTATATGATCAAGTCTTGTACGATTTCTATGACACCTACTGGTAAATACTATGTGTCAATCTTGACTGAATACGAAAAAGAGATTGTACAAAAAGAAGTAGAAACAGTTGTTGGATTAGACTTTGCAATAGATGGATTATACGTCAGTTCTGAGGATGAGAAAGCCAATTATCCTAAGTTCTATCGTAACATGTTAGACCGATTAACAAAGGCGCAACGAGTATTATCAAGACGCAATAAAGGTTCTGAACGTTGGAATAAACAACGTATTCGTGTAGCTACGTTACATGAGAAAGTAGCTAACCAACGTAAGAATTTTCTTCATCATGAGTCTAAAAAGTTAGCTGCCAATTTTGATGTTGTAGCTATTGAAGATCTAAACATGAAAGGAATATCGCAAGCACTTCATTTTGGAAAAAGTGTCGCTGATAATGGGTGGGGTATGTTCACTTCTTTCTTAACTTATAAACTAAACGAACAAGGAAAACAACTTGTGAAAATAGACAAATGGTCTCCATCAACAAAAACATGTAGTAGCTGTGGAAATGTGAAAAGTCTGACATTGTCTGAACGAATCTATTCTTGTATATGCGGTGTAAATCTCGATAGAGATTATAACTCAGCTATCAATATTAAAAATGAAGCAATACGTCTTTTAGCGTCAGCATAAATTGTAATAAAATAACCTTTGGAACAAGGGAGTTAGCTCGGCTGTCTTAGGACGAATTCGTTAGCTATCAGAAGTAATGATTAACCGAGAAGCCCTCACTTCAAACACTCCTTTAGGACGTTAAGTGGCGGGTAGTTCACGAAATCCCCTTAAAATTAACTTACTCACATACCTTTATACAGTAATTGTTCCCCAATTTCTGTATATCAAAAAACCTTTCATTCATTTGAAAGGTTTTTTTGAGCTTGTACATATTCTTCTTTCGTATTCACATTTATAAACCAATCTGCATTCGCCTGTACATCTTCACCAGCAATATACTTCACATTACATTGTGATAAAAGTTGGCCCATACTTCTTTTTTCTTCTTGAAGCAAAGCATAAATTTTTTCTTTCACACGGTTATGATACGCTGCAAGTAACGGTTGTTTTCTTCCATTAATAATAGGGACAACAGCATCATATTCATCGCTCGTTTGCTCTAATAAAATGGTAATCCATTCATTTGAAACGTTCGGTGCATCACAAGGCATAATAGCGTACCAATCTGCTTCTATATATTCCATTCCTGATACAATTCCAGCAAGCGGCCCATTTCCTTTATAGTGCGACATATCTTCTATAACTGGAACTTGTACTAATTGCTCTACTCTCTCTTTTATATCAGAATGACTAATGACTACAATTTCTTGCACAGCGCTTTCCATTACTTTCACAATATGCTCAATAAAAGTACTCTCTTTCCAGCCTACTAACGCTTTCGGCTCACCGAATCGGCTCGACATACCTCCTGCTAATACAATTCCAGCACACTTACTCATTGACGATGCAACTCAAATGTAATATGACCTAATTCCGGTAAAATTAACTTGTTCATCGCAAGACGAACCGCTCCGCTAGACCCTGGCATCGAAAAGACAACTTTACGCCCGATTGTACCGCCGATTGCTCTACTTAACATCGCACTACTTCCGATATCTTCTAAGTAACTTATCATACGGAACAACTCACCAAATCCAACAATTTCTTTATCTAATAACACTGAAACTGCCTCAATCGTCACATCACGTTTCGTAATACCAGTTCCGCCATTCGTTAACACGACATCAACATCTTCCCTATGATAACCAGCTAACACAGCCTGCTGGATACTTTCTTTATCATCTTTCACAATTTCATAAGAGGTCACTTTATGTCCTGCTTCTTTTAATAATTCATGTAATAGTTGTCCGCTCTTATCCGTCTCTTCCGTACGTGTATCGGAAATCGTCACGATTTTGCAGCGCACTTCTTTTGGAGCTTGTTTTTTATGTTCAGTTACACTCATTTTTCATCTTTCCTTTCTTAAAGACTTTTCTTCATTTTATCATACATATCTTTACACAATTATGTATGAAGCCAATGATGCACCGTGATACAATATAAGTATATACGACCACAAAAAGGAAAATATACTTTCTTATACGCCTGGACTACACACCATTAGCTACTCTTTAAATCCCCTTATATTTTCTACATAGTAGATTTCATTTTAAATTACAAAATAATTTGGAGGTTCACACACTATGGAACTTTATAAAAAATTAACAACAACATTCATTCTCTTATTTGTTGCTTCCATCACTGTCGGCTTTTCCTTAAAAGGCGCGATTCCATATGCTACATTAGTGAGTATTATATTCGCAACGCTATTTTTACTGAGCAGTGCTTTTTGCGCAGGAAAAGCACACCAACTGAAAGGGTGACCGTCTATGTTCCGTAAGAAACCACTCCTTTGTAAATCATGTGAAAAGGAAATACAAACGTATGAAAAAGCGTGGATTCATATGCCATTTCCGGCAAGTGGGATGACAAATATGAAGAAGTATATTGAGCTAGACGGGGAAGTTTATTGTAGTTCTTGCATTCAAGTAGTAAATAAAGTGAAACTTTAATCAGTGGGGATTTTGTTCTTCCCCACTGATTATTAGTTGAACCAATCGGGCTTTTACAGGCAGTTAGCCTCCTACCTAACTTTTTTGCTTTACAGCCGAATTTTGAAGTGGGAGGCTTACTGCCCGTTAATGCGGGATAAAACCAAATAAAAAAAGCTTTGCGACACGCGCAAAGCTTTTTTTTCATATATTATAGACCAGCTTGCTCTTTTAAAGTAGCTGCTTTGTCTGTACGTTCCCATGTAAGATCTACATCAGTACGTCCGAAGTGGCCGTAAGCTGCTGTTTGTTTGTAAATTGGGCGACGTAAGTCTAGCATTTTAATAATACCAGCTGGGCGAAGATCGAAGTTGTTACGAACTAGTTCTACTAATACGTCTTCAGATACTTTACCAGTGCCTAATGTATCAACTGAAATTGATACTGGTTGTGCTACGCCAATTGCGTATGCAAGTTGTACTTCTGCTTTGTCAGCAAGACCAGCTGCTACGATGTTTTTCGCAACATAACGAGCTGCATATGCTGCAGAACGGTCAACTTTCGTTGCATCTTTACCAGAGAATGCACCACCGCCATGGCGAGCGTATCCACCGTAAGTATCAACGATGATTTTACGTCCTGTTAAACCAGCATCACCTTGTGGTCCACCAATTACGAAGCGGCCAGTTGGGTTAATGAAGAATTTCGTTTCTCCATCCATTAATTCTGCTGGAACTACAGCTTTAATTACGTGCTCTTTTAAATCGCGATCGATTTCTTCCCACGTAACATCTGGATGATGTTGTGTAGAAATTACAATTGTATCCACACGTACAGGTTTACCATTTTCATCATACTCAACTGTAACTTGCGTTTTTCCATCCGGACGTAAGTATGATAATGTGTCATCTTTACGTACTTCAGTTAAACGACGAGCTAATTTGTGAGCAAGCGAGATTGGAAGTGGCATTAATTCTTGTGTTTCATTACATGCGAAGCCAAACATTAAACCTTGGTCTCCCGCACCAATTGCCTCAATCTCAGCGTCAGTCATTTGACCTTCGCGTGCTTCTAGTGCTTGGTCAACACCCATAGCGATGTCAGCAGATTGCTCATCGATAGATGTTAAAACTGCACAAGTTTCTGCATCGAATCCGTATTTTGCGCGTGTGTAACCAATGCCTTGAATTGTTTCACGAACGATTTTTGGAATATCTACGTAAGTAGAAGTCGTAATTTCCCCCGCTACCAATACTAAACCAGTTGTTACAGTTGTTTCACAAGCTACACGTGCATTTGCGTCCTTTGCTAAGATCGCATCTAAAATTGAATCAGAAATTTGGTCACAAATTTTATCTGGATGTCCTTCAGTTACAGACTCAGATGTGAACAGATGACGTTTTTTTGTCATGTGGTAAACCTCCCTACAGTAATTGTATATATTGTACGGAACTCATCCTTAATTTGCCACAAACTGCGACATACATTTATTCTCCCACACAAGCATACAGAAAAACCTTTCCTACTTAACATAGAGGAAAGGTTTAATTTGCTACTTGCATACTGCTTTTTGCCCTTTGCTCTTATCGTTCGAGACCGTTAGCCTCGCACAGGTTTTAGCACCTATTCACCTGTATTTACCACTACAAGTGAGGTTGCTGGGCTTCATCGGGCCTGTCCCTCCGCCAGCTCGGGATAAGAGAGTATCCGTCCCAACCTATACTAAAGAAATGATATTCATTTGTCAATTAATATTCACATTTTCCTGAAAGTTTTTCTCAATACGTATAGAATGAAATATTAATAGGGAAATGATACATTCACACAAACAAAAATAAATAAATAGTATACATTATTTATATAATTGTGTTATACTATTGGTGGGGATTACGAGAAATATTTCATTAAATGAAAAGGATGGTATATAAATATGAGTACTGTGAATGTCCAAATTGGTTTACATGAATTATTGAACGGAAGCAATGCACAGATTCAATTAAGTGTTCCGCAATTAGTGGAAAAAGTATTAATGCGAAACGAAGGGAAATTAACTTCTACTGGTGCCGTTTCTGCTTCAACAGGAAAATACACAGGACGTTCTCCTAAAGATAAATTTATTGTGAAGGAAGCATCGGTTGCTGACAAAATTGCTTGGGGAGCCGTGAACCAACCGATCTCTGAAGAACATTTTAATAAATTATATATAAAAGTTTTAGAATACTTAAAAGAAAAAGAAGAGTTATTCATCTTCAAAGGATTTGCTGGCGCTGATCGCAACTATCGCCTACCAATTCAAGTTGTTAACGAATATGCATGGCATAATTTGTTCGTACATCAATTATTTATTCGTCCAAATGAAGAAGAATTAGCAACTCACGAATCAGAGTTCACAATTGTTTCTGCACCAAACTTCAAAGCAGATCCAGCAATTGACGGTACAAATTCTGAAGCATTCATTATGGTTTCATTCGAAAAACGTATCGTACTAATCGGTGGTACAGAATACGCTGGAGAAATGAAAAAATCAATCTTCTCTATTATGAACTTCTTGCTACCTGAACAAGACATTCTTTCTATGCACTGCTCTTCAAACGTAGGCGAAGAAGGCGACGTAGCACTATTCTTCGGTTTATCTGGAACAGGCAAAACAACATTATCTGCTGATCCAAACCGTAAATTAATCGGTGACGATGAGCACGGTTGGTCTGATAACGGCGTATTCAATATTGAAGGCGGTTGCTATGCAAAATGTGTAAACCTTTCTCATGAGAAAGAACCACAAATCTTCGATGCAATCAAATTTGGTTCAGTTTTAGAAAACGTTGTCATTGATGGTCAAACACGCATCGCTGACTATAACGATACTACTTTAACAGAAAATACACGTGCTGCATACCCTATGCATGCGATTGACAATATCGTACTGCCAAGTGTTGCAGGACATCCAAATACAATTATTTTCTTAACTGCTGATGCATCTGGCGTATTGCCTCCAATCAGTAAGTTATCAAAAGAGCAAGCTATGTACCATTTCTTAAGCGGTTACACTAGTAAGCTAGCAGGAACAGAGCGCGGTGTTACATCTCCACAAGCTACATTCTCTACTTGCTTCGGTTCACCGTTCTTACCGCTTGATGCATCTCGTTATGCTGAAATGCTTGGTGAAAAAATCGAGAAACATGATGCGAAAGTATTCTTAGTAAACACTGGCTGGACTGGTGGCGAATACGGCGTTGGTAAACGTATGAACTTAGGTTACACTCGTGCAATGATTCAAGCAGCACTAAGCGGTGAACTTGCTAAAGCTGAAACTGCAAAACACGACATCTTTGGCCTTGAAGTACCTCGTCATGTTCCAGGTGTACCTGATGAAGTATTAATGCCTGAACAAACTTGGGCTGATAAAGATGCTTACAAAGCGAAAGCAATTGAGCTTGCAAACGAATTTAAAGAAAACTTCAAAAAATTCGATAGCGTTTCTGAAGCTATTATTAACTTAGGCGGTCCAATCGCTTAATTACAAATTTTCTGTTGGAATAACCCTTTTACTCATATGAATAAGTGTCGTGTAACCGTAAAGTTCCGCGTACTCACCGACAAAACCCAATGCGGCTTAACGGTTACACACACTTACATAAAAAAGAAGCTTACGTTAAAAACGTAAGCTTCTTTCTATGTCTTATATAAAGTGAAACTTTAATCTCTTCATCTATTGCATACCAATACCCGTAAACTTACAGAAAATTCATTTTATAATCATTCATTTGTAGTTTCCCATGATATAATTTACATATACAGGAAAGGATGAGGCCTATGAAAAATTTTTCTCGTACAGGAAAATTTTTATTCAGTTATGGAGCGATTCAAATGTTTTGGGGACTTGTGATGCTTAACGTTAATTTATTTGAGCATACAAGTGAAACGATAAAATACATTATTCTAATTACCGGAATAGTTTGTTGTATTGTATCCAACTTTTTTAAAGAACCTAAGAGTCATACTACTAAGTGATTTCATATTAACTTATTGGAAACGGAAACCTATATTTTATACAAAGTTACGCTTCCTGTTGTACTATCCACCGCCGGATCCCTTATTCCAGAGTAAGCCAATTTTCAATTTAAATAACCAGATTTTCATTTATACAAACCACGGCTTCGAACATATAAACTATTTTCCCACTCACTACATCCTTCTCGTTTCACACCGCATGGGACTAAAAAAGGATCTGACCGCTTCTATCCATCGCCAGATCCTCTATTCCATCTAAAAAAGTTCCAAACCTAATTTTCAATTGATATACTCGGATTTTCACACATACAAACCACGGCTTCGAACATATAAACTATTTTCCCACTCACTACATCCTTCTCGTTTCACACCGCATGGGACTAAAAAAGGATCTGACCGCT